>JALOAM010000204.1 GCA_023228765.1 Dehalococcoidia bacterium
GGGAAGGGGGACTGGCGATGCGGCATAAGCACGCAAGCGTGCAGGAGTTGCTGCCGCTCGACGACGTGACCCGGGACGTGCTCTGCCTGCGCGGCGGCGACTACCGGGCCGTCCTCGAAGCGGGCACGGTCAACTTCGCGCTGAAGTCGGAGCCGGAGCAGGAGGCGATCCTCGCCGGGTACCGGCGCTTCCTGAACGGCCTCGCGTACCCGCTGCAGGTGCTCGTGCGGATCGTCCCCACCGACGTCGAGGTCTACCTCGCCGGACTGCGGGACAGCCGGAGCGCCCGCTCGGGCGACATCTGGCGGCGGCTCGCCCTCGACCACGAGGCGTTCGTCCGGAGTCTGGCCCGGGAGCGGACGCTGCTCGACCGCCGCTGCTACGTCGTGATCCCGGCGGGCACCGGCGGAGCCTCCGACCGCACGCAGGTCGCCTGGCCGGGGCGGCCGGCGAAGCGGGACGCCGACGTGACCACGCTGGCGTCGGCCCGACGCACGCTGACGTTCCGCTGCTCGGAGGTCGCGCAGGGACTCGCGGCGTTCGGTGTCCCGACCCGCCGCCTGGCCGCCGCGGAACTGGTCGCGCTGTGGCGGGCGGCGCTCGCCGGGACGCCGGTCACAGCGGGCGGCCTCCCGCCGCTCGCATCGCCGGTGCTGACGCGTCCGGTGGAGATGACCGCCCCGAGAACGGAGGCTGCGCGTGCCTAGCCTGCGCTCGCTCTGGCGCCAGCAAGGGACGCAGCCGGCCGCGGCGGACCGGACGTTCGGGCTCGGCATGCGGACCGGGGCCGACATCGTCGCGCCGGCCGCGATCGAGGAGGCGCGCGCCGAGGTCGCGATCGACGGCGCGATGAGCCGCGTATTCGCGATCACGGACTACCCCCGCCACGTCACGCCCAACTGGCTCGGACGGCTGATCGACGCGGACGAACCGCTCGATGTCAGCCTCCACCTGGAGCCGCTGGAGTCCAGCTCCGTCGTGCGGTCGCTCACGCACCGCATGGTCGAACTGCAGTCGTCGCGGATGCTCGAAGCGCGCGGCGGACGGATCGCCAGCATTGAGCGCGAGGTCGCCTACGAGGACGTGGAACGTCTCCGCGACGCGCTTGAACGCGGCGACGAGCGGGTCTTCTCCACATCGCTCTACTTTCGTCTCCACGGACGCACGCCCGGCGTGCTCGATGAGAGCGCAGCGCGGGTGGCAGGGATCCTCGGCGGCATGATGGCCGGCGCCCGGCCCGCGCTGTACGAGATGCTGCCCGGCGTCCTCGGGTGCCTGCCCGCCGGACAGGACTATCTGCGCCGCCGTCGCAACCTCGACACGTCGAGCGTGGCGACCATGCTGCCCTTCGGGTCGAGTCACCTCGCCGTCGGTGACGGCATCCTCTACGGCGAGAACGCCCACAACCACTCGCTCGTCGTCCACAACCCGTTCGGCAGCGACCAGGAGAACGCGAACAAGACCGTCTTCGCGAAGTCCGGGGCGGGCAAGAGCTACCTCTGCAAGATCGAGGCGCTGCGCGCGCTGCTGCTCGGCATCGACTACCTCGTGATCGACCCGGAGGACGAGTACGGCCGGCTCTGCGAAGCAGTCGGCGGGCAGATGGTGCGGCTCTCCGGCACCTCGCCCCACCACATCAACCCCTTCGACCTCCCGGCCGCCGTGGACGACGCCGAGGGGCGTGACCCGCTCGCCGAGCGCGTCCTCGCGCTCCAGGGACTGCTCGGTGTGATGCTCTCCGACCCCGGGCAGCCACTCGGCCAGCGCGAGCGGGGCGTGCTCGACGAGGCGCTCTACGAGACCTACCGGCGGGCGGGCATCACACGCGATGCGACGATGCACGGCAACGCCGCGCCGGTGCTGCGCGACCTCTTCAACGTCCTGCGCGACGGCGACAACGCACACGGCCTCGCGGACCGCCTGACCCGCTACGTGGACGGCAGCCTGGGCCACGTCTTCTCGGAGCGCACCACGACCTCGCTGGATCAGCCGTTCGTGGTCTTCCAGATGCGGGATCTCGAAGAGGAGCTGCGCCCGGTTGCGATGTATGTGATCGCCGACCACGTTTGGCGCGAGGTCACCCGGCGGCCCCGCCCGCGGATGCTCCTGATCGACGAGGCGTGGTCACTCGTGCGGCACGCCGACGGCGCGCGGTTTCTCGCGGACATGGCGCGCCGCGCCCGCAAGCGCTGGCTCGGCCTGACGACGGTGACGCAGGACGTCGAGGACTTCCTGGCCTCCGCCGAGGGCCACACGATCCTCGCGAACAGCTCGGTCCAGCTCCTCATGCGCCAGGACAGCTCGACGATCGGCGTCGTCGAGGAGACATTCGGGCTCTCGCGCGGCGAACGCGAGTTCCTCCTCGGCTGCCGGCGCGGTGAGGGCCTCTTCCTCGCCCGGGGCAACCACGTCGCGCTGCGCGTCGAGGCAAGCGAGCTGGAGCACGCGCTCGCGACCACGTCGCCCGCGGAGCTCGCCCGTCAGCGGGAGGAGGGCCGCGATGCCCGTTGACGTCGAGCGGATCAAGCAGGCCCACCCGATCGCGGACGTGATCGCCGCGCACGGCGTCGCGCTGCGTCCCACCGGCCGCCGCTTCATGGGCCGGTGCCCGTTCCATCGCGACGACCGGCCGAGTCTCGTCGTCTATCCCGACACCCGGAGCTACTACTGCTTCGGCTGCGGCGCCGGGGGCGACGTGATCGACTTCGTCCGCCGGACTCGCGACCTTGGCTTCGCGCAGGCGGTCGCCTACCTCGGCGATCAGTCGCCACCGCCGCCAGTCGGACCGGCGCGACGGCAGGAACCGCCGCAGCACGTGCGCCTGTCGGTGGACGATCGCCTGATCCTCACTGCCGCCTGCGAGCTCTACCACGAGGCGCTCTTCCAGACGCCGGAGGCGCTCCGCTACCTGGAGGAACGGCGCATCCCGCCTTGGCTCGCCCGGCGGGCGCGTGTCGGGTACAGCGACGGCCGGTCACTGCTCGCGTACCTGAAGCGCCGCCGCCTCAGTGTCCGCCGCGCCGTCGAGATGGGGCTGTTCTATCCGGACCGCCGTCACGGGCGTGACGAGCGGGAGGCGATGCGCGGGCGGATCGTGATCCCCGACCTGCGCGCCGGCTACTGCGGATGGATGACGGGGCGCGTCCTATCCGGCACGTCCGAGCATCCGTATCTGAACCTCGCCCTCCCGAAGCCGCTGCTCGGCTACGACGCAGCGCGTGGGCGGCCACGGGTGATCCTCACCGAAGGACCGTTCGACTGGCTGACGCTCGTCTCGTGGGGACTCCCCGCTTGCGCGCTCCTCGGCACGCAGCCGGCGCCGCAGGCGCTCCGTCTGCTCGACCGCACGCGGTCGGTGGTGCTCGTGCTCGACAACGACGGACCCGGGCGCGAAGGCGCCGCCAGTCTGGCGGACGCGCTCGGCGACCGCGCCGCGATCCTCGCGCTCCCCGACGGCGTAAAGGACGTCAGCCAGTTGAGCCTCCTGCCGGACGGCCGCGAGACCTTCTTCCAGTTGCTCGCCGAAGCCGAGAGGGGCGTGCGCGATGCTGCGGCGGCGCAATGACCCCTCGTTCGTCGCGGAGATCGTGCCACCACGCGGGCTCGAGGGCAGCATGAGCGCCGCACGAGGGATGCTCGGGGCGCTGGCGGGGGAGGCGTTCGCGCTCGACCTCGCGCTGACGGCGGAAGGTCCGCGCTGGTATGTCCGGAGCGACAGCGCCGACGGCATGGAGCGCGTACTGGCGCAGGTGCGGGCTGCCTACCCGCAGGCCGCGTTCGAGCGCTGCACGGTGGAGCCACTGACCGCATCCGCGAGCGCCGAGGCGTTGGCCGTGGAGCTGCGCCCCGCCGCCGACGCGGCGCTGCCACTCCGCCTGGAGTGGCGCGGCGAGCGTGACCCGCTGACCGGGGTCGTGGCGGCGGTCGATCCCGCCCCGGGCGAGCAGGTTGTCTGCCGGCTCCGGCTCGGGCCCGCACCGTCGCGGGGCGGCGAGCGCGTCCGGCGCCGGGAGGAGCAGCCGTCCTACCAGCGGCGGCGACACGAGGACTCGCCGGCGAGCCTCGTGCCCCTGGCGGCGGCCATGGCGGCTGCAGCAGCCTTGCTGCAGGGCTGGCGCTGGTACGAGGCCGGCGAGTGGGCGCTCATCGCGGCGGCGGGGGCTGTGCTCCTGGTCGGCGTCCCCGTCCTCGCCGCGCTCGCGGTTCGGCTGCTGCGCCGGCCCGGGGCGATCGGTGCCCGCGTCGTCGCGGCGAAGCTGACCGGTCCGCTGGTCGCGGCGCGGCTCGACGTGCTGGCATCCGGCCCGGATCGTTCGCGCCTGCGCGCGCTCACCTTGCAGGCGGCCGCCGCCTACGCGACGTACGACGACCCCGCGGGTGGTGCGCTGCGCCCGGAGCGACCGCGTCCGGTCCGGGGCCGGCACGGTAACCTGCCGCTCCTGCTGAATGCGGGTGAGGCGGCCGCGCTCTGGCACCTCCCCGAGGCCGAGGGTACGCCGCCGCGCGTCCGGCGCACGACGGCCCGGCGCCTCGCACCCGCCCCGGGGCACGCCACGCAAGGCGTCCGCCTCGGTGTCTCGGCTGCCGATCCGCCCGTCCCGGTGCACCTGCCCGCGCCCATGCTGCATCGCAACCACTTCCTCGTGGCAAAGACGAGGCGTGGCAAGTCCACGCTGCTCCGGCACATCGCGGCCGGGCTGATGGAACGGGTGGCGGCCGGTGTGGAGGACACCGCGCTCGTGGTGGTCGATCCCCATCAGGACCTCGCGGAGGCGGTGCTCGCCGCCGTGCCGCCGGCGCT
>JALOAM010000205.1 GCA_023228765.1 Dehalococcoidia bacterium
GGCCACATCCACCGCGTCCCCCGAACGAGGGCCCGCCGATGTCGATCCCGGGAGAAGCGCTCCGGCGAAGAACGTCGCAGCGCCTCCACCGTGGCCGGGGTTCTACTACGGCTACTGGATCCTCGGCGGGGCGTTCCTGTCCCAGCTCATCAGCGTCGGGATGATGACCTCCGTCGTCGGCACGTTCGTCGGGCCGATGACCACGGACCTGGGGTGGCAGCAGTCCGAGTTCTTCCTCGCCACGGGGGTCAGCCGCGTGGTCACCGCCGTCATGGGCTTCTTCGTCGGCACCTACCTCGCGAGGTGGGGCGTGCGGCGGTTCCAGATCGCGGGCGGGATCTGCCTCGCGTTCGGGCTGTTCATCTCCGGTTCAGTGACCGAGACGTGGCAGTGGTGGCTGATCCGCGGGTTCATCTTCACAGCGGGCGCCGCGATGGTCGGGAACCTCGTGGTGAACGTGACTATGTCCAAGTGGTGGGTGACGAAGCGCGGCCGGATGATCGGCTTCTCGTCGATGGGCGTGTCCTTCGCCGGCGTGATCTTCCCCACCATCGGCGTGTTCCTCGTCGAGACGTTCGGCTGGCAGATGGCGTGGCGGATCCTCGGCGTCATCGCCCTCCTCGTCATCGTGCCGGTGGCGTTCATCATGAAGAGCCAGCCGGAGGATCACGGCTGGCTCCCGGACGGCCTGACGGACGAGGACGACGAGGAAGACACCACCTCCGCGCAGTCCGTCCAGCGCGCGGCAGTCCGCGCCGACTTCGACAACTCCTTCACCCGCAAGGAGGCGATGCGGACGAAGGCGCTCTACCTCATCGTGCTCGGGTTCGGCGTCGGCGGTGTCGGCATCCAGGTGGTGCTGGTGCAGATGCTGCCGTTCCTGGAGGAGGAATCGTTCTCCTCGGGCACGGCGGCGCTACTGGTCGCGGTGATGTCCGGCGGGGCGCTGGTCTGCAAGCCGTTCTGGGGGTGGACCACGGACCACTGGGCGCCCAACCGGGGCGCGGCGGTCGCCTTCATCATGGCCGGCGTCGGGATGGCGCTGGTGGTGATCTTCGCCCACCAGGGCGCGCTGGTCCCGCTGTTGTTCGCGTTCGGCCTCCTCGGGTGGGGGTTTGGCGGGCAGATCCCGCTCCAGGAGACGATCTGGGCTTCCTACTTCGGCCGGAGGTACATCGCCGAGGTCCGGAGCATGGCGATGCCGCTCGCACTGATCATCGGCGCCACCTCGCCGCTGATCGTGGCGTACTACCGCGACGCCGTGGGGAACTACATCGGCGTGTTCTTCGGCGTCGCAGGCTGCTGGCTCGCGGGCGCCCTCATCATCTCCTTCGTGAAGCCACCCCCGCGCCCCGTCCGCGTCCCCACCGAGACGACGACGGTGACGACGAACTAGCCCCCTCCGCGCCTGGTCTGCGGGCTCCGCTTCCGCCTCCGCTTCTGACCCCCTCGCCCGCGGAGCGGGAGAGGGTTGGGGTGAGGGCCTCTTCCGCTCTCCGCTCTCCGCCCCGACGCCCTACGCCTTGCGGATCGTGGCCGTCAGGCCGTGCGACTCCAACCGGTCGCGGTAGAGCTCGGCGCGTTCGAGGGGGCACGAGATGACGTCGGCCTGGCCGTGCTCGTGGGCGGTGAGCATGACCTCGGCGGCGCGTTCGAGGGAGAGTTCGGGGATCGAGAGGAGGAGTGCCCTCACCACGTGGTCCATGGCGTTGTGGTCGTCGTTGTGGAGGATCACCACCCACGGCGGGAGGATCTCCTCCAGCGAGCGAAGCTCGGACTCACGGACGGGGGCGTCGGAGGTGGCGCGCATGAGGCGCTCCTACGTGAGGAGGATGACGAGCGCGGCGATGACGGCGTAGACCACGACGACCGTCCGCAGCACCTGCGGCGAGAACCTCCTCGCCGCTCCCACACCGTAGTACCCGCCCGCGAGCGCGGCCACGGCCATGACCGCGGCCGGCGCCCACTCCACCGGGCCCCAGATCGCGAAGTAGACCACGGCGGCCGCATTGATGATCGCGGAGATCAGCCCCTTCAGCGCGTTCGACCGGTGGAGGTCGTCCGGCAGCAGGATGCTGAGCACGGCGAGCGTGAGGATGCCAAGGCCCGCGCCGAAGTACGCCCCGTAGATCGCGAGGCCGAACACTGCCACGAGCACCTCGACGTTGGCGTCCGCGTCCTTGCGCTCCGGGCGGTGGCTGGCGACCCACGCCGCGAGGCGCGTCTGGAGCGCCATCAGTGCGGCGGCGAACAGGATGAGGAAGGGGACGATCGCCTCGAACGAGGCGGCCGGGGTGTAGAGGAGGATCGCGGAGCCGAGGAGCGCGCCGAGGATGCTGGGGGCCGCGAGCACAGTCACGCGGCGGCGCTGGCCGCTCAGCTGGGCGGCGTACCCGATCGAACCGCCGATGTAGCCGGGCCAGAGCGCGACGGTGTTGGTGATGTTCGCCACCTTCGCCGTGTAGCCCACGGCGACCAGCGCCGGGAACGACACGAGCGACCCGCCGCCGGCGACGGCGTTGATCGCGCCGGCCACGAAGGCCGCCACGGCGAGGAAGACGTACTCGGCGAGGTCCACGGCACCACCGACCCTGGCGAGCGCCCCCGCATGGTCGAGGGCTGCCCGCATCGGGGGACTCTACCAACCGACTCCGCTAGCGGCGTCGGTGGCCCGAGTTGAGTTGCATCGCAAATATGTAGATGCGCATCGAGCAGTGATCCCTCATGCTGGAGGGACGGCGCACTCCGCCGTGGCTTCGCTGACCTGCACTCAACGAAGGAACCACATGGAGAGCGCTGCTCTCTCCGCCCTCGCGGTGATCGGGTTTGGCCTCGCGATCGCGAACCAGGTCGCGAAGCGGCTGCGCGTCCCCCCGATCCTCCTGTACCTCATCCTCGGTGCCGTTGCCGGGCAGTCTGCCCTCCAGATCATCCGGCCTCACGAGCTCGAGCCGTTGTTCGAGACGGCCCTCGAGGTCCTCGTCGGGCTGATCGTGTTCGAGGGCGCCTTCGCCATCGATACGGACTACCTGCGTCGCGTCGGACGCATGATCCGGAACCTGCTCACGATGGGGCTTGTCCTCACCTGGGCGCTCGCGACCCTCGCCGCTGGAGGGCTGGGCGTGCTGCCGTGGGACACCGCGGCGATCTTCGGCGCGCTGGTCAGCGTGACCGGGCCCACGGTGATCGGTCCCCTCGTGAAGCGCGTGCGTCTGAATGACCGCGTCCGCGCCGTCCTCATCGGCGAGGGTGTCCTCATCGACCCGCTCGGCGCCATGCTCGTCGTCATCGTGCTGGAGTCCGCCCTCGATGGCGCGATCGCGAACGACCCGTTCGAGTTCGTCACGACCCGCCTGGGTGCGGGCCTCCTCATGGGGCTCGCCGGCGCGGCGCTCGTGTGGGCGGTGACCCGGATCAACCGTTCGATGAACACGACGGAGATCCAGCTGCTGCTGTTCGGCGCCAGCATCGCGGTCTACGCCACCAGCTCAGAGCTCCTCCCACAATCGCAGCTCATGGCGATGGCGACGATGGGCCTCGTGCTGGCGTGGATCAACGTGCCGCACGCCGAGGCGGTCCGCTCCTTCGAGGACGACATCTCACTGTTGCTGATCGGCGCGATCTACGTCCTTGCGGCGTCCACCGTGGAACTGAGCGTGATGACGAGCCTGTGGCCGTGGGGCTTTGTCGTGGTGATCCTGCTGATGGTCGCCATCCGCCCGGCGGTCGTGTTCCTCTGCTCGATCGGCTCGGGCCTGCGGTGGCAGGAGCGCGCATACGTCGCGGCGATCGGGCCGAGAGGCGTGGTGGCCGCCTCGCTGGCCGCATTCGCCTCCACGCGCCTGGGCGAGGAGAACGCGGGGCCGACGCTGGCGGCGCTGGTGTTCTTGACGGTGTTCATGACCGTGTCCATCCAGTCCACCTACGCTGACCGGATGGCGGACCTGCTGGGGGTGAAGGCGATGCGCGCAATCATCGGAGGCGCCGGGGCGCTGGCCCGCCGGACCGCCCAACAACTGGAGGCGGACGGCCTGGACGTCCTGCTCATCGACCTCGACGAAGAGGCCGTCGAGCGTGCGCGGGCGGAGGGCCTGACCGCCGAGGTGGGCGACGTGACGGACCTGCGGTTCCTGAGGTCGCGCGGGGCGCTGGACGTGAAGATCGCCGTGGCCGCGACGGACCTGGACCACTCCAACCTCCTCTTCACGCAGTACCTCCACAGCGTGAACCCGGAGGCGCGCCTGTTCGCCCGCGTCTCTCAGCCCGGCGCGGTGGAGGCGTTCCGCGAGAGTGGTGCGAGCGTCCTGTCCGAGGTGGACACCCTCGCCGAGGCGCTCGCGGAGATGATCGGGGAGCCCACCCTCACGCAGACGCTGGTCTCCCGTGTGGGGGACCGCATGACGGTGGAGGTGCGCGTGGGGCCCGCCCTCGCGGGCCGCGAGATCCGCGCCCTGGGCCTGCCGCCGAACGTGCTCGTGCTGCTGCTCGTCCGCGACGACGGCGATGTGATCCCCTCCGGGAACACGGTGCTTCGCGCCGGCGACCGGATGCTCCTGTTCGGCACGCGCGACCTGGTGATGCAGTCCCGTGAACGCCTCGTGACAATCGCCTAGGGACGCCATCGACCACTGGCCGGCGAGGCCGATAATGGGAGGATGATGACGTTCGGCCGTCGTGCGGCTGGTTCCATGGCCCGCGGCCTCCGCGGACGCGGATGGCTCGCCCGCGTGCTAACCGTCCTCGCCGGGCTCGCGCTCCTGACACCGTCGCTC
>JALOAM010000023.1 GCA_023228765.1 Dehalococcoidia bacterium
AGGGCGTTCAGCCGATCCTAGCGGGAGTGAGGGGTACGATGGGTGCATGACCGCCCCGATTTCCCGCGAGGATCGGCTGAACGCCCTGCACAACGCCCTCCGCGAGCGCATCCTGGTGCTCGACGGCTCCTGGGGCGTCCTCATCCAGGGCAAGGGCCTCGGCGAGGCCGACTTCCGAGGTGAGCGCTTCGCCGACTGGGACCGCGACCTGAAGGGCGACGCGGAGGCGCTGAACCTGAGCGCTCCCGACTTCGTCCGCGGCATCCATCGCGAATACTTCGAAGCCGGCGCGGACATCGGCGGCACGAACACCTTTACCGCCACCTCGATCTCACAGGCCGAGTTCGGCCTCGACGGCCTCGCGTTCGAACTGAACGAGGCGGGCGCGCGCCTCGCGCGTGAGGCCGCCGCCGAGTTCGATGCGCAGGACGGCAGCACGCGCTGGGTCGCGGGCGCCCTCGGCCCCACGAACCGCACACTCTCGATCTCGGCGGACGCGAACGACCCCGGCGCGCGCGGCATCACCTTCGAGGAGATGTGCGACGCCTACATGGTGGCGGCACGCGGCCTCATCGCCGGCGGCGCGGACATCCTGCTCGTGGAGACGACGTTCGACACCCTGAATGCGAAGGCCGCCGTCTTCGCCATCGACCAGGTCTTCGAGGAAGACAGCGTCCGCCTCCCGCTCTGGGTCTCGGGCACCATCGTCGACTTCTCGGGCCGCACGCTGACCGGACAGACCGTGGAGGCGTACTGGACCTCGATGAAGCACGCGGAGCCGTTCGCCGTGGGATTCAACTGCTCGCTCGGCTCGGCGCAGCTGCGCCCCTACGTGGCGGAGCTCGCTCGCATCGCCGATGTCCCGATCAGCGCCTACCCGAACGCAGGCCTCCCGAACGAGTTCGGGGGCTACGACGAGACGCCGGAGTTCATGGCGGAGGAGCTCTCCTCCTGGGCCCGTGACGGCCTCCTGAACATCATCGGCAGCTGCTGTGGCAGCACGCCCGCGCACACGAAGGCGATCGCGGACGCGGTCCGGGGCCTCCCGCCGCGCGTGATCCCGGCGCACCGCCCCGTGCTCACTCTCTCGGGGCTCGAAGCACTCGAGGTCGGCTGATAGCGTGACCACCTCCGACTCTCCGGGTTCGTTCGACACCGCTTCGCGGCGTGCCTCGTTCATCAACATCGGTGAACGGACCAACGTCACAGGCTCCGCGCGCTTCCGGAAGCTGATCCTTAACGGCGACTTCGACGCCGCCCTCGATGTCGCGCGACAGCAGGTGGAGGCCGGCGCGCAGATCATCGACATCAACATGGACGAGGCGATGCTGGACTCGGAGGCGGCAATGCGCCGCTTCGTAAACCTCATCGCCGCGGAGCCGGACATCGCGCGCGTGCCGCTGATGATCGACTCCTCCAAGTGGTCCGTGATCGAGGCCGGGCTCCAGTGCACGCAGGGCAAGGCGATCGTGAACTCGATCAGCCTGAAGGAAGGCGAAGAGGCCTTCCTGGACCAGGCGCGCAAGGTGCGGCGCTACGGCGCCGCCGTGGTGGTCATGGCCTTCGACGAGGACGGCCAGGCCGACACCGCGGAGCGCAAGCTCGCGATCTGCGAGCGCTCCTATCGCCTCCTCGTGGACCGCATCGGCTTCCCGCCCGAGGAGATCATCTTCGACCCCAACATCTTCGCCGTGGCGACCGGGATCGAGGAGCACAACAACTACGCCAACGAGTTCATCGAGGCCGTGACCCGCATCAAGGCGGAGCTCCCGCACGCGAAGGTCTCCGGCGGCGTCTCCAACGTCTCCTTCTCCTTCCGCGGCAACAACCCCGTCCGCGAGGCGATGCACTCGGTCTTCCTCTACTACGCCATCGCGGCCGGCCTCGACATGGCGATCGTCAACGCGGGCGCGCTGCCCGTGTACGACGAGATCCCGGAGGACCTGCGCGTCCGCGTGGAGGACGTGATCCTCAACCGGCGCCCCGACGCCACCGAGCGCCTCCTCGAAGTCGCCGAGGACTACCGCGACTCCGGTCCGGCCGCGGAGAAGATCAGCGCGGAGTGGCGGAGTGCCGACGCCCGTGAGCGCGTCACCTACGCCCTGGTCCACGGCATCGACGAGTTCGTCGTCGCGGACGTGGAGGAGCTCCGCCACCAGGTCGCCCAGCCGCTCGAGGTCATCGAGGGGCCGCTGATGGACGGCATGAACGTCGTCGGCGACCTCTTCGGCGCGGGCAAGATGTTCCTGCCGCAGGTGGTGAAGAGCGCTCGGGTGATGAAGAAGGCCGTCGCCTACCTCGTGCCGTTCATCGAAGAAGCACAGGCGGACGGCGTGTCCCGCACGAACGGCCGGGTCGTGATCGCCACGGTGAAGGGCGACGTCCACGACATCGGCAAGAACATCGTGGGCGTGGTCCTGCAGTGCAACAATTACGAGGTCATCGACCTCGGCGTCATGGTGCCCGCCGCGAAGATCCTCGACACCGCTCGCGAGGTGGGCGCGGACGTGGTGGGCCTGTCAGGCCTGATCACGCCGAGCCTGGAGGAGATGACCTACGTCGCGGCGGAGATGACCCGCCAGGGCTTCACGCTTCCGCTGCTCATCGGCGGCGCGACGACCAGCAAGGCGCACACCGCCGTCAAGATCGCACCGAACTACACCGGCCCCGTGGTCTACGTCCCGGACGCCTCCCGCGCCGTCGGTACCGTCTCCAGCCTGCTCTCGGAGACCCAGCACGACGCCTACGTGGAGGACACCCGCGAGGAGTACGACCGCATCCGCAACGCGTTCTACGACCGCGAAGACACGGCGGACCGCTTCCCGATCGAGGAAGCACGCGAGCGCCACGCCCCCGTGACATGGGACGACTACCAGCCCGTGGAGCCTCAGCACCTCGGGATCCAGACGATGACCGTGCCCCTGGAGGAACTCCTCGAGCGGATGGACTGGACACCGTTCTTCCAGGCGTGGGAACTCAGCGGCACCTTCCCGAAGATCCTGGACGACCCCGTCGTCGGCGCGAGCGCGCGCCCGCTGTACGAGGAAGCGCGCGAGATGCTCGCGACGATCGTGGAGGAGCGCTGGCTGACCGCGCGCGCCGTCACCGGCCTCTGGCCTGCCAACTCGGTGGGCGACGACATCGAGGTCTACACAGACGAGTCGCGGACAGAGGTGCTCACCACCGTCCACACCCTGCGCCAGCAGACCAGCCGCGCGCGAGGCCGAGGCGAGAACTATGCGCTCTCGGACTACATCGCGCCGAAGGACAGCGGCATCCCGGACTATCTCGGCGGGTTCGCCGTCACCGCGGGCCTCGGCGAGGCCGAGCGGGTCGCGGCCTACGAGGCGGACAACGACGACTACCGCGCGATCATGCTGAAGGCGCTCTCCGACCGCCTGGCGGAAGCCCTCGCCGAGTACATGCACGAGCACGTCCGCAAGGTCACCTGGGGCTACGCCGCCGGCGAGGACCTCGACAACGCCGCGCTCATCGCCGAGAAGTACCAGGGCATCCGCCCCGCCCCGGGCTACCCGGCCTGCCCCGACCACACGGAGAAGCGCACGCTCTTCGACCTCCTGAACGCGGAGGAGAACGCCGGCGTGGAACTCACCGACTCGTTCGCGATGCTGCCGGGGTCCTCCGTCAGTGGTTGGTACTTCGCGCACCCGCAGTCGCGGTACTTCGGCGTCGGCCGGATCCTGAAGGACCAGGTCGAGGACTACGCGCGACGCAAGGGCTGGACAATCGCCGAGGCCGAGCGCTGGCTCGCCCCGAACCTGGGCTACGTGCGCGGCAGCTAGTCCCTCGCCTCAGTCAGGGGATGCCGCCCCGCGGAGCCCCAGGTTCCGGACCACCTCCAGCGCGGCCTGCGAGAAGTTCAGCGTGTACAGGTGGATCCCCGGCGCGCCCGCACGCAGCAGGTCCTCGCACACCTTCGTCGCTGCCTCCACGCCGATCGCGCGCCGTGCCTCCACGTCGTCCCCCGCCGCTTCAAGGCGCGCACGCACCTCCGCGGGGAACTCCGTGTTGTTCAGCGCCGCCATCCGGCCGATGCCCTCAACGTTCGTCGGGGGCATCACACCCGGGATCACCGGCGTGTGCACGCCGCGCACAGCCATGTCCTCGATGAAGCGCTCGTAGTACTCCGCGCGGAAGAAGAACTGCGTCATGGCGAGGTCGGCGGCGCGCAACTTCTCCGCCTGGTGATCGCGGTCCGACTCGGCGTTCGCGGCGCGCGGATGGCCCTCTGGGTGCGCGGCGACGGCGACCTCGAAGTCCCCGCGCTCGCGGATGAAGCCCACGAGGTCGATCGCGCGCGTGAAGTGGCCGGTCGCCTCCGTGCTGCCCTCCGGCAGGTCGCCGTGCAGCGCGAGGATCGTGTCGACGCCATCCTCGCGGTAGCCGTCCACGAACCCGGCGATCTCGTCGCGCGTGTGCGCGACACAGACCAGGTGCGGCACCGCCTCCACGCCCAGGTCGTGGCGGATGTGGTGCACCACCTCCGCCGTGGGCCCGCGGGAAGAGCCCCCCGCCCCGTAGGTCACCGACATAAACGAGGGCTGCAGCCGCGCGAGGCGCGCGAGCGTGCGCTCCAGTCGGCGCTCGCCCTCGGCGTCCCGGGGCGCCGAGAACTCGAACGACAACGTGGGGCCGGCCTTGAGGAGGTCGAGGATCTTCGTCATGCCCTCATCGTGGGCGATCGTGGTTGATGACGCCAGTCGTTCCGGTGCCGGCGTGGGTCCTGACTCCTCCCCTCTGCCACACGGCGCGCGTATCGTGCACAGATCGACACCCAGCGGAGGATCTCGATGCGTTATGTCATCTATGGTGCGGGGGCCATCGGTGGCGCCGTTGGTGCGCGGCTCGCGCAGCACGGGCACGACGCCGTGCTCATCGCCCGCGGCGCGCACCTCGAGGCGCTCCAGCGCGAGGGCGTCCACCTCCGCACCCCGTCCGAGGACTTCGTGCAGCCCGTCACAGCGGTCGGGCACCCCTCCGAGGTGGACTGGCGCGGAGACGAGGTCGTCCTGCTCACCGTGAAGACGCAGGACACGCCAAGCGCCCTCGACGCGCTCCGGTTCGCGGCCGGCAGTGACGTGCCCGTGATCTGCGCGCAGAACGGGCTGGAGAACGAACGGCTGGCCGCGCGGCGGTTCGCACGCGTCTACACCATGCTCGTGCAGATGCCCGCCACCTACCTCCAACCGGGCGAGGTGCTCCTCAACGGCCTCGAGTTCTCCGGTGTCCTCCACGCCGGGCGTTATCCGGACGGCGTCGACGCAACGATCGAGGAGGTCTGCGCCGCGCTGAGCGCGAGCACCTTCGCCTCGAGGCCTGTCGCGGACCTCGCGCGGCTGAAGTACGCCAAGCTCGTCTACATCAACCTGCACAACGCGGTCCAGGCCACCTCCGGAGCCGCCGAGGGCACCGAGGAGATCGAGCGGCTGCTGATCGCGGAGGCGGAGCGCGTGCTGGACGCCGCCGGCATCCCGTACGCCTCGTGGGCCGAGTTCGACGAGGCGGCGCCGCTCGCCCGAGGCGAGGTACCCGGCTTCGACCGCACCGCCGCCGGGTCGACCTGGCAGAGCTTCGCGCGGGGCGCGGGGAGCATCGAGACGGACTTCCTCAACGGCGAGATCGTGATGCTGGGGACGCTCCACGGCGTGCCGACGCCGGTGAACCGCGCCGCGCAGGACCGCGTCACCCGCATGCTCGTCGATGGCACGCCACCAAGGAGTGTCCCGCCCGCCGAGATCCTCGACCTCGCGCGTGCGTACGGCGCAGAGGTCTAGGCTCGCGGGACGATCGCCCGTTCCGCCCTCGGAAGGTCGGTGCTAGGCTCGGGACGGTCGAGGAGGAACGGTCATGGGTTGTCCCATCCACATCTGGGTCCCGCTGATGGGCGCTGCGGCGCCGTTCGCGCGCGTTGCCCGTGATCGCATCCGCTCGATGCGCTCCTCCCGCGCTACTGAGGTCGAAGAAGCACCGCGCGAGCTGAAGCGCTGGGCGCCGGTGGGCCAGCCGTCCACCGAGACCTCCGAGGCGAACCGCTAACCGCCTCGAGACTCCTCCTTCCCCCGCCCGCATCGAGAGAGGCTCCTCGTTGGGTGACGCGATCTTTCACCGTGACGGTGACCTGTTCGTCCCGTCCGAGTTTGCCGGTAGTCCCTGGTATCGCGGATACGTGCACGGTGGCCCGCCCGCCGGCCTCCTCGCGCGGTGCATCGAGCAGCACGTGGGCGATCCCGCCTACCAGCTCGTACGGCTGACGGTGGACCTGTTCCGCGCCGTCCCGTCCGTCCCGCTCCGCGCCACCGTCGAGACCGTCCGCGGAGGCCGTCGCGTGATGGGCGTGCAGGCCTCGCTGTGGGCTGGGGAGCAAGAGGTCACCCGTGCATCCGCGCAGCTCCTCCGTCGTAGTGACGAGCCCGGCCTCCAGCCGCCGGTGCGCGTGCCGGAGGGGCCGGAGGGCCTCCCCGTAACGCAGGGCTTCGCCCGCGTCCGCGAGGACGGCGCCGTGGAGCACTCGCCCCGCAGCCTCCCCGGCTTCCACGCCACCATCGAGGTGGCATGGGCGACGGCGCCGAACGCGCCACACCCGGCCGCGTGGATCCGCATCCCCATGCCGTTCATCGAGGGCGAGCCGACCTCGCCTGCGACGCAGGCCGCCGCGCTCTCCGACTTCGGGAACGCCATCGCGGGGCGCTTCACGCTGGAGGGCCAGGCCGGCGGCTCCTACATCAACAGTGACGTCACGCTCTACATGGACCGCGACCCGGTCGACGAGTGGGTCTGCCTCGAGGTCCCCTACCGCCAGGAGATCGGCGGCGTCGGCCACGTGGAGTCGATCTGGTATGACCGCGACGGTCGCTACGGCCGTGGTGTCCAGACCCGCCTGGCGAACTCCCACCGCGACGAGTAGTCCGGCCCGCTAGCCCTCGGTCGACCCGTCGATCGGCGAGGCCTGCGAGGCGAGCCGCGCGATCGCGTCCGCCTCCATCCGGTACGGCAGCCACTCCTGCTGGTGAGCCATCCCGTGCGCCTCGTAGAACGCGCGCGCCGGGTTCCAGTCGAGCACGGAGAGTTCGAGGCGTGCCCACCCGCGCTCATGTGCGATCCGCGCAAGGGCGGCGAGCAGCGCGTGGCCCGCGCCGCTGTGGCGCGCTTCCTCGGCGACGAAGAGGTCCTCGCAGTAGAGGCCGGGGACGCCCTCCCACGTCGAGTAGTTCGGGAAGAAGAGGGCGAAGCCGACCGGGGCGCCCTCCTGCTCGGCGATCAGCGCCTCGAACACCGGTCGCTCGCCGAAGCCGTCCCGGAGGATGGCCGCGGGCGTCAGGTGTACGCGCTCCGGCGACTCGTGCTCGAACACGGCGAGGCCGCGGACGAACGCGATGATCGTCTCGGCATCCTCGGGCCGTGCGAAGCGGACGGTGGTCTGGTTGGTGGTCTGGGCCAGCATCCGCACGAGGATACGCGTCCTCCGGCACGCGATCCGTCCCCCTCGCCAGCCTCGTTGGTACCGTGGCTCCATGAACCGCCTCGCGAACGAGTCCAGCCCGTACCTCCTGCAGCACGCCGACAACCCCGTGGACTGGTACCCGTGGGGCGAGGAGGCGTTCGCGAAGGCGCGCGCGGAGGACAAGCCGATCCTCCTGTCGGTCGGGTACTCCTCGTGCCACTGGTGCCACGTCATGGCCCACGAGTCGTTCGAGGACGAGGCGATCGCTGCCCAGATGAACGAGGGCTTCGTGAACATCAAGGTCGACCGCGAGGAGCGGCCGGACGTGGACTCGGTCTACATGACGTTCACGCAGGCGATGAGCGGCTCCGGCGGCTGGCCGATGACCGTCTTCCTCACGCCCGACCTCGAACCGTTCTACGCGGGCACCTACTTCCCGCCGGACGACCGCTACGGCCGCCCCGGCTTCCCGAAGCTCCTCGAGGGCGTCTCGCGCGCCTGGCGCGAGAACCGCGCGAGCGTGGTCGAGTCGGCGCAGGACCTGACGGCGAAGGTCCGCGAGGCGACCGGACGGCAGACCGAGGGCGGCTCTGGCGCGATCGCCGCGGCGACCTCGGAAGCGGCGTTCAAGGCCCTGGAGCACGCCTTCGACCCGCACTGGGGCGGCTTCGGCCGCGCGCCCAAGTTCCCCAGCGCCTCCAACCTCGAGTTCCTGCTCATGTACGGCGCGCGGACGGGCGAGGACGCCCCGACCGCGATGGCCCTGCACACCTGCCGGATGATGGCTGCAGGCGGCATGTACGACCACCTCGGCGGGGGCTTCGCGCGCTACTCGGTGGACGCGCAGTGGCTCGTTCCCCACTTCGAGAAGATGCTCTACGACAACGCCCTGCTCGCCCGGCTGTACGCGCACGCGTACCAGGTTTCGAGCGATGGGGTGGGCGGCGACGAGGCGTTCGCCACGGTCGTCCGCGAGACGCTGGACTACCTCCTCCGCGAGATGCTCGACGCCGGCGGCGGCTTCCACTCCGCGCAGGACGCTGACTCCGAGGGCATCGAAGGCAAGTTCTTCGTCTGGACGCCCGCGGAGATCGCTGCGGTCCTCGGGCCGGAGGACGGCGCGGCGTTCTGCGCCGTCTACGCCGTGACCGAGGACGGCAACTTCGAGGATCCCCACCACCCGGAGTTCGGTCGGCGCAACGTCCTCAGCCGCCCCGAACCGCTTGAGGCTGTGGCGGAACGCCTCGCGCGTCCCGCCGCCGAGCTCGAGGCGGCGCTGCCCGCCTGGCGACAACAGCTGTTCGAGGAGCGCGCACGGCGCGTCCCGCCGGGGCTCGACGACAAGGTGCTGACCTCCTGGAACGGTCTCGCGATCTCCGCGTTCGCCGAGGCCGGCCGCATCCTCGGCGAGCCGCGCTACGTGGAGGCCGCCCGTCGCACCGCCGAGTTCATCCGCACCACGATGGTGCGCGACGGCCGCCTGATGCACTCCTACCGCGCGGAGACCTCGGGCACGGGCGAGGCGAAGGTGGACGCCCTCCTGGAGGACTACGCCTATCTCGGTCTCGGCCTGGTCGACCTGTACCGCGCGACCGGCGACCTCGGACTGATCGAATGGGCGACCACGTTGTACGAGGACGCCCTCGCGCGGTTCGCGGACACGGACGGCACGTTCTTCGAGTCGCCCTCGGACGGCGAGTCGCTGATCCTGCGGCAGAAGCCGTTCTTCGACTCCCCGACCCCGAGCGGGAACGCCTCGATGGCGATCCTCGGCTTCTGGCTCGCCCGGTACCTCGGACGGACCGAGTGGGAGGACGCGAGCCGCGCCGTCATCACGAGCGTCGCAGGGCAGTTCACCAGGGGCGCCACCGGCTTCGGCGCGATGCTCCAGGCGTTGGAGCTGCAGCTGGCCACCCCACGCGAGATCGTGGTGGTCGGGACGCCCTCCGAACGGGCGCCATTCGAACGTGAGATATCCAGACGTTATCTTCCTGCGGTGCTCCTCGCGCCGGCACGGACCGGCGGGGGCCTCCCGGTGTTGGAGGGCCGCTCCGCGGGCACCGGAGCGACCGCCTACGTCTGCGAGAACATGGTGTGCGACCTCCCGGCGACGAGCGTGAGCGCGTTCGTTGAGCAGCTCGACCACTAGCGACGTCTCCGACCCCGGAGATCAGCCCAAGCTCCGCCCCTGGGATGCCTTCCGCTTCCGGGACTACCGCTACCTGTGGGTCGCGGGGTTCCTGTCCACCATGACGATGTGGATGCGGATCCTCTCCACGACCCAGTGGATCGAGGATGAGACCGGCACCGCCGCGGCGCTGGCCATCGTCGGCATCGTCCAGCTGATCGTGCAGGTCCCGGCGCTGCTGTACGGCGGCGCGCTGTCCGACAAGATCGACCGCAAGCGCCTGATGGGCACCGCCAACGCGATCTCGATGGCGATCCTGCTGGTCCTCGGCTTCATGGACGCCAGCGGGATCCTGAACCTGTGGATGGTCTACGTCGCCATCGCGATGGCCGCCGTCACCCAGATGATGGTGAACCCCACGAGGAATGCGTTGATGCCGGCCACGCTGCCGCGCACGCACATCATGCTGGGCGTCACCACCGACACGGCGAGCCAGAGCGGCGCGATGATCGTCGGCCCGCTGATCTTCGCCTACGTCGCGTCCCAGTTCGGCCTCACCACCTCGTTCTTCGTCGGCGCGGCGCTCGCACTGCCGTCCGCCTTCGCGCCGACGCTGATCCGCGCCGCCGGACGCGCTGAGGGCGGTTCGGACGGCTCGATGATCGAGCGCATCCGCGAGGGCTTCGTCTTCGTCGTGCACCACCCGATCCTGCCGGGCCTCTTCCTGCTCGACACCGGCAACACGGTGGTCTCGTTCTACCGCGAGATCCTCCCCGCCCTCGCCCGAGGGCTGTTCAAGTCGGACGCGGCCGGTACGGGCCTCCTGGGCGCCGCAAACTCGGTCGGGGCGGTCACGGGCGCCGTGGGCGTGCTGTTCTTCGCCGGCTACCGGGCGAAGGGCATGCTCGTCCTGTACGCCACGCTCGTGTACGCCGTGGCGCTGTTCGGGTTCGGCAGCGTGAACACGCTCTGGATGGGCATGGTGATGATCGCCATCCTCGGCGGCGCGGACGCGGTCACCGTGGCCGTGCGCCAGACGACGATCCAGCTCACGACGCCCGACCACATGCGAGGGCGCGCGTTCTCGTTCATGATCCTGGCCGCGCAGACCGCGAACAATATCGGCACGATCTGGGTCGGCTTCTGGGCTGCCGCCATCGGCCCCAGCAACACGATGATCCTCGGCGGTGTGATCGCCGTCATCGCCACGCTCATCGTGTGGCGGGTGTGGCGACCGATCCGCGAGTATCGCTACCCGTAAGCACAGACGATCGTGTCATGCTCTCGATACCCATCGCACCCGCGTTGCGACCGCTGCTCCACGCCGCCTCCACCACGTCATGTGGACGATGTAGCGTCGTTGATATTGCAACTTAATCAACCACAACAAATGTCACCAGAACCGTGACACACGATCGCACGACACTCGTTACAGTGTGGAGCACCCTGGAGAGGCGGGACACTCAGTGCCAGATCGCGCGGCCCTCCTGGGCGCGTTCGAGCGAGGCGCCCTGGTACGGCCTTCCGCCGACCAGATGAACTTCGTGGACGTCGTCCGCGCGGTGGCGCACGCCTCCGGCGTCCCGTTCGACCTGAGGGAGCCCGCCCGCGACCTGGCCGCGCAGCTGCGCGAGACCAAGCACCTGATCTTCCTGCTCGCGGACGGCATGGGGATCGATCTCGTCGACCGCCTCCCGAGGAACGCGTGGCTCCGGCGCCACACTCGGCGCGTGATCAACGCCCCCTTCCCCACGACCACCACGACCGCGGTCACCTCCTTCGCCACGGGCGAGTACACGTCCCGCCACGCTGTGTCCGGCTGGTGGGTGCACCTCCCGCAGATCCAGGGGCCCGCCACCGTGTTCCAGCACGACCGTGCGCGCGACGGCGTGTCGCTGAGCGACCTGGGGCTCAGCGTGGAGGAGTTCTGCCGCGTGCCGCCCGTGCTCCGGTCGATGACGCGCGACGCCGAGTTCCTCGTCCCGACGGGCATCGTGGAGTCGCCGTTCACCACGCACATCTCCGCCGGACGCCCTCGGCGCTCCTACCGCACGTACGGGCAGGCGATCGACGAGATCGTCCGCCGCGTCGAGGAGTCCGAGGGGCCGACGTTCACGTACTGGTACACGCCGTCGCCTGACTCGGAGGCCCACGACGAGGGCTCCGCGGGCGAGCGCGTGTTCAGCGCCGTGGAAGCGCTGAACGGCGCGCTGGAGCGCCTCTCGACGCGCCTGCTGGACTCCCGGCAGACGTGGAAGATCGTGGGGACGGCGGACCACGGCCACCTGGAGATCACCCCGCACCTGGAGCTGGGCGTGAACGACGCCCTGCTGGAGAACCTGCGCTTCCCGCCCTCCGGCGACATGCGCGTGCAGTTCTGGCACACGCGCGAGGAACAGGGCGAGCGGTTCGCCTCGGCATTCCGGACACGCTTCGGGGAGTCGTTCTACCTGATCACGGCGCAGGAGGCCGAGGAACTCGAGCTCTTCGGCCCGGGAGCGTGGAGCGACCACATGCGCGAGCGCTCCGGCGACTACGTGAGCATCTCCAAGGGTCGCGCCGCCCTGCGCTACGCCGGCATCCCGGGCGCGAACGGCTACCGCCGGATGCGCTCCGGCCACTCCGGCCTGTCCCCCGCCGAGATGCGCGTCCCGCTCATCGTCGGCGGCGAGGACTCCCTCCCCGAGTACGACACCTAGCCAGCGCGCTCCCGGACGCCCGGACACGCAACGAGGGCGGCCGACGGCCGCCCTCGCTGGATTCGGTACGCCTCGGGCGTTACTTGCGGGCAGCGGCCTTCTTCGGCGCCGGCGCCTTCGCCACGCCCTTCGCGAAGGAGGAGCACACCGTGTCCGTGATCAGACGGACGACGGTGTACGGGTCCATGTTCGCGTTCGGGCGGCGGTCCTCGATGTAGCCCTTTCGGTCCACGCCCACCTGCCACGGGATGCGGATCGAAGCGGCGCGGTTGGAGACGCCGTACGAGAACTTGTTCCAGGGCGCCGTCTCGTGGCGGCCCGTCAGGCGCTGCTCGATGCCGGCGCCGTAGTTCTGGACGTGCTCCATGACCTTCTCGCCCAGCGCCTTGCAGGCACCGTCGATGTAGTCCCAGGCGTTGTCCGCCTCGCGCATCTCGATAGTAGAGAAGTTGGTGTGCGCCCCGGCCCCGTTCCAGTCACCGGCGACCGGCTTCGGGTTCAGGGTGGCGGTCACGCCGAAGTCCTCGGCGATGCGGTAGAGGAGCCAGCGCGCGACCCACATCTGGTCGGCGACCTCCAGCGGCCCCACCGGGCCGATCTGGAACTCCCACTGCGCCGGCATGACCTCCGCGTTGGTCCCGGAGATCGCGAGGCCGGCGGCGATGCAGGCGTCGGAGTGCGCCTCCACGATCTCGCGGCCGAAGATCTCGTCCGCGCCCACACCGCAGTAGTAGCCGAACTGCGGCGCCGGGAAGCCGCGCTCCGGCCACCCCAGCGGGCGCGCGCCCTCGAAGAACGTGTACTCCTGCTCGATGCCGAACCAGGCCTCGTGCTTCGCGTACTTCTTCGCGACCACGGCCAGGGCGGCGCGGCTGTTGGTGGAGTGCGGCTTGTTGGTGCCCGGCAGCAGCACCTCGCACATGACGAGCTTGTTCGCGCCGCCACGGATCGGGTCCGGACAGATGAAGGCCGGCTTCAGGACGCAGTCAGAGGTCTCGCCCTCGGCCTGGTTGGTGCTTGAGCCGTCGAAGCCCCAGACACCGGGCTCCTCGCCGTCCGCGAGGATCTTGGTCTTCGACCGGAGCTTGTGAGTCGGCTCCGCACCGTCGATCCAGATGTACTCGGCCTTGTACGCCATGAGTCAGTCTCCGCCCTTCAGCGCGCTGCTCCGCGTCAGCCTCCACCGCAGCAGCGTGGAGACACTGTGGACGCGGATCGTTCCCTCCGTACCGATGCAGGAAAGATATGCACGATACGTTTCAGACGTATTTCAGCCCACGTCCGCCCAGCGACCGAAGTCCCCGACCGATGGCCGCCGTGTGGCTTATGGTTCGTAACCACGACACTCGCCCCACTGGAAAGGTCAACCATGGCAGACGATCCCGTCAGCGCCGCCCTAAAGAACGTCCACTACTCCCTGCTCGTCGTCGGCTCCCGCTCCGCGGAGGGCGAACCGAACGGCATGACCGCGAACTGGCTGACGCAGGTCTCGTTCGACCCGCGGGTCGTGGCGGTCGCCGTGCAGGCTGGCGCCGTGACGCGCGAGAACATCGACGCCACCGGCGTCTTCTCGATCTCCGTCCTCGGCGAGGGGACGAAGGACCTCGCCCTGAAGTTCACGAAGAAGTCCCAGCACGGCGCCGGACGGCTCGAGGGCGAACCGGTCTCCACCTTCGAGACGGGCGCGCCCGTCCTGGACCAGGCCGTGGCGTGGTTCGAGTGCCGCGTCGTCGACAAGGCCGAGCCCGGCGACCATGTCGTGTTCTTCGGCGAGGTCATCGGCGGTGAGTCCCGCGAGGGCGACGCAACCACCCTCTCCGCCACCGGCATGTCGTACGCGGGTTGACGCCCCTCCGGCCTCGGGCATGCGGCGCCGACCCCGTCCGCGACGCATTGCCCGAGGGTCGGCGCGAGCGGACACTGAGGAGGCCCACTGCACGTCGCTCGCGAAAGGGACGGCATGCGCCTTCCCACCCCGGTCCTGCTCGGCCTCATCGGCACCGCCTTCGCCGTCCTCATCGGGCTCGGGGTGTGGCAGGTGCAACGGAACGAGTGGAAGCAGGACCTGGTCGCGGAGAGCCACGCGCGCACGGATGCTCCCCCGCTGGACATCGTGGACGCGTCCACCTCCGCCCCCGACGAGATCGAATACCACCGCGTCCTGATCGAGGGCGAACCGCGCTTCGAGGACGCGATGTTCCTCGCGAACCGCGCGAGGTCATCCGTGCGCGGTGAGGAGATCGTGGTGCCGGTGCAGCCTCCGCAGGGCCCTGCCGTCCTCGTGAACTTCGGCTGGATCCCGGACGGCGCGCGCGACGAAGTAATGGGCGAACTCGATGCCTCCACCACGGCGCCGATCGCCGGCCTCGCGGTCGATGCCTCCGGGCGGAACGGGAACCAGATCCCCAGCGGGTCATGGTCGAACCTGGACACGGAGGCGATGGGCGAGGCGCTCGGCTACCCCGTGGCGGGGTGGTTCGTCCTCGCGGGCGAGGAGCGTGACACGGAGCCGAGTCCGTCGGAGGAGCCTCCCGTCGCCGGGTGGCAGCGTTTCCACAACACCACGCCACACGTGGAGTACGCCCTCACGTGGTTCGGCCTCGCGGCCGCGCTGGTGGCAGTAGCGGTGTTCCGGCTGGTCGTGGCCCCCCGGCAGGAGGCGGCCCGCGCCGCCTCCCGATCCTCGGAAGCGCGTGCGCGGGAGGCCGACGACCGGCCGACTACATCTTCTTGAGCTCGGTCGCGTGCTCAGTGATGTGCGCGGCGAGGCCGGCCATGGCGCCCTCGACGTCCTGCGAGTACGGCCCCGGCACTTCCGCGCGCTTCTTCAGGTCGCGGTCCTCCACGTAGCGGAGGGCCTTGTCCATCATCCCCGCGGCCTCCTCCTCCTTCGTGAGGGCGTCCTGCGCGGAGGGGAACTCCTGGTCGCCCCAGTCCTGGGGCTTGCCCTCCATCGCCTTCGACACGCGGTTGGCGTAGCCGACCTCGGACCGGACGACGTGCTGGGCGATGCGCTTCGCACCCCAGGTCTCGTCCGTGCCGTCCTCCCAGGAGGAGACGCCCTGTAGCGCCTCGCGCAGGGCGTCTCGGCTCTGCTTGATCTGGTTCCTCAGTTCGTCGGCGGTCGCCATCGCGTTCCCCTCAGCATCTCTGTCATCGGCGTTCTCGATGCCCCGTGACCGGCCCAACCAGTCCAGCCCTTGCACGAGGGCTGCCGCGAGGCCAATCACAGGCGGAATCGCCCGTACTGTAGATGGCCCGCGCAACCCGACGACACATCCGCCTCGATCCAGCCGAGGAGCCTCCACGCACCGCTGCGCGGGACAACGTCGGTGATGGGGCCTGACGGTTGCGTCGGGTACCATGCCCCCTCACGCCGCGCGGCCCGCCGCCCTCCGGCATCGCGCGACGCCCCCTGCCCCTGTGACGCCGAGGACGGACCGCCCATGGACGCACCTGCTCCGACCACTCGTGACGTGCTCACCCAGGAGGAGGCGCGCGAGCGCGCGGAGCGCGTCCGGAACCCCCGGTACACCCTCCACCTGGACCTGCACGCCAAGGCCGAGCGGTACCGCGGCGAGCTCACCGTCACCTTCGACCTCGCGGAGGCCGGCTCGACCTTCCTCGACTGCACCTCTGCTCGCCTCGAACGCGTCGAGGTGAACGGGAGCGAGGTGGCGTCGCCGGATTGGAACGCCTACCGGCTCACGCTGCACGACCTGCGCGCGGGCGAGAACACCGTCCACATCGTCTACGAGAACGAGTACAACCACGGCGGCGACGGGTTCCACCAGTTCACGGACCCGGAGGACGGCGAGGAGTACCTCTACACCAACTTCGAGCCGTACAACGCCCACTGGCTCTTCCCGTGCTTCGACCAACCCGACATCAAGGGCACGTACGCCCTCGCCGTTTCCGCGCCCGCGGAGTGGCAGCTCATCGCCAACGCCCGCGAGGAGGGCGTCGAGCAGTTGGAGGACGGCCGTCGTCGCGTTGCGTTCGCGCAGACGAAGGCGTTCTCCACCTACCTGTTCGCCCTCATCGCCGGACCGTACGAGGTGTTCCGCGACCAGTGGGAGGACGTCCCACTCGGGTTCTACGCCCGCAAGTCCCTGGCGCCGTACGTGGACCAGGACGAGCTGGTGCGCGTGACCCAGCAGGGCATGGAGTTCTACTCGCGCTTCTTCGACTACCGCTACCCGTTCGAGAAGTACGACCAGATCTTCGTGCCGGAGTTCAACGCCGGCGCCATGGAGAACGTGGCCGCCGTCACGCACTCGGAGCGCATGGTCTTCCGCGATCCGCCCACGGACACCGACCGCCTGGACCGCGCCGAGGTCATCCTGCACGAGATGGCGCACATGTGGTTCGGGAACCTCGTCACCATGCGCTGGTGGAACGACCTCTGGCTGAACGAGTCGTTCGCCACGTACATGTCCTACCTCTGCATGGTGGAGGCGACACGCTTCCAGAGCGCCTGGCAGGTGTTCAACGCGGGGATGAAGAACTGGGCCTACACCCAGGACGAGCGCGTCACCACGCACCCGATCTCCGGCACCGTCGGCGACACGGACGAGACCTTCCTCAACTTCGACGGCATCACGTACGGCAAGGGCGCATCCGCCATCCAGCAGCTCGTCGCCGCGATCGGCATCGAGGGCTTCCGTGACGGCATGCAGCGCTACTTCAAGCGCCACGAGTACGGCAACACCACGCTCGCCGACTGGCTCGACGACCTCGGGCACGGCGCCGGGCGCGACCTGCACCCGTGGGCGGAAGCATGGCTCGAGACGGCCTCGCTGAACACGATCGCCGCGAGGGTCGAGCGCTCCGGCGACGTGGTCGGCAGCCTCGAGCTCCTCCAGACCGCCCCGGCGGAACACGCGACGATCCGCCCGCATACCCTCGACATCGCCCTCGTGCGGTCGGAGGGCGGCGCAGTCCTCATCGACTCCGTCCCCGCGACGATCACCGGTGAGTCCGAGCGCATCGAGGAAGCCGAGGGCCGGCCGTTCCCGGGCCTCGTGTTCCCGAATCACAACGACCACGGCTTCGTGAAGGTCGCACTGGACGAACGCTCGATCGCGTTCATCCACGACCACCTCAACCGCATCGATGACGCCCTCCTGCGCCAGCTCATCTGGCACACCCTCTGGACGATGGTCCGCGACCAGCAGCTGAAGTCCACGGACTTCATCGAACTCGCCGCCGCCAACGTCGTCGCCGAGACGGACCACGGCCTCGTCGAGTCGATCCTCGGGAGGATGCTCGGCGCGGTGAGCCGCTACGTGCCGGAGGAGCAGAAGGCGGCGTCCGCCCACCGCCTGTTCGAGACTGCGTGGAGCGCCCTCGAAGCGGTGAGCGATCCCGATCTGAAGATCATCTGGGGGCGCACCCTCTTCGGCGTCGCGATCAACGCCGAGGACGTCGTCCGGGCCTGCGAGCTCGCGGACGGCGCGCGCACCGTCGAGGGCTTCACCGTCGACCAGGACATGCGCTGGAGCGCGGCGGCCGCCGCGGTCGCGCACGGCCTCGACGGTTCGTGGGAGCGCGTCGAACGGGAGCGCGAGCGCGATCGCTCGGACCGAGGCCAGCGCGCGGTGATCCGCTGCGAGGTCTCGCGGCCCGACGCGGCAGTGAAGGAAGACGCCTGGCAGAAGTTCGGCGACGAGAAGGGCTACGGCTCCCTCCACCTCACCGCCGCCGCCATGGGCGGCTTCCACTGGTGGGTGCAGGCGGACCTGCTGGAGCCATACGTCCAGCGCTACTTCGACCAGCTCCCCGCGGTCTTCGAGGGGCGCGACAACGAGTTCGCGCAGCGCTTCTTCGGAAACCTGTTCCCGGGCTACCGCGTGGAGCAGTCCACGCTGGACCTCGCGCAGGCCGTCCTCGACGCGCACGGGGAGCGGCTGCCGACGTTGCGCCGCCAGCTCCGCGAGGCGATCGACGACCTGCAGCGGGCGATCCGCTGCCGTGAGTTCGCGGCCTCCTGATGGCGACTGCGACGACCCCCGGGGAGGCCCCTCCGTCCTTGCCCCCGGAGGATCCGCAGTATCGAGAGCACATCCTGGGAGTGCCCACTCGGGGCCGCTTCTTCTTCGGGTGGTACCTCGTCAGCGCCGGTGCAGCGATCCAGTTCCTGGTCGGCGCGCTGATGAGCAACGTCATCGGGGGCTATGCCACGGCTCTGACCAATGACTTCGGCTGGAGCCGGAGCAGCCTGTCGCTCGGCTTCGCGCTCTCCCGCGTGGAGTCCGGGATCCTCGGACCGTTCCAGGGCTGGATGATCGACCGGTTCGGCCCCCGCGCCATCATGCGGTTCGGGCTCACGGTGTTCGGGATCGGGCTGTTCCTGTTCAGCCAGATCCAGAACCTGCCGATGTTCTACGTCGCCTTCCTCATGATGGCGGTCGGGTCGAGCCTCGGCGGGTTCATGTCGATGACCGTCGCGGTCGTGAACTGGTTCAGCCGCGCCCGCTCGCGCGCCCTGGGCATCTCGCAGGCGGGCATGGCGGTGGGCGGGCTCGCCGCCTCCGGTGTGATCTACCTGATCATCGAGGTCGGCTGGCGCGAGGTCTCCTTCGTCTCCGGGATCATCGTCCTCTGCGTCGGTCTGCCCCTCACCACGTTCATCGTCCGCAAGCCCGAGGAGCTCGGCCTCACCGTCGACGGGCACGACGAGGCGATGCGCACCCGCCTCGCGACGCAGGACGCCGCGCGGAACCGGAAGTCCACGGATACGGACATCGACTTCACGACGCGGGAGGCGCTCCGAGCTCGGGCGTTCTGGACGATCTCGCTCGGACACGCCTCCGCGCTGTTCGTGGTCGGTGCGGTGATGCTGCACCTGGTCCTGCACCTGACAGAGTCACGCGGCTACAGCGCGGTCGCCGCATCCTCGTTCGTCCTCGTGATGACGATCTGTCAGCTGGTGGGGCAGATCGGCGGCGCAGCGCTGGGCGACTTCGTGAGCAAGCGGCTCATCGTGGTCGTGTGCATGGCGATGCACACCGTCGCCATCCTGCTGCTCGCGAACGTCGATGGGACGCTCGCCGTCCTGGCGTTCACGGTGCTGCACGGGCTGGCCTGGGGGACGCGCGGACCGCTCATGCAGGCGATGCGCGCCGACTACTTCGGGCGCAGCTCGTTCGGGAAGATCATGGGGTTCTCCAGCGCCGTCACCATGATCGGGATCACGGCCGGCCAGTTGATCCCCGGCATCCTGTATGACCGGACCGGCTCGTACACCCTGGGGTTCACGATCATCGCGGCCATCGCCGCGATGGGCTCGATCTTCTTCGTCCTCTCGACCCGCCCGCCGGCGCCCGTCCGGACGAGCGTCTCGGAGCCGTAGCCCTCAGCGAGGGCGCATCGACTCCTCCATCTCGACGCGGATCGGGCGCACCAGCTTCACGGAGATCGTCAGCACGTGCGCGATCTCCTCGTCGCTGCGGCCTTCGAGGATCCAGTCGCGGACCAGTTCCTCCTGGCCCGCCGTCAGTCCAACCACGCTGTCTCCGTTCCGCCATACCGCCCCGGGGGTGAGCATCCCGCCGCCAAACGGAGGGCCCCGCCGGAGCGGGGCCCTCGTGCAGTCGTTCAGGCCTCGAGAGCCTCGAAGGCTACGAGTGCAGCAGCTGCCGCAGCACGTACTGCAGGATGCCGCCGTTCTTGTAGTACTCCACCTCCACCGGGGTGTCGATGCGAGAGCGGACCGTGAACTCCTTCTCGGAGCCGTCATCCGCCAGCGCCCGCACCGTCACGGACTGACGCGGGGACATGCCCGCCTCGATCCCCTGGATGTAGAACCGCTCGTGGCCGGTCAGGCCCAGGGTCTGCGCCGTGTCACCGTTGGTGAACTCCAGCGGGAGGATCCCCATCCCGACCAGGTTGGAGCGGTGGATCCGCTCGAACGACTCCGCGATGGCGGCTCGGACACCCTGCAGCGCCGGCCCCTTGGCCGCCCAGTCACGCGAGGAGCCGGTGCCGTACTCCTTGCCGGCCAGGATGATCAGCGGGATGCCCTCCTCGCGGTATCGCTCCGCGGCATCCCAGATGCTCATCTCCTCGCCGTCGGGCAGGTGGCGGGTCCAGCCGCCGTCACGGTCGACCAGGGCGTTCTTCACGCGCACGTTCGCGAACGTGCCGCGCATCATCACCTCGTGGTTGCCGCGACGCGCGCCGTACTGGTTGAAGTCCTCCCGGTTCACCTCGTGCTCCGTCAGGTACTTCGCCGCCGGCGAAGACACCGCGATCGAGCCCGCGGGCGAGATGTGGTCCGTGGTCACCGAGTCGCCGAGGACCGCGAGGACACGAGCGTCCTGGATGTCCTTCACCGGTTCCGGCGTCACCGGCAGGTTGTCGAAGAATGGAGGCCGGCGGACGTACGTGGAGTTCTCGTCCCACGCGAAGCGGTCACCCGTCGGCGCGGCCAGCGCCTGCCAGCGCTCGTCCCCGCGGAACACGTCCGCGTACTGCTGCTCGAAGAAGTCGCGCTTCACCGCCGTGGCGATGGTGTCCGCGATCTCCTGCTGCGTCGGCCAGATGTCCTTCAGGAACACCGGGCCGGCCGTCCCCTCCCCGATCGGCTCGGAGTACAGGTCGATGTCCGTGTTCCCCGCGAGGGCGTACGCGACGACGAGAGGCGGCGAGGCGAGGTAGTTCGAGCGCACCTTGTTGTGCACGCGAGCCTCGAAGTTGCGGTTGCCGGACAGCACCGCGGCCACTGCCAGGTTGCCCTCGTCCACGGCGGCCTCGATCGGTGGGGGCAGCGGGCCGGAGTTGCCGATGCACGTCGTGCACCCGTACCCCACCAGCTCGAACCCGAGCTCGTTCAGGTACTCGTCCAGCCCCGCCTCCGCGAGGTAGTCCGTGACCACCTTGGAGCCGGGCGCCAGGCTGGTCTTCACCCACGGCTTCGTCGTGAGCCCAGCCGCGACGGCCTTCTTCGCCAGGATGCCGGCGCCCACCATCACTTCCGGGTTGGAGGTGTTGGTGCAGGAGGTGATCGCGGCGATCACCACGGAGCCGTTCCGCACTTCGTAGTTGGACCCGTCGTCGTGCACCGGGAGCGGGGTCTTGGAGGCGCCCTGCGCCTCCCACGATCGGATCTCCTGCTCCGCGGAGGCCTTGGCGTCCGTGAGCGAGATCCGGTCCTGCGGGCGCTTCGGCCCAGCGATGCTCGGCACCACCGTGGCCAGGTCCAGCGACGCGGTCTCGGTGTAGACCGGGTCCGGGGTGTCAGCCGTGCGGAACAGCGCCTGCGCCTTGCAGTACGCCTCCGTGCGGTCGATGACCTCCTGCGGGCGGCCCGTGAAGCGCATGTAGTTCAGGGTCTCGTCGTCCACGGGGAAGAAGCCCACGGTGGCGCCGTACTCCGGGCACATGTTCGCGATGGTGGCGCGGGCGGCCAGCGGGAGGTTGGCCAGGCCCTGGCCGTAGAACTCCACGAACTTCCCGACCACGTTCATGGACCGCAGGATCTCCGTGACGCGAAGCACCAGGTCGGTGCCCGTCGCGCCCTCCGGCAGCACACCGGTCAGCTGGACGCCGACCACCTGCGGGATCAGCATCGCGACCGGCTGGCCGAGCATCGCGGCCTCCGCCTCGATGCCGCCGACGCCCCAGCCGACGACGCCGAGGCCGTTGATCATCGTGGTGTGCGAGTCAGTCCCCACGAGGGTGTCCGGGTACGCGACGCCCTCCTGTTCGAACACGACCTGGCCGAGGTACTCCAGGTTCACCTGGTGCACGATGCCCGTGCCGGGCGGCACTACGCGGAAGGTGTTGAACGCCTGCTGCGCCCACTTCAGCAGCTGGTAGCGCTCACCGTTGCGCTCGTACTCCTTCTCCACGTTCTTCGCGAACGCGAAGTCTGTGCCGAAGACGTCCACCTGCACCGAGTGGTCGATGACGAGGTCCACGGGCTGCAGCGGCTCGATCTTCGCCGGGTCGCCGCCCAGCTCGCTCATCGCGTCACGCATCGCCGCGAGGTCGACGACACAGGGGACGCCCGTGAAGTCCTGGAGCACCACGCGGCCGGGGCGGAACGCGATCTCCACGTCCGGCTCCGCCGTCGGGTCCCACTTCGCGACCGCCTCGATCTGCGCGCGGTCGACGCTGGTGCCGTCCTCGTACCGCAGGAGGTTCTCGAGCAGGATGCGGTGCGTGAAGGGCAGCTTGGCGAGGTCCGCGCCCAGGGCGTCCGTTGCTGCCTGCAGGCGGTAGTACGTCAGCGCCTTGCCCCCGACGTCCAGGGTGTCGCGCGAACCGAGACTGTTGAGCGTGTCAGCCATGGGATGCCTTCCTGTCCTGATGCCGGTGGCCTCCTCTGCCATTCGTGGAGGGCCGGCTGGCGATCCCGCGGTGAGGTGCCGGGGAACGGCTGATATCCGCCGAGCGGGGTGCGACCTCAGAGGGGCTCGGCGCCCCGATTCTACGCCACCGCCCGCCGAGGCCAAATCAACAGCGGAGGAACGCCGCCCCGGGGCGGCCTACGACAGCTCGGCGTGCCGGAAGCAGTCCACGGTGTGGTCGTTCACCATCCCCATCGACTGCATGTACGCATAGAGGATGGTGGGGCCGACGAAGCGGAAGCCGTCCTTCCGCATCTGCTTGCTCATCGCCTCCGCCACCTCGGTGCTCGCGGGCACCTCCGAGGCGTCACGCCAGGCGTTCCGGAGCGGGGTCCCGTCCACGAACCGCCACACGTACGCGTCCAGGCTGCCCCACTCCGCGATGACGTCGCGCGCGATCCGCGCGTTGCCGATCGCGGACTCCACCTTCGCGCGGTTGCGGATGATGCCGGTGTCCTGCAACAGGCGCTCCACATCGTCCTCGCCCATGGCGGCGACGCGGTCGATGTCCCAGTCGAGGAAGGCGCGGCGGTAACCGTCGCGTCGGAGGAGGATCGTGCGCCAGGAGAGGCCGGCCTGGGCGCCCTCCAGCGTGAGGAACTCGAACAGTCGGTGGTCGTCGTGCTCGGGGACGCCCCACTCTTCGTCGTGGTAGCGCACCATCGCGGGCTCGTCGCCGGCCCACGGACACCGTACGAGTGCATTCATCACGCTTGCCTGCTCTCACCGAGGATCGAGGGTCGTCCGCCCTCGATCCTCGGTGAGCCAGGCCGATCTGTCAGCCGGAGCTTGGCACCGGAAGTTGCGCCTCGAAGGCGCTACTGGACGTGCAGCGTGCCCTCCATGCCCGCCTGGCGGTGGCCCGGGACGCTGCAGAAGAAGACGTAGTCACCGGCCTCGCCGGGGGTGAAGGTGATCGAGCCGGAGTCACCCGTCGGCAGCGAGAAGTGCAGCGGGTAGTCCGCGCCACTCCCGTCCGTACCGCCCTCGGCGCTGATGTCCGAGAACGTGCCCTCCTCGATCGTGAAGTCGTGCTCCAGCGCGCCGACGTTGTCGATGTTGACCGTCAGCGACTCGCCGGCGGGCGACTCGATCGAGTGGATGCTGAACGCGATGTCGCGGAATTCGAGGGCGACCGCGCCGTCCACGGGGGTCGTCGGCGGCTCTTCCGGGGTGGCCTCGGCCGGTTCGGTGGCCGCCGGCACGGTCGCCGTGCTGCTCATGATCCGCTCGCCGACGTCAGATTCGGGCGCGGTGCATCCCGCGAGGAGGAGCGGCAGCACCGCGACGCCGAGGGCAGTAGCAAGCAGGCGAGGGCGTGCGAATGTCCGGGTGAATGTCATGTAAGCCTCCTTCGCGGCCGTACCGGGCCGAACGCTCGGACGCTAACCCTCGCACTAAACGGCGTCAGGATCAGCACCTCCCTCGGAGGGCGGAACAAACGGCAGCCGAGCCGCCTCGATGGGATGACGGTGGGAGGGGGACGCTTGTCGCCCAATCGGAGAGGCCGCTACTCTGATCGGACGGGTTGGTCCGACTGCCGGGCGGTTAGCTCAGTTGGTACGAGCGCCTGCTTCACACGCAGGAGGTCACTGGTTCGAGTCCAGTACCGCCCACCAGCGAGCCTGCTCGGAAGGGATCGGACCACCGATTTCACGGAGCCGAAGTGGCGGAATAGGCAGACGCGCTACGTTCAGGGCGTAGTGGGGGCAACCCCGTGTGAGTTCAAGTCTCACCTTCGGCACCATCTGACACGCGCTCGTAGCTCAGGGGATAGAGCGTTGCCCTGCGGAGGCAAAGGTCGCAGGTTCGAATCCTGCCGAGCGCGCCATGATCGTGAAACGGGCCCCCTCGCGGGGGCCCGTTCGTTTGCCCGCACCGATCGAGGTGGCCTCCTGCCGCACCCGCCCGCGTGATCCGCTCGTCGTACGATTGATCTGTGAACGACTCACCGATCCTGCAGCAAGTGCGCGCCCTGCCAGAGAAGCCGGGCGTCTACATCATGCGCGACGAGCGTGGCGATGTGGTCTACATCGGCAAGGCTCGTCGGCTGCGTGACCGTGTCCGCTCGTACTTTGGATCCGCGCGCTCACTCGAACCGAAGGTCTACGCCCTCTCGCAGACCGTGAAGACCATCGAGCACGTCGTCACGAACACGGAGGCGGAAGCGCTCCACCTCGAGGCGACGCTCGTGAAGCGTCACCAGCCCATCTATAACGTCCGGCTGAAGGACGACAAGCACTACCCGTACCTGAAGGTGGACGTCCAGAACCCCTGGCCACGCGTCACCATCACCCGCCGCGTCGAGAACGACGGTGCGAGGTACTTCGGGCCCTACGCCTCAGCTGGGTCGGTGCGACGCACGCTCGATGTGGTGAAGAAGCTGTTCCCGTGGCGCTCCTGCACGAAGGAGATCACCGGCACGGACCCGCGGCCCTGCCTCGACTACTACATCAAGCGCTGCATCGCCCCCTGCACCGCGTTCTGCACGCCGGAGGAGTACCGCGAGGTCATCGACCAGACCATCCTCTTCCTCGAAGGGCGCTCCTCCGAGGTGAAGCAGCACCTGAAGGCAGAGATGGAGCGCGCGAGCGACACGCTCGAGTTCGAGCGGGCGGCCCGCATCCGCGACCAGCTCCAGGCCGTGGAGCGCGTCACGGAGCGCCAGCACATGGCGACCACGCGCCACCTGGACGCGGATGTCTTCGCCCTCGCCCGGCAGGAGGACGAGGCCTGCGTGCAGGCGTTCTTCGTCCGCGGCACCGTGGTCGCGGACACGGACTTCTTCATGCTGGACGGGACGAAGGACGCGAGCGACAAGGAGATCCTCGGCGCGTTCCTCGCGCAGTTCTACGAGTCCGCCACCTATGTCCCCCGCACCGTCCTCCTCTCCGTCGAGCCGGACGACCGCGAGTACCTCGAAGTGATGCTGCGCGACGCGCGCGGGACGCTGGTGGAGGTGCGCGTCCCCGAACGCGGCGAGCTCCGAGGGCTGGTCGCGACGGCCGAGGAGAACGCGCGCGAGTCGCTCCGGATGCACCACGTCCGCTGGATCGCGGACCGCGACAAGACCGACTCCGCCCTCTCGATGCTCCAGGAGGAACTCGATCTGCCGGCGCCCCCTCAGCGCATCGAGTGCTACGACATCTCGACTATCCAGGGGACGAGCACCGTTGCCTCGATGGTGGTGTTCAAGGGCGGCCAGCCCGCCAACAGCGAGTACCGCCGGTTCCGTATCCGCACCGTGGAGGGCCAGGACGACTTCGCCTCCATGCGCGAGGTGCTCACGCGGCGCTTCAAGAAGATCGCGGAACGCCGCCGGGCGGAGCTGTCCGGTGAGCAGGTCGAGCTGCCCGAGCCGTCCCCGTGGGACGAGGTCCCCGACCTCGTGATCATCGACGGTGGCAAGGGACAGCTGGGCGCGGCGCTCGACGTGATGCGCGACCTCGGGCTGCGCGACGTGCCGGTCTGCGGCCTCGCGAAGCAGCAGGAGGAGATCTTCGTCGCGGACGTCGCCGACTCGATCATGCTCCCGCGGACCTCGGAGGCGCTCTACCTCGTCCAGCGCATCCGCGACGAGGCGCACCGCTTCGCGATCACGTACCACCGCAAGATCCGAGGCAAAGCGTCCACGCAGTCCGTCCTGGACACGATCCCCGGCATCGGCCCGAAGAGACGGCGCGCGCTGATGCGGAAGTTCGGCTCCGTGAAGAACCTGCGCGCGGCCAGCACCGAGGAGATCGCGGCCACCCTCGGCTTCACCCAGCGCCTCGCGGAGACGGTGAAGCGCTCGCTCTGAGCGAGGGCAGCCCGACTCCCCCACATGGCCAACCCACCGACCACCGCCGAGGAGCTCATCGAGCACCTCCGCCGGCGGGCGACCTCGGACGAGCGCGTGCTCGACGCGATCGCGAGCACACCACGCGAGGCGTTCGTCGCGGCGCACCTCCGCCCCTACGCCTACGAGGACACCGCCCTCCCCACCGAGGCGGGCCAGACGATCTCGCAGCCCACGATCGTCGCGATCATGACCGCCGCCCTCGGCCTCCAGGGGCACGAGCGCGTGCTCGACGTCGGGACCGGCTCCGGCTACCAGGCCGCCATCCTCGCGCACCTCTGCGCCGAGGTCGTGACCGTGGAGGTCGTCGACTCCCTCCGCCGTCAGGCCGAGGAACGCCTGCAAACACTGGGGATCGACAACGTCGAGGTGCTTCCCGCGGGCGACGCCCTCGGTGCGCCGGACCGCGGGCCCTACGACGCCATCCTCGTCGCCGCCGCGGCACCTAGGATCCCTCCGAGCCTCGTCGCACAGCTCGAGCCGGGCGGCCGGCTCGTCGTCCCCGTGGGGACGCGGGAGGCGCAGGAGCTGGTGCGCCTCACCCTTCGCGCAGACGGCACCACGGAGGAGAAGTACCTCGGCAGTTGTCGCTTCGTGCCGCTCCTCGGGCCGGAGGGTTTCCCCTCCGAGGTCAGCGAGACGTGACCGGCTTCAGGCTCCCAATACGCGGGTAAACCCTATCAATCAGCGGTCAACGACGAGCGTCGCTCGATCGTTATGTCGGCGGTTATGTAGACAGACAGCGACGGCACGGGTATACAAGTCCACTGCGGCTCGGGTTGCGCGAGCGGGACGCCCTCCACGGGACTGTGAGGGGCGCCGCCCCGGCCCCGATGGCCGGCACGCACAGCCGAGAGACGGCGGTTGCAGGAGAGTTCGTGCAAGACCGGATCGAGGCCTTCCTCCACTACCTGTCGGCGGAACGTGGCGCCTCCAAGAACACGATCGACGCATACCGGAACGACCTCGGCGGGTTCCGCAAGTTCATCGACGCCGGCGGCGCCGCGCCCGCCCCGCTCGCGTCGGGCGACGACTCCTCCGAGGACGGTGCGGGCACCGCTGGTGGAGCGGGCTCCGAGTCCCCCATCACCCAGGTCGTCACGCCTCAGACCATCACCGGCTACATCGGCGACCTGAACGACCGCCGCTACGCGAAGGCCACCGTGGCCCGCAAGGTCGCGGCCGTGAAGTCGTTCTGCGCCTTCCTGCTGGACAGCGGGGACCTGCAGAGCAATCCCGCGACGCAGGTCGACTCCCCCCGAGCACCGAAGCC
>JALOAM010000206.1 GCA_023228765.1 Dehalococcoidia bacterium
CTGCCGGCCAGCCTGGATGCTGTCACCCTCGAACACTGCGTACTCGTGCTCGACGCCAAGGCGGCGCGGACGCGTCGCGGGTGGCCCGCTCGCGGGCGCACCGGCACCCAGCAGCGCCCCAAGGCGCTGCGCCGCGGTGGGTGAGACGTCAGCCCGGAGGACCACGGCGAGGCTTGGTGTCAGCTCAGAGGTGGGCTATCCGACCTGGAGTGCGTTGCCCTTCTCGAGTCCCTGCGGGGAGGCACCGCCTCCCGCCGAAGACCCAGCGCCGGTCGTGGAACTCGGCGTCCCTGTCGTCGAGCCCGGCATGGGGTCCGTCATCGGCTGAGGTGCGCCGCCGCCTCCACCACCGCCGGTGATCGGACGGGGCGGCGTAAGGGCATCGTTCTGGTCGAGGAAGTCGCGCGCGCCCTGTTCGTTCCACTGCTGGTTACGGGCGCGCTGCCACTCGCGGGTCTGGGCGTCCGCCTCGACGTGGTTCTCCCAGTCGACGCGGTCGGATTCATTGCCCTCGGCGTCCTCGCTCCACATCTCGAAGTCGTGGCTGCCGTTCTCGAGCTCGGGGGAGGTCCACTCCCACGTGCCGTTCGGCGTCGGCTGGATCGAGGTGGTTTCCCCGTCCACGGAGATCTTGATCGTCTCGCCCGGGTTGGCGCGTCCACCGAAGCGAGGCATCGCCTCGTTCGTGGAGGCGTTCTGCCCCGGCTGCGAGTCAGCGAGAATCCAGCTCGGTACTTCTGGCACCCCTGCCCTCCAGATCCGCGACGCACCAGGTGCGCGTCGCTATCGCGTCAAAGCGCGCGGATAGTAGGGCAATGGAACGCGCGATGGGGTGCGCCGTCAGATGTGCGAGGTCTGGCGCGTCAGGCGGCTGGACCGGTGCCCCGGTGGAGGTGGCGATCCTCCACCAGCCGTGTGACCACGCGGAGCAGATCGTCCAGGTCGAACGGCTTCGCGAGGCTCGCGTCCGCGCCGAGGTCGGCAGCGCGCTCCTCCAGCTTCACGGAGCCCGACAGCACCAGGACGCACGAGTCGGCGGCGGTGTCGACGACGCGCTGCAGGAGATCGCTGTCCGGCAACGAGAGGTCCAGCACCAGCAGGTCCGGCTCGCTGTCCTCGATCGCGGCGATGGCCTCGTGGACGGTGGCGCTGGTGGCGACCTCGAAGCCCGCATCGCGCAGGACGTCGCGGACCAGCAGCCGGATCCCCTGGTCGTCGTCGATGACGTGGACTGTCGCCATATCGCTCCCCTGCCCGGCCGCCTCAACCAGTCACATGCCGGTCGCGGCATGTGACACCGGACCCGCGCGAGCACCGTAGCGTCAGTGCGTCTCGTTGTGACTGGCAGAACCGTTGCAGCCACCGGCCGTCACGGGCGTTCCTGGTCCTCGCGAGCGTCCGTGATGTCCCGCGGCTCCGAGGTCGCCGGGCCATCGAGGGGTAGCCAGAACGCCATCGTCGTGCCCTGACCGGGGCCGGTGCTGCGGGCGAGCAGGCGGCCGCCGTGCCGCTCCGTCACCTCGCGAGCGATGAACAATCCCATGCCGAGGCCCGGCACCATCCCGGCACTGGTCCCGCGCCCGAACGGCGTAAACAGCGCGTCGAGGTCGTCCGACGACAGCCCGACGCCGTGGTCGGTGACCTCGACGACGGCGCCTTCCTGGGAGCGGTGGAGGCGCACCTCCACGGGTTCTGCCTCCGGGGAGTACTTGAGCGCGTTGTCGATCAGGTTGGTGAGCACCTGGCGGATGCGGTGGCGGTCCGCGTGGACGAACGCCACGTGCCCCGTCCCATGGAGGCGGAGGCGCGGGGCCCACTCCTCCTGCGCCGCGATCTCGTTCACGAGGGCAGCGAGGTCCACCGGGGCGAGGTTCAGCGGCAGCACGCCGCGCTGGAGCCGGGAGACGTCCGTGAGGTCGTTCGTGAGGCTCGCGAGGTGCGTCGTCGTCTCCAGCAGGGACTCCAGGTAGGCCTCGAACCGCTCGTGGGTGAGCGTGCCGAGGGTCTGGGCGCGGCGGATCTGTTGCGCGGTGCCGTGGATCACGCCGACGGGGTTCCGGAGCTCGTGCGAGGCGATCGCGAGGAAGCGGTCTTTCAGCTCGTCCGCGAGCTTCAGCGCATGGATGTCCGTGGCGGTGCCGTACCACTGCACGCTGCCATCAAGGGTGACGACGCGCTCGGCGCGGCTCAGGTGCCAGCGGTAGGTCCCGTCCTTCATCCGGATGCGGTGTTCGGCCTCGTAGGGTGAGTTCGTCTCCACCGCCTCGTGCCACGCGGTGACCGTTCGTTCGAGGTCCTCGTGGTGGAGGATCGGCTGCCAGTTCCACTCGTGCTCGGCTGTGCGGACGAGGCCGTCGTACAGGTCGCCTCGGCGGTTGTAGTACTCCACCGTGCCGTCGATGTCCGCCGTCCACACCAGTTGCGGCATGGAGTCAGCCAGGCGGCGGAAGCGCTCCTCGCTCGCGCGGTGTGCCCGCTCCGCCCGGGCGCGCTCCGTGGCTGTCCACGCCCGCTCCCCGGTCTCGTGTACGACCCCGGCCTCCTCCGCCGTCCATTCGCGCGGCTCCGAAGCGTGCACGCTGAAGAACGCGACGAGCTGCCCGCGACGGACGAGGGGTACCGTGACGTGGGCGCGGATCCCCCGGCGGCCGAGTTCCTCCAGCCGCTCCGTGGTGATGCCCGGACGGTCGTGGAGGTCGGCGCAGACCACTGTCTCCACCTCCGCAGAGGTCCCTCGCGTGGACACCTCGGGCAGGAGCCGCCTCAGGAGATGCGTCCCGCGGATGTGGTCCACGCCGGACGCGCAGTAGTCCGCGACCACGGTCGCCTGCTGGCCGTCGGTCGTGAGCTCCGCCATCAGCACGCGCGCCACGCCGAGGTGCAGGCCGAGGAGCCGGCAGGCCTCCGTGCCTGCTTCGGCGGCGTCTTCCGCAACGCGAAGGGCCTCGGCGAGCTGGGAGCGGAACCCAAGGCGTCGCGCGTTCGCCAGCAGCTCCTCGTCGTCGCGCTGGACGTCGATCACGGAGCCGACGTAGCCGCGGAACGTGCCGGTCTCGTCGTACCTCGGCGCGCCCGAGTCGATGATCCAGCGGTACGCACCGTCATGCGCTCGGAGGCGGTAGTTGAGCTGGATCGGCGTGAGCTGCTCGCGGGCGGCGGTTCGCTGCTCGCTGGCTCTCGCGCGGTCGTCGGGATGAACCGCCTCCAGCCATCCGACCCCGAGGCCGGAGCCGGGAGGGGTGCCGGTCACGTCGTACCAGCTCGGGCTCAGGTACGTGCAGTAGCCTCGCTCGTCCGTCACCCACAGCAAGGCAGGCGCGGCATCCGCGATGCGCTGGAGCTGGGGAACGTGCTGCTCGGGGGAGGCATCACCGTGCGCGGAAGCCATGCGCGCGAGCGTACCCGCCCGCCGCCGCGTTCGCGTTGCGACCGGTGGACGCGGTGTGTCACCAGCGTGAAGCACGCCGGAGCCACGGCGCCCGCCGCCCGCGCTTCGTTGGTGCGCAAGCCGCCTCGCGCGTAGCGTCCGAGGCTTCCGGGGAGCCGGTGCGCGAGGGAGGGACGAGCGAGGTGGAGTCAGCCCGCGACGCCATCAGCGCCACTGAACCGCGCGCATCGAGGCGCTGGCGGGGCGTGGGCGGAGCCTCGGACTCTCGCGTCGTGCTCGCCATCGCGCTGGCGGCGGGCATCGCCAGCTTCGCGATGAACTTCTGGATCCCGTTCCTGCCGCTCTACATGCGGACGCTGGGCGCGACGAGTGACGCGAACGCCCTCTTCTGGGTAGGTGTGGCGACATCGGTCCAGGGCGTCGCGCGGCTGGTCACCGGACCGGCGTGGGGCATCCTCTCGGACCGCTACGGGCGGCGGCTCATGTTCGTCCGCGCCCTCGGCTTCGCGAGTGTGACCACGGCGATCGCGGCGTTCGCCACCGAGCCATGGCACATCGCGGTGGCGTTCGCCTGCCAGGGGATCTTTTCCGGGTTCATCCCGGCCGCGGTCGCCCTCACCAGCGTGAGCGTGCCGGACTCGAAGTTGAACGCCTCGCTCAGCCTGGTCACCGGTGCGCAGTACCTCGGCAACACGGTGGGGCCGGCGGTCGGCTCCGTCCTCGCGATCGTGTTGGGGATGCGGGGCGCCATCGTCGCGGGCGCGGTGATGCCGGCGCTGGCCGGCCTCATGGTGCTCGCCATCGTCCCGCGCGATGAGACACGCCCCCGCCCGAGGTCCTCCTCCGCGACAGCAGCCGAGGGCACCCCCACCGCGGATATGCCCACTGCGGTCGAACCGTCGTTCTGGCGCTCGCTGAGCTTCCAGTTCTTCCTCGCGCTGTTCTTCTACTTCTTCCTGTTTGGCGGCACGCAGGTCGTCCGCCTGGCCACGCCGGTCTCGCTCGCCGACCTGCAGGGGAGCGAGGACGTAGAGGGCATCGTCGGCATCGCGTTCACCCTCGCGGGGATTGCGAGCATGGTGGGCGTGCTGATCATCGGGCGGCGCTACGTCGTCCCGGGCCGGTTCCGCATGATGCTCGGGCTCGGCTGCGTGGTGACGGCGGTCGCGCACGTCCTCCTCGCGGCGTCGCCCGTGGTGACCGCCTACGTCGTGGCGTTCGCGGCGATCTCGCTGGTGCAGGCCGCGATGCTCCCGGCCACGAACACGCTGATCGCGGCCAACGTCTCCCGCGCCCGCCGAGGCACCGCGTTCGGCCTTGCCGGGAGC
>JALOAM010000207.1 GCA_023228765.1 Dehalococcoidia bacterium
CTGCCGGAGGGCCTCCGCGTCCTCGCCGTCGACATCCGCGGGCACGGGTTGTCGGACTGCCCGCCGATCGAGGAGCGGTTCCACTGGCGCGGGTTTGGCGAGGACGTCGCCGCGGTCCTCGAACAGCTCGACCTGCGGGACGCCACGCTCGTCGGGCACTCGATGGGCGGGCACGCCGCGACGGCTGCGGCGCTCGAGGTACCCGAGCGCGTGGCTCGCCTCGTGCTGCTCGACCCGACGCTGACCGCCCTCCCCTCGGAGCAGGAGCCGCTCCGCCCGCCCGCTTCCGAGCAACCGTCGAGGAAGCGGCGGAACGAGTGGGCCTCGCCGGAGGCGTTCTTCGACAACCTGCGCGGTAAGCCGGTGATGTCGACGTGGGACGAGCGGGCCCTGCGCGCGTACACCGTGCACGGTCTCCGGCAGGTGGAGGGCGGCGGGTACGTCCTCGCCTGTCCGCCGCTGTTCGAGGCCTCGATCTACGCGGGCAACCAGAGCGCCTGCCTGGACGACGACCTGCCGAGGATCACCGCGCACGTCTCCGTCGTCCGCGCGCGCCCTCGTACGCCGGAGGACCCGCCCGGCCTCGGCCCCACCGCGACGCGGATGGAGGCGGTCGCGCGGTTCCGGAACGTGACGGACCGGCAGCTGCCCGCGGCGAGCCACTTCTTCCCGCTGGAGGAGCCAGAGGTGGCGGCCGACGCCATCATCGAGGCGCTCGACCGCTAGCGGGGGGTGGCCTCGTCGCGCGAACGGACCCAGTCCCGGGTCAGCTCGGCCTGCCCGAGGTGCTCTGCCGCGTGGCGAGCCGTCACGACGAGCACCTCCAGCCCGGTCACCTCGCCCCGGCGCGGGTGCACACGAGGGGCGAGGACGGCGGCGTCATCGAGTGGGCCGAGGGCAGCGTTGACGCGGGCGCGGAGGGCTGCCCAGCGGGCCTCGATGCTTCCCGCGTCCGCGGCCGGTGCGTCGAAGTCGGCCTGCCGGTCGTAGGTCACGTCCTGTCCCGCGAGCGTGCCGAGGAGGTTGTCCTCCACGTTCGTGAGCGTGTGTCCGACGAGTGTCGCGATTGAGTTCGCGCCGGCCACGGGCGGGATCGCGAGTCGTTCGTCCTCGGACAGTTCGAGGGCCAAGGAGACCAGCCCGTCGAGCGAGCTCGCGATATAGCGCCAGATCGTGGGAGCAATGAGAGCTTCGGACGGCATGGCGCCTCCGGTCGGCCTCGGGACGTGCGCCATCGTATCTCCCTCGTTGGAGGGGGTGCGGTTATCCTCGCCGTTGGCGCCTGCTGGGTCGGGCTCCCGAACCACGATGTGAACGCCCTCGAACGCTTGCCTGGAGATCCGCATGCCCGCCGTCGTCGTCATCGGAGGTCAGTGGGGTGATGAGGGCAAGGGCCGCGTGGTGGACTTCCACTCGCAGTACTGCTCCGTCATCGCGCGGTACTCCGCCGGCAACAACGCCGGCCACACGATCATCAACGACCGCGGGAAGTTCGCCCTCCACCTCGTGCCCGCCGGCATCTTCCGCGGCGAGAAGGCGTGCATCATCGGCAACGGCGTCGTCATCGACCCGGCGAAGCTCATCGAAGAGATCGCCATGCTCACGGAGCGCGGGGTTAGCACGGCGCGGCTGATGATCAGCGAGCACGCGCACGTGATCATGCCGTGGCACCCCATCATTGACCGCGCAGAGGAGACCTTGAAGGGCGACCTCGCGATCGGTACGACGGGCACGGGCACCGGTCCCGCCTTCTACGACAAGGTCGGCCGCATCGGCATCCGCGTCGCGGATCTCCTCGACCGCGAGTTCTTCGCCTGGAAGCTCCGGAACGCGCTGGAGTACAAGAACCGCGTCCTGCAGGACCTGTACCACCTGCCCCCGCTGGACTACGACACGATCCTGACCCAGTACACCGAGTACGGCGAGCGCATGCGCCCGTACGTCGCCGACACGATCTCCTACGTCCAGGACGCGGACGAACGAGGCGAGTTCATCCTGCTGGAGGGCGCGCAAGGCAGCCTCCTCGACCTCGACACCGGGACCTATCCGTACGTCACGTCCTCGGTCCCCGCGTCCGTCGCGGCGGGTGGCGCGATCGGTGTCGGCCTCGGCCCGACGGCGCTCGAGCGCGTGGTCGGCGTCTACAAGTCCTACCAGACCCGTGTCGGCAACGGCCCGATGCCCACCGAGATCACGAGCGGTGACGAGATGGTCATGCTCCGGGAGGGCACGGGCGGCGCCGCCGGCACCGGCGAGTACGGCACCACCACCGGCCGCGCGAGGCGGGTCGGGTGGTTCGATGGCGTCCTGGCGCGCTACACCGCGCGCCTCAACGGCGTCACCTCGGTCGCCCTCACGCGGCTCGACTCGCTGTCCGCGCTGGAGAGCATCAAGGTCTGCGTCGCCTACGAGCTGGACGACCAGCGCATCACGACCCTGCCGCCCACCCTCCGCGCGATGGAGCGGGCCAAGCCGATCTACGAGGAGCTTCCGGGCTGGGGCCAGGACGTGACCCACGTCCGCCACCTGGGCGACCTCCCCACGGAGGCCCGCCAGTATGTCCGACGCATCGAGCAGATCCTCGGCGTGCAGGTCGACATGATCTCGGTGGGGCCGGAGCGCCACCAGGCGATCGTGACGCGTGACGTGTTCGGCGGTTCGATCGACGTCTAGGTCCGCGGAGCGGGCGCCTCGATGGGCGCGGACGCGGCCTGACTCCGGAAGGGACGAGCGATGGATGTGATCTCGCTCATCATTCACGTGACCGCGGCCGCGATCTTCATCGGCCCGCAGGTGCTGATGTTCTACGCGGTGACGCCGGCCTCATGGCTCATCGAGGATGAGAAGCTCAAGCGCCAGGTCGTGACCGTGATCGCGCGGCGCTTCGCGATGCTCGCGGGGACCTCGCTGGTCGTGCTGCTGGTCACCGGGCTGTACCAGTTCTACAGCGTCGTCCCGGAGCCCGTCCGCGAGGACATGATGGGCTACCGGTTCGGGATGATCTTCATGCTGAAGATGACCCTGTTCACGCTGGTCGTGGTGCTGGTGATGGTCCACGCGATGGTCTTCGCCCGCCGCATCCGCCGCCTTGCGGACGCGTTCGACGCCGGCGAGGCCACCGCGGCCGAGCTGGAGCGGGCACGGATGCAGTCGTTCCTGTTCTCCGCGCTCCTCCTCTTCGTCTCCATCGGCGTCCTCTGGCTCGGCGTCGCCCTCGGCCACGGCGAGTACTCGCACGTCCCGGTCTGACCGAAGCAGCCCCGTGACTCCCGAGGAACGCGCACGGCTCTCGACGCTCCCGGACCTGGTCCGGCCGGGCCTCGACCTCGTGTTCGTCGGCATCAACCCTGGCGAGCGTTCCGCTGAGCGCGGCCACTACTACGGCCACCCCGGCAACGCCTTCTGGCGGCGCCTCTCCGCCTCGCCCCTCGTCGGCCGTGACGTGACGTGCGAGGACGACGCAAGCCTGCTCGACCTCGGGATTGGCTTCACGGACGTGGTGAAGCGAGTGATCACGGACAGCACGGACATCTCTCGCGCGGAGTTCGAGGACGCGGTCCCCGCGTTCTTCGAGCGGATCGCCATCGCCTCACCGCGCGCGGTCTGCTTCACCGCCACCCGCCCGTTCGAGGCGGTCTACCCCCGCGCGTGGACCTCGAGGAACTGGGGGCGCCAGGACGTCCCGTCGCTCGCCCCACCAGGCAGCACACGCGCCGCCGAGGTGTGGGTCATGCCCTCGCCGTCCGGCCGCGCCGCCGGCTACCACGGTGCGATCGACCGCGTCCTCGCAGACCTCGCGCGGTCGTTGGGCTGGGACCGCCGCCCCGAGGCGAGCGAGCGGAAGCAGCGAGAGCGGGGCGCAGCGTGAGCGGGATGCATGATTCCGTCCCCGCGGAGCAGCGCTTCCGCGAAGACGACGGCTGCCCGTTGTTCAGCCAGGCGTTGGAGGACCACCTCGTCGCGGTCTCCCGCGGCGAGGCGCCGAACCGCGGCCGCTTCTGCGGCAACTGCTACACCCCCCTGAGCCCGACCACGGAGGTCTGCCCTCACTGCCACGAGGACACGCGGACCGGCCGCAAGCCCGTCACCACCGTGCCGGACGAGGTCATGGACATCCTCCGCGCCCAGCGCAAGACCGAATCGCGCTGGGTGACCTGGATGGCCTACCTCGGCCTGATCATTGCCCTCGTCGGTGGGTTGGGGCCGGTGCTGTTCATCCCCGCGCTGAAGAGCAGCCTGATCTGGGCGACGCTGGTGTACGGCCTGATCCTGCTCATCGGCGGGCGCACGCTCGCCGGGGTCCTCGGTGGGTACTACGGCGACCGCATCGGCTACGAGCGCGCGAGAGCGAACACGCGTGCGGCATGGGAGCGCCTCCTCGCCGAACGCGGGTAGCGGCTGACCGCGAGCGATCGGGTCGCTTCTCGCCCGGCCGCCGCTGTCCCCCCTCTCCCGGTTTCGGGAGAGGGGCCGGGGGTGAGGGCCGTTCTGTGTGTGCTTCGCCCCGATCGAGGACTTCCCCAACGCGGATCCGGAAGGGGGCCCTCACCCCAACCCTCTCCCGAAACCGGGAGAGGGGGTCGGAAGCGGGGGGGGGGGAGGAGGCCCCTAGAGCGCCGCGACTGCCTCGATCTCGACGAGGGCCTGAGGGTGGCCGAGGGCGGCGACGAAGGCGGCGGTGACGGTGGTCCGCTGCGTCCAGATCTCGCGGGAC
>JALOAM010000208.1 GCA_023228765.1 Dehalococcoidia bacterium
CAGCAGGTGACAGTTGTCACCGATGACGGTCGTCTCCCCGATGACGACGCCCATGCCGTGGTCGATGAACAGGCCCCGGCCGATGGTCGCCCTCGGGTGGATCTCGATGCCCGTCACCATCCGCGCGAGGTGGGAGATGACGCGGGCGAGGAGGCGCGAGCCGCGCGCGTCGACGGCGTGGGCGAGGCGGTACGCGATGAGGGCGTGGACGCCGGGATAGGTGAGGAGCACCTCGGCGCGGGTGCGCGCTGCGGGGTCACGGCGCTGCGCGGCGTCGATGTCCTCCGCGAGGCCAGTCCTGAGGGCGGCAAGCCAACCCATGCGCGTGCTCCGACCCACCTGGGGTGCGCCCGGTGGGGCGCTTACCGAACGTTATGGTACCGCCGATGACCGTTCGGCGAAGGTGACCGGCATCCCCCCGCGCCGCAGCGTGTAACGAGTGGTGCGGTTCGCCCTCACCCCAACCCTCTCCCGCCGAGCCGGGAGAGGAGGTCAGAGGCGGGAACGGAGCGGGCACGGAGCGCCTCGACAGGGCTCGTATCGTGAGGCGATGCTCTCCCGTCCGTTCCTCGTGCTCTTCGGCGCGTTCCTCGTGGCCAGCATGGGAATCTCGATGGTCAGCCCGATCCTCCCCGTGTACGCGGAGGACCTCGGAGCGAGCGGGATCTGGATCGGGCTGACGTTCTCGATCTACGCCGTGACCCACATGCTGATGAGTCCGTTCGCGGGCCGGTGGTCGGACCGGTACGGCCGCAAGCGGTTCGTGATCCTCGGGCTGCTGTGTTACGTGGTCGCGGCGCTCGGGTACCTCACCGCCGACTCCTTTATCCAGCTCCTCGCCTTCCGCGCCTTCAGCGGCATCGGCACCAGCCTCATCTACGCCGTCGGCTACGCCTACCTCGGCGACATCGTCCCGAGGGGGCACGAGGGGCGCTGGCTCGGCGTCTTCTCCGTCGCCGAGGTGCTCGGGTACGGCAGCGGGCCGATCCTCTCGGGCGTCCTCCGCGACCTCTTCGGGTTCGACTCCGTGTTCGTCGGCATGAGCGCGCTCATGGGCTCCTCGGCGCTGCTCGTCTACGTGCTCCTCCCCGAGCACGCCGAGAGCGCCCGTCAGGCGGCTGGTCAGCCCTCGACGGCGGTCGCCGGGATGATCGAGGCCCTCCGCCACCGCGCCGTCCTCGCCGTGGTGCTATTCATGGGGCTCGCCTCGCTCGCGTTCGGGTCCGTCTCCGCCTTCCTCGCCATCTTCCTGGACGAGATGGGCGTCTCGGCGACGGCCATCGGCGTCGTCTTCGCAATCCAGTTCGCCGCCGCCGGCATCGGCCAGCCCCTCCTCGGTGGCCTCGCCGACCGCATGGACCGACGCACCCTGCTCCTGGGTGGCCTCGCGGGCTGCGCGCTCTGCCTCGTCGCCCTCGGGATGGCCGACTCCTACGGGGTCGTGTTCGTGCTGCTGGTCGTCCTCGGCGTCGCGCAGGCAGCAGCGTGGGCCGCTGCCGGAGCGATCCAGGTCGTCGCGGGCCGCAAGGCCGGCATGGGCACCGTGATGGGCCTCGGATCCACGGGCGATGGCATCGGCACGCTCGTCGGAGGTGTCCTCGGCGGGCTGTTCGCCGGCTGGTTCGGCACCGCCGCCGCCTTCTACTCCGGCGCGGGCGCCCTCGGCGCGGGCACGCTGGCACTGGCGTGGCTCCTATGGTCACTCCCCCGGAGCGAGGTGAATGACGAAGCCGTGGAGGCACGCACAGGGGCTGCTGTGGTGGATCGAGGGATCAGTCGCTCAGAGTGTGCGTACAATGGATGTACAGCAGGAGGGGAAGACGATGACCTCAACGTCGCGAAACCGCGCCGAACGGATCTCGCTCCGGACGACCTCCGAGCACCGTCACCTGATTGAACGTGCGGCGGAAGTCACTGGTAAGACGATGACCTCGTTTATCCTGGATGCTGCGTACCAGGAAGCCCAACGCGCGCTGACGGGCCAGCACATCTACATGCTGGACGATGAGCAGTGGGCCGCCTTCCTCGAAGCGCTCGATGCGCCGGTCTCGGACAACCCGCGCCTTCGTAACCTCCTGCAGAGTCCGACGGTCCTCGACTAGCTTCTCCTCGTGACGCCCGGCACCGATCCGCTCGCTACACCGCTCTCCGCCATCGAACCGCTCTCGCGCACGCACCAGACCGAGCTGTTCGAGTGCCGGGAGCCCGAGCTCACTGAGTGGCTCCGCCGGTTTGCACTCGTCGGCCAGCAGAGCAAGAGCATCCGCGTGTACGTGGTGCATCGTGGCGAACGCGTCGTCGGGTACTACGCCCTCGCGGCGGGCGCGGCCTCCCGTGCGACGGCTCCTGAACGCATCAGTCGAGGTCTACCGGGCAATCCGATCCCGGTCATCGTCCTCGCGAGACTCGCGGTGGATCAGACGGAAGAACGGCGCGGACTCGGTCGTGCACTCCTGCGCGACTGCCTCGTCAGAGCCGCCGTCACTGCCGACATGATCGGAGCGCGTGCACTCTTCGTTGATGCGAAAAATGAAGATGCACGCGCCTTCTACGAACGGTTCGGCTTCAAACCCTCCCCGATCAACCCACTTCAGCTCTTCCTGCTGATGAAGGACATCCGCGCCCACCTCCGTCGCGACTAAACGGCCAACACCTCCGAGGTCTCCGCGCGCAGCACGTCGTCCAGCGTCTCGCGGCGGGAGACGAGGGTGACCGCTCCGTCGTCCCAGGCGATCTGGGGGGCGCGGCCCATCGAGACGTAGTTGCTCGACATCGCGTAGCCGTACGCGCCGGCGTCGTGGAGAACCACGAGGTCGCCCGGCTGGGGCGAGGGCAGCTCGCGAGGTAGGAGGAGCTCGTCCTCGTCGCGGGTGAAGACGTCGCCGCTTTCACAGAGGGGGCCCGCGACGTTCACGAACTCCGTCGCGCGCGCCTCAACGTCCGGGGCGACCACCGAGATGTGGTGGTAGGAGCCGTACATCGCGGGGCGGATAAGGTCGTTGAAGCCGGCGTCCACCATGACGAAGCGCTGGCCGGGGCCCTTTTCGTTGCTGCGCGTGTCCTTCACGTCCGTGACGCGCCCGACGAGGATCGCCATCCCCGCGACGGGGTAGCGTCCTGGCTCGATCTCAAGGGCGATCGGACGGCCAGCGGACTCGCTCAGGGTGCTGGAGGCCTCCAGCATGAGCGTGCGGAATCCTCGGAGGTCGTACCGCTGCGCGTCGAGGCGGTAGGCGTGCGGGATGCCGCCACCGAGGTTCACGGAGGTGGCGTCCGGGAACTGCTGGAGGAGTGCGTCGAATACATCCACCAGGCGGCGCATGTTCTGGTCGAACTCCGCGATCTGCGGACCAGTACCGACATGGGCGTGGAGGGCGACGACGGGGTAGCCAGCCTGCTTCGCGGCGGCGTGGACCTCGGCGATGTCGTCGATCCAGATGCCGTGCTTGCTGGAGGGGCCGCCAGTGTCGCAGGCTTGCACGTGGCCGTGGCCGAAACCGGGGTTCACGCGGATGGCGATCGGGCCGGCGTAGCCCGCCTCGTGCAGCTCGCGCACCATGCCGGGCGACCCGACGTTCGGGAGGATGTCGTGCTCGACCACGGTGGCGAGGGCGTTGTCCCGGAACACGTCCGCCGTGTACATGATGACCGGGGGCTCATGCCCCGACGCGAAGCCCGCGCGCAGCGCGCGGCCGACCTCGTTCCCGCTCACCGCGTCGATCCACAGGCCCGCCTCGCGCGCGGCGTCCAGGACGAAGCGGTTCGAGTTCGCCTTCATCGCGTAGCGCGCGTGCAGCCGGTCGCGCGTCCCATCCGGAGCGGCCGTCCGGGCGACCTCGGCCATGCGGGCGCGGAGGATGCCCGCGTCGTAGAGGAAGAACGGCGTGCCGATCCGCTGCGCGATCGCCTCCAGCGGATAACGGGAGAGGTCCATCAGCGGGTCCATCGAGGGCTCCTCGGGCGGTGGCTCGTGCCAGTCGAGACGAACCCCGACTCTACGCGAGCCCCTCTCGACGGACGAGAGTCCCGAGGCCGGGCGGAGGACGGCGTCCCGCCGGCAGCGGCTACGACTCCTCGATGAGCGCGACCGCCGTGACGGCGATCGCCTCGCCTGCTCCGATCTCGCCGAGGCGTTCGTTCGTGGTCGCCTTCACGGAGACGGCGCTCATGGGGAGGCCCAGGATGATCGCGATCGACTCGCGCATCTTCTCGATGTACCCGGACAGCCGAGGGCGCTCGGCGACCACGGTCGCGTCGAGGTTGTTCACGCTGTAGCCCCGGGCGGAGATGAGCCGGTGCACCCGCTTGAGGAGCTCGCGGCTGTCGATGCCCTTCGTCGCGGGGTCGCCAGGCGGGAACTGCTTTCCGATGTCACCCTCGCCGGCCGCGCCGAGCAGCGCGTCGATGATCGCGTGGATGAGGGCGTCCCCGTCCGAGTGCCCGTCAAGACAGGGCGCCTCCTTGATCTCGATGCCGCCGAGGCGGAGCGCGCCATCGCCGTCGGCGCGGAAGCGGTGCACGTCGTAGCCGATCCCGACACGCATCACGGGCTCCTCTCGCACACCCCGGTCCCGCGCATCCCGGCCCTGCGCCCTCCGAGGGTAATGGGGAGACGCCCCGGCGGTCGCATCTCAGGCCTGGTGGGGGCGGCTAACGCTCGGCGACGCGCTGGGCGAAGAGCGCCGCTGCAATCGCGAGGTCCGAGGGCGTC
>JALOAM010000209.1 GCA_023228765.1 Dehalococcoidia bacterium
TCCACGTTGTTCGGATTACCGACCAGTGCCCCGTCGGCGCGAAACACGAGCAGGAAGACGTCCGCCGTCTCCCCCTCATAGTCGCGCTCGATGTCGAGGACGCGGAGGTCGCCGAGGTTGGGAGGGGGCGCCGCCACCCACGCCTCCACCACCGTCTCGACCCCGCGGTCGACCTCGTCCGCGAGGCTCGTGCGCAGCAGCCAGTATGCGGCAGCGCCCAGCACCAGCAGCATCACTACGAAGATGCCGGCGTACCACGCAGTCAGGCGGAGCCGCGCCCGGCGGACCATCAGGACGCCCGTCGATCGCGCAGCGGGCGGCGCATCAGGACATCGCATCCGAGGGATCGCCGTCCTCCAGGCGATACCCGACGCCCCGCACTGTGCGGATCTCGATCGCGTCACCGAGTTTGCGGCGCAGGTAGTGGACGTACAGGTCCACCGCGTTCGACTCCGGCTCGTCCTCGTACCCCCACACGCGCGCGAGCAGGCTCTGGCGTGACAACACCCGCCCGGGATGGCGAAGCAGCGCCTCCAGCAGACGAAACTCCGTCGGTGAGAGCTCGACCGCTCGCCCCCTGACGCGCACCTCGTGACGAACCAGGTCAACTTCGACAGCACCTGCCGAGAGCCGAGGCGCCTGCACGGACGTCCGCCGGCCGAGCGCGCGGAGGCGCGCGGAGAGCTCCTCGAAGGCGAACGGCTTCACGAGGTAGTCGTCAGCGCCACTGTCGAGCCCGCGGACGCGGTCTTCCAGCTCCCCGCGCGCGGTGAGCATGAGCGCAGGTGTGTCCACGTGGCGGTCGCGGAGCCGGCGGATCACTTCGAAGCCGTCGAGACCCGGCATCATCACGTCCAGGATCAGCACGTCGAAGCCGTCGTCCAGCCCGGCCGCCACGGCGGCATCGCCGTCGTGGACGACGTCCACGACGTGCCCTTCGCCCTCGAGCCCGCGCTTCACGATGCGGGCAAGGCGGACGTCGTCCTCCGCGACCAGCAGTCTCACGCGCGAAGCGTACGGCGGAACCCTTGGAAACGCCTGTGAAGCCAGATGTGGGAACTCACATGCGCCTCATAGCGGTGTCAAAGTCGCGCCTCGCAGACTGAACCCAGTGGAAGGAGACGGATATGCCGAAATCACTGGCATGGGGGTACGGCCTAGCAGGCGCGGTCGTGGCCGTCGCGGTCATCGCGGTGGCAGCGACGACCGTGGGACTGACGGAGGGCGCAGACGGGCCTGAGCCCGCACCGACCTTCAGTACCGGGACCCTGCCCGGCGCACTCGGGGAGGGCGTGGTGGCCTCGGAGGTCGTCACCACGGTGAGCGGCGAACAGGTCGAGTACGTCTACGTCGACCAGCCCGCGACCGGAGATCACGATCACGATGACGACGATGAGCACGAGCACGAGCACGATGACGACGATCACGATGACGACCACGAGGACGACGACTGATGGCGACGACGAATGAGCGGCGAGCGCTCGTCAACCTTTCCGTGGTTGCCGGCTCCGCGGCCATGTTCGCGGCGGCGTGGGCGGGCATCGTGCAGACGGACGGCGAGCGGTATCGGGATGCGGACTCCCCGACGACCGCGGTGGCTGCCTTCGCCCCGGTGCAGGCAGCCGTCATCCCTGACATGACCCCGGCACCGGCTTCGAGCGAGGGACAGGCCTCGAGTCAGGCCCCTCGTCGCGTCGTGGTCGTCCGGGAGTCGAAGGCATCGTGATGGCGACTGCAACCACCGAGCCCAGCACCATCGCCTTCCGCGCGATGAACACGGAGTGGTGGATCACCATCCCGCGCTGCGCCGATCCCTCGCTGCTCGCGGTGGCGGAGGCGACCGCCTGGGCCGCCGAAGCTGCGTTCTCCCGGTTCCGCGCTGATTCGTTGCTGTCTCGCCTGAACCGTGATCGTCAGATCGCCAGTCGGTCACTTGCGGACGTCGTCGCCCGCGCGCTCGCCCTCCATGAGGCGACGGCGGGGGCGTTCGACGTCCGTGTCGGGCCCGCGGTCGCTGCCGCCGGATACGACCGGTCCTTCGAACAGATGGTGCACCATCCGCCCCAGCTCCAGCTCCTTCTTGCACCGCCGGTGGAGACCCTCTCCGTCCAGGCGGACCGGGAGGGAGTCACCCTTACCGGGATCGGCGGACTCGACCTCGGTGGGATTGCGAAGGGGTGGGCGATCGACCGCATTGCGGAGGCAGTGGAGGCGGCTGGATACCGGGACTACGTGATCGACGGCGGAGGTGACATCTACGCCGGCGGCCGTGGCGCGGATGGCGAGGCATGGCCGATCGGCGTGGGCGATGGGCTTGTCGCGTTCATCTCGGACGCCGCGGTCGCGACCTCCTCGACGGAGAAGCGGCGGTGGGCGACGGCCACTGGCGAAGCACACCACCTCGTCGACCCAGCGACCGGCCTGCCCTCCGCGGCCGCCGTGACGAACGCTGTCGTGGTGGCGGCCGACGCGACGACCGCGGATGCGCTGGCGACGGCGATCGTGGCCGACCCGGCTCGGGGCCTCCCGGCAGTCGTCGCGCTTGGTGGCGCGCTCATCGAACAGGACGGGACGTGGAGCATGACGCGCGGCATGGAACGGTGGATTCGATGAACTCGCTACGACTACCCATGCCGGTGCAGGCGCTGCTCTTTGCCTCGATGGGCGCGCTGAGCGCGTCACTCCTGGCGCAATTGGGGGCCGTGGTCGGCGAGGCCGACCGGCCCGTGCTCTGGTGGGTGGGACGGGCCTCCGGGCTGCTGGCCTACGGGGCGCTCTGGCTGTCGATGCTCTTCGGCCTCGCCGTGTCGTCGAAGGGCGCTGGCGGCCTGCTGCCGAAGAAGGCCATGATGGACCTGCACCAGCAGTGGACGCTCTCGGCGGTCGTCGCCACGGTCGTCCACGTGTTCGCGCTGGTGTTCCACGCCGAATCCGGGGTGACGCCGTGGGCTGCGGTCATCCCGTTTGCCTCGCAGCGGCTGACCGGTGCCGTCGCGCTCGGCACGGTCGCGCTCTTCGGGATGGCAGTGCTCGTGGCGAGTTCCTGGCTGCGGACGCGCATCCCCTACGCCACCTGGCGCGGCATCCACGCGCTGGCATTCGGAACCATGATCCTCGCGCTCGTGCACGGCTGGACTGCGGGCACGGACACCTCCGCCGAAGCGGTGCGCTGGCTCTACATCGTGACGCTCGCGGTGCTCCTCGGCGCTCTCACGAGTCGAGTCGGGCTCGCGCTGGCGGCACGCAGGCAGCGAGGACCATCGCCGGCTTCTACGCCGCGTACGGACAGGAGGTCGAGTATCGCTTCGAGATCGCCGTGATCTCCGTCGCCTGGACAGCGCTGATCGTCGGCGGCAAGCTGGCTGCCCTCGTGTTCCGACGCGCGAGACCGGAGCCCCATGAAGCGGGCCGACGGACCGTCGCCTCCGTCGCTCCCTCTGAGAGGCGCCGCTCCGGGCGTGACGTCGAGCCCATGGAAGGCGTCCCCGCCACGATTATCCCCAGTCCCCTAGCCTCGCGACCACGACCGCGATCAATCGCCGTCCCGATCACGGCCGCGAGGAACAAGCCCGGGGTGCGAAAGTCGAGAAACGGAGGCCCTTCGAGGTAGTCGACGGACATGCCGAGCGCACTCCCGCCCACGGTTGGCCCCTTGAGCAAGCTCGGCACCATCATCCTTGTACTCAGCGCCTCGCTGGGAGGGGGCCAGTTGCGCAAGTCGATCGGGAAGCACCCTGTCGCGTCCTTCCTCATCATCACCTTCGCGTGGGGCTGGATGTTCTATGTCCCGGCTGCTTTAGTGATCGACGAACACCCGGAACAGACCGGGTGGCTCGTCGCGTTCCAGACGCTGGGCGCCGCATCACCATTGTTGGCGGGCCACGTCGTCCGACAGGCCGGTGGAGGATGGTCGTCGGTGGCTCATGGGTGGCGCCGGTATACCGAGTGGCGGCTTCCGGTTTGGATCTATGTCGCGGCCATCCTGGTGCTGCCTTCGGTTGGAGGCCTCACAGCACTACTGACCCGCCGACCGGGTGACGGTCTCCTCGAACTGTGGGAGAACCTCGGACCACTCACCGCTGTCGTCGTCCCCATGTCGATCGCTGCGCAGCTCGCGAGCAGCCCGCTCCTCGAAGAATATGGGTGGCGGGGGTTCTTGCAGCCGTGTCTGCAGGAGCGTCATCGCGCCCTCCCGAGTGCCCTGTTCGTCGGTGCGTTGTGGGGGCTCCATCACCTCCCCCTTGCGATCGGTGCTGGCCTTCCCGTCGGCGAAACCATTGTCGGGGCCGTCGGGCCGTCGATCATCGCCGCGTGGCTCCTCAACGAGGGGCGCGGGAGCATGGTTGGCGTCATGCTGCTTCACGCCTCGCTCAATGTGGCGATCCAGGTCATCGCACCCGACGGGCTGCTGTTCGACATCCTGATCATTCTGGTGGCTGGAGGGGTGGTGACCTTCGCGGGCCCCTTGAACCTTGCACGACGCCCCCGCTTTGTCCTGGCGGCGGAGCAGCGTCCACGAAGCTCAGCGCCTGGGCCGCTGCGCTCCTGAACGAGGTCATCAAGTCGGCGGCACACGTACTTGCCGCCGGCCCGACCCGCACGCAGGCTCTCAGACCGACTCCGCGGGACGAGCACCCACTCGATGCTCTGATTGCGGCACGGACGGGCGGAACGTGAGCCTGCGGGCCGCCATTCCCGCC
>JALOAM010000210.1 GCA_023228765.1 Dehalococcoidia bacterium
CCTCCTCGGCCTCGCGGCGGCGGGCGCCCTCGGCGCTGTCGGGGTGCTCCTCGTCGGGTTCGTGTGGCCCAGCGTCAGCTCCGAGGTCGAACTCGGCCCGGTGGAGGCATTCCCCGTCGGTTCGGTGACTTCGCTCTACCGGGGCGCGGAGGACGAGTCGTTCCGGCGGCTCCTCGACGGGGAGATCATCGGGACGGGGTGGGTGAGGACGGGGGAGATCATCCACCTCGTCCGGCAGGAGGACGGCAGCTTCGTTGCCTTCGACGGGGTGGCTGCCCGGCTCGAGGAAGAGCAGGTGGTCTGGAGGCCAGACTTCTGGTGGGAGGGGAGTCAGGGCTGGTTCCGCACACCGGGTTCCAGCAGCACCTTCGCCCTCGACGGCCGCCGCGTCTTCGGCCCCACCCCGCGTGACCTCGACCGGTACGAGGTGCGCGTCGAGGACGGCCTGGTCATCGTGGACACGCGAGACGTCACGCTGGGCAGCGACGAGATCCGGCCGCCCTACGTCCAACCATTCGACTAGGGCGCGTCAAGGCCCGTCGCGTTGAGGGCCGGGCGCATCGCCTCGCGGAGGCGGAGCAGCTCGCCTGCCATCCACGGGCCGAGGCCCTCGGGGGCGTCGGGGCCCTCCTCGAGGGCGCGCCACGAGCGGACGATGCTGCGGAGCTTGCCGCCCGACTCGCCGCCGGGGAGCCACGAGAGCGCGTGGCCGACGACGTCCTCCACCTCGCGGCGGTACTCCCGGAGGGCGAAGAGCATCTCTTCGGACTTGCGGTGCTGGATCGTGAGCTGCGCGGCGACGCGAGGGCTCACGGTCTCCGTGGTGTCCGCGGGGTTGGTGACGAGGCCCAGCTGGTAGGCGATGCACCACTGGACGCTGCCGCCCGTCTGGGCGGAGCGTCCGGTCTTGTCCATGCGGAAGCGTTCGCCCAGCTCCGGCTCGCGCTGCTGCAGCAACTCCACGGCGAGGGCGACCGCTCCGCAGCCGACCACTTCTCGGTCCACAACCACGGCGCGGCCTACCACTGCTTGCCGATGCCGCCGCGCTGGCCGTAGAAGCCCACGGGCCAGTTGCGCCCGCCGATCATCGCGGCGTCGATGTCCTCCTTGGAGGCGATGCCGTCGTCGACCAGCTTGTCCGCCTCGCGGCGGGCGGCGGCGAAGATGCGGTTCACGATGAAGCCGTAGGTGCCCGGCATGTCCTTCACGATCGGGACGGACTTGCGGGCCTTCTCCGCGACGGCCTTCAGGGTGTCCACCGTCTCCTGGCTCGTCTGCGGGGTATAGATCACCTCGCAGGTCTTCATCACCGGGACGGGGTTGAAGAAGTGCATGCCCGCGAACTGCTGCTTGCGCGACTCCAGCACGTCCTTCGCGATCTCCTCGATGACGAAGCCCGAGGTGTTGGAGGCGAAGATCGCCTCCGGCTTCACGATCTCGTCGAGTTCCGCGAAGACCCGCTGCTTCAGGTCCAGCTTCTCCGGCACCGCCTCGATCACCACATCGCAGTCCGCGAGGCCTCGGACGTCCGTGGTGAAGGAGACGCGCTGCATCGCCTCGACACACGTGTCGAAGGGCATCTTGCCCACCTCCACGGCGCGCTTCATGCCCCACTTGGACTCGAAGATGGCGTCGCGCGTGGCCTCGATGATCTCGTCGTTCAGGTCGCGGACGACCACCGTGAACCCGGCGACGGCCATGATCTGGGCGATGCCCCCGCCCATCACGCCCCCGCCGAGGACGCCGATCTGCTTCACCTCATCGATCTTCATGGTGGGTCCTTCCCGGGACGTCCATCGCGTGGCGTGGTGCTCGACGCGGCCGGTCGAGTTCGCCGAAGCGTGCGAATCAGTATGCGCACCCAGCGCAAGCGCGCATCTTACCCGCAGATGCCGCGCACCGTGTGATGGAGGATCTGCATCCCGAGCCGGAGGTTCTCGATCGAGAGTCGCTCGTCGTTGCCATGGACGCGGCCCTGGTCCTCCGGCGCGGTCAGCGTGGGGACGAAGCCGTATGCGGTGATGCCTCGGCGGCGGAACACGCGGGAGTCCGTGAAGCCGGTGGAGACGCCGGGCAGCACGATGGCGTCCTCCACGACGCGTTTCGCCTCGCGCGTCATGATCGCGTACAGCTCGGTGTCCATGGGCGAGGCCGGGGAGCCGGAGCTGAAGACGCGCTCGATTTCCACCTTCTCGTCGTCGATGACCTCGGAGATCTCGCGTACGAACTGGTCCGGGTCGTACCCAGGGACCAGGCGGATGTCCAGGGTCGCCTCCGCGGTGGCGGGGATGACGTTGTGCTTCACGCCGGCGTTGAGCGTGGTGAGCGAGATCGAGTTCGTCTGGATCGAGTGCATCCGCGGGTTGGCATCCGCGATCTCCGCCAGCACGTCGTCCGTCGGCTCCCGGTCGAGGATGCCCGCAGCGTGGAGCTGCCGGAAGTACTCGCGCACCTCCGGGGAGGGTTGCAGCGGGCGCTTCCAGTCCTGGATCCGCTGGAGCGCCCGGACGAGGCGGTCCGCGGCGTTGTCGTCATGCGGGACGGAGCCGTGGCCGGGGCGGCCGTGGGCGCGGAGGGTCAGCCAGAGCGGCCCCTTCTCGGCGACGCCGATGTTGAAGGCGTTGCGCTCCTTGCCCAGGACCTCTGTCGCGCCGCCGCCACCCTCGTTGATCACGTACTCGCAGTCGAACAACTCGGGGTGATCCCGGTCGAGGAACTCGACTCCGAACTCGGAGCCGGCCTCCTCGTCGGCGACGGCGATGAAGACCAGGTCACGCGTGAGGGGGAGGCCCTGCCGCTTGTGGATGAGAAAGGTGACGAGCTCCATGATGCCCATCCCCTTCATGTCCTGCGCGCCACGGCCCCAGATGTAGCCGTCATGGACCTCCCCGGCGAGGGGTTCGACCGTCCAGTGGGAGCGCTCGAACGGGACCACGTCCGTGTGGTTGAGCAGGATGAGCGGCTTGCCCCGAGAGCCGTCGCTGGAGAGCCGCGCGACCAGCGTCTGGCGCGACTCGTCGCCGTTCGGGGTGTAGGTCTCCCAGGGGATGCCCTCAGCGTCCAGGATGCGACCAAGCCACTGGACGGCCCGGGTCTCGTTCCCCGGTGGGTTCACCGTGTCGACGCGGATGTAGTCGGAGAGCCACTCCGTGGCCTGCGTCGTCCACGCCTCCCAGTCGATCGCGGCCTCGTTCGTGTCCTGTCCCGCCCTGTCCTGTCCGGTCATGTCGTGCGCCTCCCCGCTAGCGCGCGTCGAACCACGCTTCCATGAAGTCCTCGATGTCGTCGATGTGGTCGGCGGGGGTGTGATGCCCTCGGCCGATCGTGCTGACGCTCAGGTGCGTGGCGCCCGCCTCGCGCCAGCGCAGCGCGAGGTCGATGTCGCGCGGGATGTCGCCGGAGAGCCGGAGCGTGGGGTTGATGTCCACGTCCGCCGGCTGTCGCCCGGAGTCCAGCGCGGCGCGATGGATGCGCTCCAGCGGCGCGGCGAGATCGGCGGGGTCGCCCAGGAGCGGGAACCACCCGTCCGCGAGGCGTCCCACCCGGTCCAGGACCGCGTCCGCGCGCCCGCCCATCCAGATCGGGATCCGACGAGGCGGCCGCGGCTTGATCCCCGCGAGCGGGACGTGGTCCCAGCGCCCCTCGAAGTCCACCACGGGCTCCTCGAAGAGCCGGCGGAGCAACTCGATCTGCTCGTCCATGCGCCGGCCGCGGGTGTGGAAGTCCTGGCCCAGCGCCTCGTACTCCACGTGGTTCCAGCCGATCCCCACGCCGAGGCGGAGACGCCCGCGCGAGAGGACCTGCAGGTCCGTGGCCTGCTTCGCCACCAGGGCCGTCTGTCGTTGCGGCAGGATGATGATCCCCGTCACCAGCTCCATCACGGAGGTCACCCCCGCGAGGTAGGAGAACAGCACGAACGGGTCCGTGAAGGCGGTCTCGTGGTCGTACGGCCCGGTGAAGCCGCCGGGCCGGTCGCGGAGCGCACCGACGACGTGGTCGTACGCGACGTAGTGGTCGTATCCGATGGCTTCCGCCGCCTGCGCGTGTGCCCGGATCGCGCCGGGATCGCCACTCAGGTCGTTGTGTGGGAAGACCACGCCGATACGCACGGAGACCTCGTTCATTCGCCGCGGCCCGTGACGCCCTCGGAGGTCCGGGGGCGGGGAGGGCCGGTGTTCGTCACGTTCGCGATCCGCGCCCGGCATGTCAACACGCGCCCCGTCAGAGGTGTCAGTGCCTCCGAGGCGCGGAGCGGATAGATTCGCCCGATGTCCGGCCGGTCGTTGCTCGTCCTGCTCATCGGCGTTGTCGGCGTCTCCTGGGCGGCGCCGCTCATCCGGCTCGCGCTGGACGAGGGCGCACCAGCCCTCGCGATCGCCACGCTCCGCCTCGTGTTCGCCGCGCCGGTGATGGGCGGCCTGGCGGCAGCGTCGGGCACCCGCGACCTTCGCACGCTCGACCGCCGGCAGGCCGGCCTCCTCGCGCTGTCCGGGCTCGCCCTCGCGCTGCACTTCGTCGTCTGGGTCGCGTCGCTGGAGCGCACCTCGATCGCCACGAGCGTGGTACTGGTGACCGCCCAGCCGATCTTCGTGAGCGCCGGCGCGTGGCTCTTCCTCCACGAGCGCCCGACGAGGCCCGTTGTGCTGGGGACACTGATCGCGCTC
>JALOAM010000211.1 GCA_023228765.1 Dehalococcoidia bacterium
GACGCAGGACGGGGGGGGGCCTCGACGGTGGGGGCGGGCGGCGGCGCAGGGTGGGGCGGCGGTCGTGTTCGCGTGTGGCGGTGACGGGACGCTGAACGGGGTCATCAACGGGGTGCGCGAGAGCGGGCGTCGCGACGTGGCCGTGGGACTGATCCCGGCGGGGACGGCGAACGTGTGGGCCCTGGAGGCGCAGATCCCACGGGATCCGATGTCAGCGGTGCTGCTGGCGAAGGACGGGCGGACCGTCGATCTCGACCTGGGAGTCGTGAGGACGGGAGACGTCGAGCGGCGCTTTCTGCTGATGTGCTCGTTCGGGTTCGACGCGGCCGTGGTGCGGCGCGTCGAGCAGCGCGCGGCCCTCAAGCGTCGGCTGGCGCAGGGAGCCTTCGTGGTCGCGGGGCTCGAGGCGGCCGCGACGGAGCGGCCCGTGCCGATCGTGGCCGAGTGGGGGACGGAGCGGCCGGAGCGCTCGGTGTTCCTCGGCGTCGCGGGGAACTCCCGCCTGTACGGGGGCGTGAGCCGGCTGACCTCCGACGCGCGGATGGACGACGGGCTGCTCGACCTCGCGCTGTTCGAGGCGAGACCGGGCGCGGTGGGGATCGCGGACGCTGCGGGGCACCTCGCGCGGGGCGCGATGGCCGCGATGGGGGGGCGGGGGCCAATGCACGAGCGCCGTGCCGCGCGGTTCGAGTACCAGCGCGCGCCGCGCTTTGAGTTCACGACGTACGCGCCGCTCTCGTTCCAGGTGGACGGGGAGTTCCTCACCACGGCCGAGGCCGGGCAGCGTGTCTCGCTGGAGTCCGACCCGAAGGCGGTGCGCATGCTCGTGAGCCGCGCCGCGTCGCCACTGTTCGAGGACTAGACGAGGCCCTTCGCGCTAGCCATCGAGGCGCGTGAGCGTGCCGTCCGACAGGCGGTAGCGGATCGCCTCGGGCAGCTCGTCTGACGTCGGGCGGTCGGGGTCGGGCGTGGTGATGAGCACCTGGTCCACGTGATACGCGGCGCGCAGGATGCGCTCACGCCGGCCGGCATCGAGCTCGGACAGGATGTCGTCCAGCAAGAGCACGGGCGGGTCGCCGGTCCGCTTCGTCGAGAGTTCCACCTCCGCGAGGCGGAGGGCGAGCGCTGCGGTGCGCTGCTGGCCCCGGGAGGCGCTGTTGCCGGCGTGGTGGCCGCCGATGAGGAACGTCACGTCGTCGCGGTGCGGGCCCCAGCGCGTGACGCCTCGGCGGATGTCCTCGCGGCGTTCTTCGACGATCGCGGCCTGGAAGCGCTCGGCGAGGTCGTGCTCGCGGACGGCTTCCGGCAGGTCGCCCGGAAGGCGTGGCTCGTAGCAGACGGCGAGGTCCTCCGTGCCGCCCTCGGGGGTCGCGAGCTCGGCGTAGCGCTCGCGGGCGTCGCGGGCGAGGGCACGGATCGCCTCGGCGCGGCGGTTGGCGATGACGGCGCCGGCCGCGGCGAGTTCCTCGTCCCAGAAGTCGAGCTCGTTGGGCTTGCCTCGGCGTTCCTGGAGCTTACGGAGCAGCGAGTTCCGCTGCTCCAGCACGCGCTGGTAGCGCTGCAGGGCGCGGAGGTACGCCGGGTCGAACTGCGAGATGGTGATGTCCAGGTACCGCCGCCGGAGGGCGGGGGCGCCGGCGATGATGTCCAGGTCGTCCGCCGAGAACATCACCACGCGCAACTGACCGATGAGGTCGGACGCCCGCCTCGCGACGCCGTTCACGCGGAAGCGGCGCGAGGCGCGGGTGGGCTTCACGCCCGGCGGGGTCTCCTGCGCGATCACCGCGATCTCCAGCGTCCGTCGGCCCGCCGCGCTGTTCACCGCTGCTTCGAGGCGCGCGGCGGGCATCGGGTCCTCCTCGACGGCTGCCCAGGAGATGAGATCGAGGTCCGTGCCGCTCCGCAGCGTGCGGGCGGTGGCGAGCATCTGCACCGCCTCCAGCAGGTTGCTCTTGCCCTCGCCGTTCTCGCCCGCGATCACGTGCCGCCCTGGCTCGAGCGGGAGCTCGAGGCGACGGAAGGAGCGCACGTTGGCGAGGCTGAGGTGGGCGAGATGCATTGCGGGCGATCGTATCCGGCAGCCCCGGCAAGCGTGCTCCGCGGATGGTCGGCGTCGACGTCAGGGGTGGTAGGCGCGGAACTCGACGTGGAAGCGGGCGCCACCGCCCTCGGAGGCCCCGGCCCAGATGCGGCCTCCGGTGTCCTCCAGCAGCTTGCGCGCCACCGCGAGGCCGAGGCCGGAACCGGGGACGCTCGCCGTGCCCTGGACGCGGTAGTACGGCTCGAAGATCTTCTCGCGCTCCACCTCCGGGATGCCGGGGCCGGCATCGGAGACCTCCAGGCGGACCGTGGTGTGGTCCAGGTGGACGGCGCTGACGGTGACCTCGCCGCCCGCGGGCGAGTGGCGGTTGGCGTTCGCGAGGAGGTTCATCACCACCTGCTCCACGATGCGCGGGTCAGAGCGGACCAGCGGCCCGGCCTCGGGCAGCTCGAACGCGACGGCCTGCTGCCGCAGGACGAGGGCGGGGCGGAGCGTCGCCTCCGCCGAGCGCACGACCGCGCCGAGGTCGACGGCGACGCTCTGCACCTCGTATCCCGTGTGGCCGGCGCGCCCGAGGTCGATGAGGTTCGTGACCATCGAGGAGAGCCGCTGCACGCCCTGTCCGAGCGACAGCACGAGGTCGCGTGCGGTGTCGTCCATGTCGGACTGGCCCATCTGCAGGAGGTCCGCGAACGCCTGGATCGCGGTGAGCGGCGTCCGGATCTCGTGGGCGATGCCTGCCATGAAGTCGCGGCGGCGCAGCTCCAGGTCTTCGAGCGCCTGCTCGCGGGCGTAGGCGGCCTCGTACAGCGCTGCATGGTCGAACGCAGCCGAGAGGCGCGTTGCCAGGAGGTCGAGGACCACCGGGTCGCGCAGCACCCCCGCCGAGGACGTCGCCAGCATCACCACGCCGATGGTGTCGCTGCCCGCACGGAGCGGGAGGAGGGCGACCCACGGCTTCTGCCCGAGCGGCACTACCGCACCCTGCAGCCACGGATGGAGTACCTGCGGCCGGTCGACCGAGGGCTCCGCGCGCAGACGCTCCACGGACGCCGCTTGCGCCAGTTCCACCCAGCCGCGCGGGAAGCCTCGGGCGGCGATCGGCTTGAGCTGCCCGCCTTCGGCGTCGAGCGCGACGATCGAGGCGTCGGCGACCCGGTAGTCCTTGAGCGCCTTCAGTGCCGCGCTCGCGGTGCCCTCGATGTTGCGGGGCGTCGAGAGCAGATCGAGCAGCAGGTGCTCCACCACCTCGCGGCGGCGCTCCCGCGCGACGGCGCGGAGGTAGAGCACCGTGACGAGGACCACGAGCAGGCCGGTCGCGATGTCGATCGCGTAGACGCGCCAGTCCCACTCACCGGTGAGGGCTGCCTCCACGGACGCGTGCGCAGCCGTGAGCACCGCCGTCGTGACCACGATCGCGACGAGGATGCGCCGCTGGCTCGCGCGGATGCCCGTGAACGTGCCCGGTGACGTGCTCACGCACGCACCTCATGAGCAGGGTGCGCCCGGGTGGTGTGGCGCCGTTGGACGTGGTGCCGGCGGGTGTGGCTCACCCGTGCCTCCCGAGGCCCCCGCCGCGGGTGCTGCTCCGGTGCGGCGATGCCGCGAGGAGCGCTGGTCGTTCGAATCCTAGCCCGAGCGCGCGGTTAGCGGAGCGCGATCAGGAGTTCGCGGTTGGCCTCGGACGCTTCTTCCACGTGGGCCGGGCCGCGCAGCGCGCGCGCGAGGCCCTCCGCCAGCTCGTCCGAGTCCGATGGGTCGGTCAACTCGATCCGCAGGCGCGCCTCGCCCTGGCTGTATGCCTCCACCGAGGCGTGTCGCACGGTGGGGAGGTGGGTGAGCGCATCCTGGATGCGCATCAGCCCCTGGAACCCGGCGACCGGCGCCACGCGGAGCGTGATCGCACCGTCGGAGGGCAGGAATGTCGCCAGCGGTGTTCCCGGCGAGGCTGACACCAGCGACTCGGCGGGCATGTCCGGCCAGTCATCAGCCGCCGTCTCGTCCTGCTGTGGCTCGTTCCATCCGCTGGTCTCGGTGACATAGGGCGCGACGAACGGTGCGTCCGGTGCGTCCGGTGGTGCGAGGGACTCGCTCTCGTCGCGGTACTCCTCGGCGGTGGCGGAGGACCACTCGCGGCGCTGGGGCGGCACGACCGAGAACGGCGCACGCGGTGGAGCGGGTGCGGGAATGTACGTCGGGGACTCCGCTTCGGACTGGGGTTCGGGCTCTGGTTCGGGGTTCGGGGCGACGAAGGCATCCGGCTCCGGGAATGGGATTGGCTCCTCGATCTCGGGCTCGTCGAAGGCGACCACGTTCTCGGGTGTCGGGGGAGCGGGCGCCTCGAACGTCGGTTCCTCGTAGGTGGGAACCGTCGGGTACGCCCGCTCGGGCGTCAGCGGGCGCCACGCGGGTGCCAGGTCCTCGGCGGGGGCGTGTTCGTCGACAGGTGCGGGAGCGACGGGTGCCGGGGCCGGCGCCTCCGCGCGAGGCGCGTCGCGGCGCTCGTTCTGGTCGCGGAGGAGCTGCTCGATGCGGGCGAGGCGCTGCTGGATGTCGCGGACCTCGGTCACCAGTCCGCGGAGGCTGCGGCGGAGGTCGTCGAAGTCGCGCGGGTCG
>JALOAM010000212.1 GCA_023228765.1 Dehalococcoidia bacterium
CGCCGGGCCGCCGGGCAGCCCTCGCGGGGGCGCCCGAGCGCAGATGCTGCTCGCCGCTGCTTGTGCGGATGCCAAGACGCGGCTCGTCCATGTCCTCTCGGCGAACATGTCGAGCGGCGCGGACGCACCGGCGGCGGAGCGGGTGGAGTCGCCGGTAGCGGTCGGGCACGCGACGGGTCGAGGCGGCTCGCGGGCCGGCTCGGACGGCGCGGAGCCAGAGCTCCTGCGCGGTGACGCCTCGCAGGTGATCCGCGACTACGGCACGTTCTCGGACCTGCAGTTCGTCGTGGTGCGGCTGTCGGATGTGCTGGGCGACCAGCTCGAGGTGGTCCCGCGGTCATCGAGCCTCTCGTCGCTCGAGCGGCTGCGAGACGCCTTCCTGATGGGTACGGACGACCTGATCGAGCTGGGCGGCGCCGACCTGCAGAAGCGGAACTTTGTCTACGTCATGGACGCCGCGTCCGCCCTCGGGCGGATCGCGGTCGGACGGGTCGCGGCGCTGCCCGCGGTCGCGCTGGAGGTCGGGAACCCGGGGATCTACATGACCCGGTCCGACGTGGCTCGGACCGTGCTGGAGGCGTACAAGGCGCGCTACTGGGATCGGCACAGCCCGACCCCGCGGCTCGCCGAGGTCGCGACCGACGACTGCGCTCCCGGCGCGTCGGCGCCGCTGATCGATATCAGCCTGGCGCAGTCGCTCCTGGACTGGCATCCACGCTGGCCGTTGACCGGCGCGATCGACGATGCGCTGCCTCGACTGTTGGGCGGTCACTAGCCCGGGACGGGCGGCGACGTTTGTCACGATTGATGCGCCCCGGCTCCCGGGGCGCATCCGCGTTCAGCCGTCTCGTGACGGCGAACCTGTGAGGGGCGCGTCGGGCGAGTTGAATCGTCGGCGTGCTCTTCGATCCGCTCAACATTGGGTGGACACATGCTCTCTACGGTTGGTTAGACCTCTCCCGCATCGGAAGCTCAAAGCGAGGTTTGTGTGGTCCCCAGAAAGCTAGTGGCGCACCTTCTACGGCTGCTGCCGGTGATGTTGCTTCCGATCCTGCTCGCGCCGGCACTCGTGTTCCTCCTCCAGCGCGGCGGCACCCCTGTCTATCAGTCGTACGCCACGATCTGGGTGCAGGACCCGGCGGGGATCCAGCAGCCCTCCCTGAACGTGGAGAACTCGTTCCTCACCCCCGCGCAGCGGCAGGCCTCGGTGCTGAACGACCTGTTGCAGACGGACGGCTTCCGGATGCAGATCGCGGAGCTCGTCGGGATCATCTCGGTGCCGGAGGGTGCTGCCACCCCGGGCACGAGCTCGGGCACGCAGGGCCCCGGGCTGGGATCGGCCACGCCCGTGGCGAGCGCGACTCCGCCGAGCGCGGCGTCGTTCCTCACCAGCAGCCAGCGGGAGCGCGTGTTCCACCTCATCGGGCGCTCCGTGGCCGTTGGGGCGAACGGCTCCAACCTGCTCGCGATCACCACCTCCTACTCGGACCCGGAGACGGCGAAAGCACTGGGTGACGCAACGATCGCGGCGTATGACTCGCGACTCCAGTCCGAGGCACAGCGCCAGACTGTCATCACCAGCGACTACCTCTCCAGCCAGCTGGTCGTCGCGCAGGAGGAACTGACCAATCGCCAGAACGCCCTCCAGGCGTTCATCCAGGCGAACCCGGGCGTGAACCTCGCCGTCGGTAGCGTGGAGTATCGAGGCCTCGCGGCCCAGGTCGAGGCGCAGCTGGCGATCGTGAACGGCCTGCAGTCCGCCATCCAGGGCAACCAGTTCAACTCCGTGTCGATCACGCAAGGGCTGGCCGCGCGCTTCAGCGTCCTGGACCACCCGAGGGTTGCCGACCACCCGATCCAGGAGTCCCGGATCCAGCAGCTGATGATGCCCATCGGCGCCATGATGGTGATGGTGCTGCTCGCCGCCGGATACCTCCTGGTCGTCTACCGGGCAGACCACAGCGTCCTCTCCACGGAGGACCTGCGCGGCCTGGACGTCCGGTTCCTGGGCTACGCGCCCAAGCTCAAGCGAGACCGTCGCCAGTGGCGTCTCTCATTCCGTCGTGACCGGGGTCACGCCCGCCGTGCCGCCGCGTCGTTCGCTTCCCGGGAGGCTGTCTAAATGGCTCTGGTCGCCTTGCGGAAGAAGACCGCACTCAACCAGCCGCGCCGCCGTCAGTTCCAGGAGTCCATCCGGAGCGTGATCGAGGCCGCCGGGATCCCGGCGCTCCGCCGAGAGAACCGCGGGTTCGTGGTCGGCGTGACCAGCCCGTCAGCGGGTGAGGGCAAGACCACTGTCGCGATGGCGACGGCGGGCATCCTCTCCGCGGACCTCAACGTGGACGTCGCGCTCGTCGACAGCGACTTCGAGACGCACTCGCTGGTCTCTGAGTACGAACTCGCCGGCCGGGAGGGCATCGCCGATGTCCTGGCGGGCACGGCGACGATGGAGTCGGTCATGCACCGCGTGCCGGGCACGCGGCTGGACGTGGTGGCGGCGGGTGAACTGCCCTCTGACCCCGGACCGCTGATCCGGTCTGGTGAGCTGACGAACTTCATCGAGCAGCTCCGCGCGTCCTATGCGTACGTCGTCCTGGACCTGCCGGCCGTCCTGCCGTCCTCCAGCGGTCGCACCGTTGCCGGGCTCTGCGACGGCGTCATCGTCGTGACGTCCGCGGGTCAGACGACGAGGAGCGAACTCGAGGAGACGATCGAGCGGCTCGCTCAGACGAGCGTCCTCGGCGTCATCATCAACAACTGGCGGTCGCGCGTCCCGGCCTGGCTGGAGCGCGCCTTCGGCCTGGGAAGCTGAGCCGAGGCCGACCATGACGCTCGCCTTCACGATGCTCGCGCTGGCCTGGGTCGTCGCCATCACGCCGCTCCGCCGCCTGGTGGAGAGCGAGTCCGTGGTCGCGTTCGGCGCGGCCGCGGCCACGGTGCTGAGCCTCTACTTCCTCAACCGGTTGGCGTAGGCGGAAAGAAGCCGGATCGATGCAACAGGCCGGATGGGTCAACCGTCCCGGGCTCCTCTGGCGCCCGCTGTCGCTGCTGATGGCAGGTGCCGCCGCGTGTTTCCTCGCGGTGTTCGTCGCCTACTCGATCCACATGTTCGGGCTCTTGCTGCCGATCGCGCTGTTCTCGTTGATGCCCATCATCTGGGCACTGCTCTGGCCGCGGTCCTGTGCCTTCTTCCTGCTGGGCGCACTGATCGTGGTGGAACCGCACGCGCTGGATGCCACCGGCATCCTGAGCCAGATGATCTACCGGTTCCCGCCGGCCATCGAAGCCGCCATGCCGATCACCCTCGCGCCCGTCGAGGTGCTCGGGCTCATCACGCTGGCCTCGATGCTCGTCCGCGCGCGGCCGGAACGCCGTGCGCTCTGGCGAGGTATGCCGGTGCTCGCGCTCGCGATCCCCGGTGTCATGCTCGCTGGGATCGCGTATGGGTTCGCGAAGGGCGCGCAGGCAGGCCTTGCCTACCACGAGGCGCGCGGACTGATCTTCGCGATCGTCGCGTTCGCCCTCGCGATCGAACTTGGAGACACCCCTCGCCGGTCGATCGTCCGTTTCGTCATCAAGTCCACGACACTCGCCGCGATCGTCCTCCTGGGCCGCTACTTCTTCCTCACCCGGGACGGCCAGTCTGACGTTCCCGCCGAGTTCGCCTACGCGCACGAGAGCGTGCTCCTCCTCGTCACCGGCATCGCCGTGGGGATCGGGGCGTGGATGGCGGGCAACGGGAAGGGCCGGAACTGGTTCTTGCTGCTGCACAGCCTGCTGCTGCTCGCCGCCATCCTCGTGACGGGTCGGCGCTCTGGCACGCTGGTCGTGCTGGTGGTGGGGATCGTGCTGCTCGCCCTGCTGATCCGGCGGCAGCCGCTGCGCGCCGGGATTGCGGGCCTCGTGGCCATGGTGCTCCTCAGCGCGTACCTGGGGGCGTTCTGGAACCAGCAGTACGGAGCGCTCGCGCAGCCGGCGAGGGCGATCCGGTCGCAGATCGATCCGAGCGCCCGCGACCAGAGCTCGGACGAGTACCGGATCATCGAGCGCGCATCGATCGTGCAGACGATCCGGTCGAACCCGCTGCTCGGCGTCGGGTTCGGCAAGGAGTTCTTCCTCGTCGCGCCGCTCCCGGACATGACGTCCTACTGGCCGCTGCAGTACCACACGCCGCACCAGAACGTGCTCTGGCTCTGGCTGAAGATGGGGATCATCGGGATCTCGACGGTCCTCGGAGCGTGGCTGCTCGCGTCCGCGCGCGCCGTCCGAGCGTTCTGGGTCGCGCCGCGTGACGGACCGTTCCCGTTCCTCCCCCTGGTCCTGATGTCGATGTTCGCGGCGTACCTCTGCTTCGCGACCGTTGACGTGACGTTCGCCAGTACCCGAGCCATGGTCCCGTTTGGCGCCGCGCTCGCGATCGCGTTCACGCAGCTGCCGGCCTGGTCCGGCCCACGCGCGGACGTGACCGACGACGAGCTGACGGAGGATGGACGGTTGACGAGTACCCCGGCCGCCGGGCAGGGATCGATGGAGAGCAAGGTCGCACTATGACGCCACTCGTGGACGTGGTGATCCCCACGCGAGACCGCCCGGAGGCCCTCGTCGAGTGCCTCGAGGCGCTCGCTCGCCAGACCGTCACCGAGAT
>JALOAM010000213.1 GCA_023228765.1 Dehalococcoidia bacterium
GTGGCCTGACTCGATGCCGGCGGCCGTCAGCAGCTTCTTCCCCTCGGCGATGTCCGCGTCCTTCTCCTCGGAGCGGTAGCCGGGGAGGGAGCTGATCTCTTCCTCGGTGAGCGAGTACCGAGGCAGCGTGAGGGACACGTTCCCGAGGAGGAGTCCGTACCCGCCGTAGGCGAGGTTGATGTACTCCTGCCGGTCGAAGATGAGGTGCAGACCCTTGCGGACGCGGTCATCATCGAACGGCGCGGTCGTGTTGTTGAACTCGATCGAGTAGCGCCGCCCCGAGTGGGTGCGGGCGACAGCGGTCACCTCGCGGCCCAGCGATTGGACGTAGGCGTCGTACTGGTTCGCGTTCTTGGCGTGGACCAGGATCTCGCCGGTGCGGAACGCCGCGTCGGCGGACTGGTCGTCCGCGAACGTGATCAGCTCGATCTTGTCGAGGTACGGCCGCCCCGTCCGGAAGTAGTCCGGGTTCTTGCGGAGGGTCGCGCCGATCTCGTCCTGCTGCTTCTCGAGGATGAACGGGCCCGCGCCGAAGATCTGCTCCCGCGTGTCCACGATGTTCTCGCCGCGCATCTCGATCGACTCGCGCGCCATGATCACGGAGTGCCCGCTGCCCATGTAGGTGAGGAGCGGCGCGAACGGCTCGTGCAGGTCGAAGCGGACCGTGAGGTCGTCGACCGCCGTCACGCTCTTGATCGACTCGAACAGGCTGCGGCGCGCGAACTGCGGGTCGTCCGTGGAGATCCGGTCGAAGCTCCAGACGACATCCTCGGCGGTCAGTTGGCGGCCGTTCACCGGCGCCACGTTCGCCATCTTGATGCCGTCGTACAGCTTGAACGTCAGCGTCAGGTCGTCGACGTACTCCCAGGACTCCGCGAAGCCCTCGTTCGTTGGCTCCTGCGTCTCCGGGTCGAGCTCGATGAGGTGGTGGCTGACGTTGCCCCACAGCTGCGGGAGGGCAGGGAGGGCGATCCGGTACGGGTCGATGCCCGTCCGGTACGTCCCGCCACTGAGCTTCATCGTCCCGCCGGCCTGGGGCTCCCCCGCCGGCGCCGAGGTGCCCGAGCCGGTCGTGGTGGTAGAGGCAGACCCGCCGTCGTCCTCGCCACCACAGCCCACGAGCGCCGCGGCTGAGAGGCCCATGGCGCTATAGCCCGCTCCCCGGATCAGGCCGCGCCGGCTCATGCGGCGGCGGCTCCAGGAAGACGAGGGGTGGAGGGATGACATCGGCGGATCGCCCTTCAGCTCGCGATCCGCGGAGGTGGATCGCTCTTGACACTTACGGCTCGCATAAACACGACTAACTCGCTCAACTTTATAGACAAGCCGCGTAGTGTCAAACCGAGGTCAAGACCAGGGCCGCACGCCCCACCCGAGGCATGACTTCCCCACGGTGTCACGGGCCTCGTAACGCTCCCGGGGAGCCGACGAGACGGGAGCAAGAGGCACTAATGGACGTGCAGGGACGTGAGCCGAGAATGTCCGCTCTCAGACGTCCGGCTCAGGAAGTCGTAGGAGGTGCTACGGATCCTCGAGAGGGCCGAGGATCGCCCTCAGGCGCCGCTGTCAGCCGGGACGAACTTCATCGAGATCGAGTTCACGCAGTGGCGCGTGTCCTTCGGCGTGAACGACTCGCCGAGGAAGACGTGGCCCAGGTGGCCCCCGCAGCGGGCGCACTCGATCTCGGTGCGGAAGCCGTCAGGGTCGGGCCTCCTCGTCACCGCGCCGGGGATCTCGTCGTCAAAGGCGGGCCAGCCGCAGTGGCCGTCGAACTTGTCGTCGGAGCGGTAGAGCGGTGAGTCACAGCGCCGGCAGATGTAGACGCCCGGCTGGAAGAAGTTGTCGTACTCGCCGCTGAACGGCCGTTCTGTGCCCTTGCCCTCGATCACCCAGCGTTCCTCGGGCGTCAGCGGGTTGTAATGAGCGGTCACGCGCGGCCTCCTTCTCGATCCGGTCCCTTCGAGGTTACGACAACTGGGAAGACCGGATGCGTCCCCAGCCCGCCGTCCGAGGGCTCGCCGCTCCTCGATGGTCAATCATTGACTACCACACTGCGCGAGGCGCAGAATCCGGGTGTCTCCGAGCGTGCGCGAGCCGCCGGAACGCGGAAGCGTCGCAACCGACGACGTCCAGGAGGAGGCACGAGTGCCGTTCGACAAGTTCTTCATCAACGGGTCGTGGGTCGCACCGCAGGGTGGCGAGACCATCGACATCATCAACCCCGCGAACGAGGAGGTCATCGCGACGCTGCCCCTTGGCACGACCGAGGACACCGACCAGGCGGTGCAGGCCGCGAAGGCGGCGTTCGCAACGTGGAGCCAGACCTCCACCGAGGAGCGCTCGGACTTCCTCCAGCGGATCTCGGACGGGCTGAAGGCCCGCGAGGAGGAGATCGCGAAGACCATCGCGAGCGAGATGGGCATGCCCCTGAAGGGCGCCCTGGGTGTCCAGACGGGACTGCCCATGCGGACCTTCGCGAGCTATGCCTCCATCACCAAGGAGTTCGAGTTCGAGTCCGGCGACGGCGCGCTTCGGATCATCAAGGAGCCCGTGGGCGTCTGTGGGTTCATCACCCCGTGGAATTACCCGCTCCACCAGATCGCCGGCAAGGTTGCCGCGGCCCTGGCTGCTGGCTGCACGATGGTCCTGAAGCCCAGCGAGATGGCCCCGCTCAACGCCTACCTCCTCGCCGAGGTGATCGAGGAAGTCGGCCTGCCGCCGGGAGTCTTCAACCTCATCAACGGCACCGGCCCGGTCGTCGGCGAGGCGATCGCCTCGCACCCGGACGTGGACATGGTCTCGTTCACCGGCTCCACCCGCGCCGGGAAGCGGGTGACTGAGCTGGCCGCGCAGACGGTGAAGCGCGTCACGCTCGAGCTCGGCGGGAAGTCGCCGAACGTCATCCTCGACGACGCCGACCTCAAGCAGGCGATCCCCGCGGGCGTCATGGGCTGCTACGCGAACTCCGGGCAGACCTGCTCCGCACCCACGCGGATGATCGTCCCGCGTGCCCGTCTGGCCGAGGTCGAAGCCCTCGCGAAGGCGGCGGCGGAGGCCGTGGTCATGGGCGACCCGTTCGACCCGACCTCGACGCATGGCCCGATCGTGCACGCCGCGCAGTACGACAAGGTGCAGAACCTTATCCAGACCGGCATCGACGAGGGCGCGAAGCTCCTCACCGGTGGCCCGGGACGCCCGGAGAACGTGGAGCGGGGCTACTTCGTGAAGCCCACCGTGTTCTCCGACGTGCGGAACGACATGACGATCGCCCGCGACGAGATCTTCGGTCCGGTGCTCTCGATCATCCCCTACGACACCGAGGATGAAGCGATCGAGATCGCGAACGACACGATCTACGGCCTCTCCGGCCGCGTCTGGTCGTCCGACCGCGATCGCGCTCGCTCCGTCGCGAGGCAGATCCGCGCCGGCCAGGTGCACATCAACGAGGGACGCACCGGCGGCGCCGGCCCGGCCCCGTTCGGTGGCTACAAGCAGTCCGGCAACGGCCGGGAGTTCGGCACCTTCGGCCTCGAGGAGTTCCTCGAGGTGAAGGCCGTCCTCGGCTGGTAGCACGCACACGACGAACAGAGAGGTCCGGCGCGCTCGCGCCGGACCTCTCTGTTCTGGCCTCATGCCAAAGATCAAAACGGACCTCACCCCCGCCGAGTACGCCGTCCTCGGGGTGCTGCGAGAGCACCCGGCGCACGGCTACGAGCTAAAGGGCCGGTTCGCCGGCACGGACGGCCTCGGCCGCGTGTGCCCGATCGAGACCGGGATGGTGTACGCCATCCTCCGGTCGCTGTCCGGCCTCGACCTCATCGACGGGACGTGGGATGGCAGCAGCACCCCGCGCCGCTCGGTCTACGCCGTCACCGACGAGGGCGCCCAGGTCTTCGAACGCTGGCTCCGCCGCCCGGTGACGCACCTCCGCGAGGTCCGCTTCGACTTCATGGTGAAGCTCTACTTCGCACTCCGCGAGGATCGTGACCTCGCGCGCGACCTCGTGGCGGCACAGATCGCGGTCATCGAGGACTACGCTCAGAACACAGACACGGAGCGAGCGGTGTGCCCCGCCGGGACTGAGGAGTTCGACGCGATCGTCCTGGACTCACAGCTCTCCGGCGCTCGCGCCACCCTCGACTGGCTGGGCCGGGTGCGGCAACAGATCGACAGACCGCTTCCAACGGTGAAGTGAGGCACGCGATGGCGAACGACAAGCTCGAGATCCTCTCGTCGCTCCCGGTCCACGGGACGCCGACCTCGGACCCAACGGCGCACGAGCTGCGCATCGACGGCCTCGTGCGAGAATCGATCACCCTCCACAGCACGGACCTCGCCAGCCTGCCGCGCGCCGAGGTGACCGACGACTTCATCTGTCGTGAGGGCTGGTGCGTGCCCGGCCTGCACTGGGAGGGCGTCAGCCTCGCCACCGTGCTCGACCTCGCCGGCGCGGATCCCGAGGGGGCGTTCGTGCAGGTCTCGTCCGCGGACTTCAGCACGCCGCTCTCGAGGGCCGACGCGGAGCGGGCCCTCCTGGCGACCGACCTCGGGGGCGATCCGCTCGCGCGCGAGCACGGCGGGCCGGTACGCCTGCTGGTGCCAGGGGCGGACTGCTACACGAGCGTGAAGTGGGTCGACCAC
>JALOAM010000214.1 GCA_023228765.1 Dehalococcoidia bacterium
GTCATCGATGAACGAGCGGTCGTGCAGCACTCGGAGGCGTCGCGCGGCGAGGTCGGCGAGGCCGCCGAAGGGGTCGTAGATGGCGTCATCGCCATCGGTGCCGTCGCCCTCGACGGTCGCACCGTCGCGTACGAGGGCGAGCGCGATGGCGTTCACGGTGAAGTCGCGGCGGGCGAGGTCGGACTCGATGCTGTGGGCGACGCGGACCTCGGGCAGGGCACCGGGGGCGACATAACGCTCCGTGCGAAGTCGAGCGAGGTCGAGGCGTGCGCCGCCGCCGTGGTCGGAGGCGGTGTGGATGCTGGCGGTGCCGAAGCGGTCCGTGCGCTCGATCTCGGTGCCCTCCGGGAGGCGGACGGCGATGGCGTCGACATACGCGCGGCGGTCGCCCTCGAACGCGAGGTCGACGTCGTGGAGGGGGCGGCCCGCGGCGAGATCGCGCACGCCGCCTCCGACGAGCCAGAGGTCAACGTGCAGGGCGCGCGCGGCGTCCTCGGCAGCAGCCAGGAGTGCGCGGGCGTCCGGCGAGAGAGCCGTCAGGAGCGCGTGACGCGTAGGGCGCATAAGCAGTTAATCGATTGTTGACACTGTGGGAGGGCGGTTCTTAGGATCGCCGGACTGGCAGTCTTTCTCCCCGACTCGCTGCCAGAGGCCGTTCAAGGCTTCCAAGAACATCGTACGCGCGGGTGGGGCGTGTGCGGCTGGATAGGGTCGGGCGTGAGCATCGTGGCTCCTTCTGAACATCCCACCGATCTCTCCTCCTCCGATGCGGAGGAGCCGGCGTTGCCGGCCGGGGAGGTCGCCGCGCTCGAGGTCATCCTCGGCGTGACGTTCAACGACCATGGCCTCCTGCACGCCGCACTCACGCACCCGTCGTTCGCGAACGAGCATCCCGAGGACCCCGCGCCCACGAACGAGCGGCTGGAGTTCCTCGGTGACGCGATCCTCGGCGCGATCATCGCGGAGGAGCTGTACACGCGCTTCCCGCAGGTGCAGGAGGGCCGCCTGACGGAGTGGCGGTCCGCCCTCGTGTGCGGGCCGACGCTGTCCCGCGTGGCGGTCGAGGTGCTCGACATCGGGCCGTGGCTCCGCCTCGGGCGGGGCGAGGAGCAGACCGGCGGGCGGGAGCGCGAGGGCAACCTGGAGCGCGCATACGAGGCGCTCGTGGGTGCGGTCTACCTCGACCAGGGGCTGGCGGGCGCGTCCGAGTTCGTGCATCGCACGCTCGGTGCGGAGGTGGAGGCGCTGGCGCGCGACCCTGGGGTGCTGAACCCGAAGGGGACGTTGCAGCAACTGGCGCAGGAATCCCTCGGACGGCCCGAATACCGGCTGGTGAGCCAGGACGGCCCCGAGCATGACCGGCAGTTCACCGTGGAGGTCCACCTCGGCGGCGAATTCGGTGGCGAAGCCCTCGGACGGGGGCGGGCGGGGACGAAGCAGGAAGCAGAGAAGGAAGCAGCGCGACAGGCGCTGCCGAAGGTGCGGGCGCAGCTGGGGACGGCGGCGCCGGCGGGGATCGAACAACCGGGGGCGGGGGAGCACGGGACAGCCGATGGCACGGCGGTCCCCGGAAGTGGATCCTAGGTGTACCTCAGACGGCTAGAAGTCCACGGCTTCAAGGCGTTCGCGGACCGGCATCGGTTCGAGTTCGGCCCCGGCATGACCGTGATCGCCGGGCCCAACGGGTCCGGCAAGTCCAACGTGGCGGATGCGATCCGCTGGGCGCTGGGCGAGCAATCCCAGAAGCAGGTGCGTGCCCGCAAGACGGAAGACGTCATCTTCTCCGGCTCGGAGAAGCGCCGGCAGATGGGCATGGCGGAAGTCACGCTGATCCTGGACAACTCCGAGCAGTGGATGCCCATCGAGTTCTCCGAGGTCTCCGTGACCCGGCGGGCGCACCGCTCCGGTGAGAACGAGTACCTGATCAACGGCCAGTCCGTGCGGTTGGCGGACGTGGTGGACCTGTTCCGCCGCGCGCAGGTGGGCCAGAACTCCTACGCCCACATGTCGCAGGGCCTCGTCGACGAGGTCCTCGCGCTCAAGCCGGGCGACCGGCGCGAGCTGATCGAGGAGGCGGCGGACCTCCGTCGCCACCGGCACCAGCTCACGCTCTCGGAGCGCCGGCTGGTGGAGACGCGCGACAACCTGGGCCACGTGCGGATGCTGATCCGCGAGGTGGAGCCGCGCATCCGCGCGCTCCAGCGCCAGTCGAAGCGTGCCGCCCGCTACAAGGAACTCGCGGCTGAGCTGTCGGACGCCCTCGAGGTCTACTTCGAGACCGAGCTGCGCTCCGCGCAGGAGGGACAGACGGCGGCACAGGCCGAGTACGACCAGCGAGGGGCCGCCTTCACCGAGGCGCGGGACGCCCTCGCGAAGATCGAGTCGCGCCTCGGCGAGCTGAACTCCGTGCTCGGCGAGCGCCGCACGACGCTGGAGACCCTCCAGCGCCGCGAGCGCGAACTCGCCGAGGAGGGACTGCGGCTGGAGCAGGCCGTCGCCCTCGCGCAGCAGCGGCTGGACCTGCTCGCGGAGCGTCGCGAGGAACTCGAGAGCGCGATCGCGATCGCGGACGTGCCGGAGGACGAGTCCGGCTCGTTCGACTCGCTGCTCGCCGCCCTCGACGCGAAGGTGAGCGAGGAGCAGGCACGCCTGCAGCGCGACCGCGCCGCGCTCTCCTCCGCCGACGAGGCCACCCGCACCGTGCTCCGTGACCTGTCCGAGGCCGAGGCGCGCCGCGCCCGGCTGGAGGCGGAGCGCGAGGACCTCGGGCGGCGGATCGAGGAGGAGCGTGTCCGCCTCGAACGGCGGAACGCGGAGAAGGCCGAGGCGCGCGCGGCGCTGGAGGCGCTGCAGGCCGAGCTGGTCACGCAGAAGCGCGCTCTCGAGGAGCACGAGCAGGAGGCCGAAGCCCGCGCGGAGGCCGCGCGCATGGCGCGTGAGCGCCGCGAGGCGACCGAACGCCGGCTGGAGGAGTCGCGGAAGGACCTGGACGCGGCGCAGCAGGCGCTGCGCACCGCGGAGGACCGCGTGCGCACACTCCTCGAACGTCAGTCGCTCATCGAGCAGTTGCAGGAATCGATGCCGTCCGCGACCGGCGGCGCGCAGTCCCTCATCGAGGGCAAGGCGCAACCGGCGCCGGAGGGCGAGGAGCACCCGCTGAAGGGCGTCGTCGATGCCGTGGCGCGGCTGATCCGCGTGCCGGAGGGCATGGAGACCGCGATCGAGGCGGCGCTCGCCGAGCATCTGTCCGCGATCGTCGTCGAGAAGTACGAGGACGCCGTCGCGGCGCTCGCGTACCTCCGCGAGACCGGGGCCGGGACGGCGACGGTCTACCCGCTGGAGAAGGTCGAGCACAAGTACCCGCTGAACCTGTTCAACGAGCGCGGTGTGATCGGCATCGCGGCACGCCTGGTGCGGTGCGAGCAGCAGTACCGGCCGCTGGTCGACACGCTGCTCGGGCGGGTGATCGTGGTCGAGGACATGCGGGTCGCCGAGGCGATGATCTCGCGCGGCCTCGGCTCCGTGGTCACGAAGGATGGGACGCTCTTGCGGCCCGGCGGCGCGATGTACGGCGGCCGCACGGGCGGCATGTCCGAGCGCTTCTCGATGCAGCGCGAGCTCGACGGGCTCCCCGAGCAGATCGAGGAAGCCCGCCGCGCGATCGAGCCGGCGCGCGCGAAGGTGGAGCACCAGAAGGCGATCGTCGCGGACACGCAGGACGCGGTGACCGCCGCGCGCCGCGTGGTGGACGAGGCGGAGGAGGCGCGACGCCAGCACGGCGGCGCGCGGACCGCCCTCGAGCGGCGGCAGGCCGAGATCGAGTCAGAGTCGCGTTCGCTCACCCGGCGGATCGAGGACGACCCGGCAGACGCGCCGCGCGCGGACGAGCTGCGGCAGCGGCTGGAGGCGGCCGTCGCCTCCGTCGCGGAGGTGGCGGAGCGCATCACCGCGCTGCGCGACCGCTCGACCGCGGTCGGCGCCGAGCGCGACGCGGCTGCCACGCGCGTCAACGAGGCCACGCAGGCCCTCGCCGGCGTCGAGGCGGAGCGACGCGCCCTGGTCGCCCAGCGCGAGGAGCGCATCGCGGCACGGAAGCAGGCACTGGAGCAGTTGCAGCAGCGGAAGGCCTCGCTCGAGCAGATCACGCGGGAGCGCGAGGACCTCGAACTCCAGTTGCGTGATCGGCGGGAGCGACAGGCGAACGTGCGCACGGAGCGCACGGACGTGCAGGGGCAGGTCGGCCCCGCGCACGCCCTTGTCGCGGAACTCACCTCCGAGGAGCGCGAGCTCACCGCCTCGCGAGGGGACGCGCAGCGCGCCGTCCTCGGCGTGGAGCGGGAGATGCTGGAGTCGGAGAACCGGCTGCGGCGCGCTGCGGAACGGCTGCAGGGCCTCCAGCGCGAGATCACCGAGGAGGGGATGCAGGTGCTGGAGGACGGCGCCGTGAAGCCGCTCCCGAAGGCGCCGTCCGATCCGAACGCGCCGCGTTCCGAGTATGACGACGACCCGAACGAGGCCGCCGGCGGCGAGGTCGATTCCGACGAAGGCGACGGTGTCCTCGTCGGTGCGGCACCCCTCCGCGGGGGCGCGGACGTGAATATCATCGAGCTGCGGGAGCGCATCACGGAGC
>JALOAM010000215.1 GCA_023228765.1 Dehalococcoidia bacterium
TACCCGCCGAGACTCACGGACCTCGGCGTGGGCGACATCATCTACTTCCGCCGGCAGGCCCCGGGCTGCACCGGCCCGATGGAGGACCGCTACATCCTCCACCGCATCGTGGAGGTCACCGCGGGCACGCAGGGGCTCGCCTTCCGGACGCGGGGCGACGCGCTGGAGGCGCCCGACCCGTGTCTCGTCCCCGCCGGCGACGTGCTGTACAAGCTGCTCACGAACGTGCGGAACGGGCGCGTCGACGGATAGCGCGTGACAGCCGGGCACAAGCGTCCGAGGATGCGTCCATGGACGCTTCGACCCCACCACCCGCTGCGCTGACATACGACCCCGACGCTCCGCTGAACCTGACCCACGCCTGCCTCGAGACGTGGGCGACCGATCCCGAGCACGCGGACCGGCCCGCCTTCACCTTCATCACCCTGCGAGGTGACAACGAGGTCCACACGTTCGCCGAGGTCTGGGAGCGTGTGCAGCGCATCGGCCGAGGGCTCCTCGCGGCGGGATTGCAGCCGGGCGACCGCGTGCTCGTGCGGCTGCCACACTCGCCGGACTACGCCTTCGCCTTCCTCGGCGCGTCGCTCGCGGGGCTCGTGCCGATCCCGGCGAACCCCACCCTCACGCCGGAGGAGGCGGCATTCCTCCTGGAGGACGCCGACGCCTCGGCGCTCGTCTGCACCGAGGAGACGCGCATCGCGGCGTTCGAGGGCGTCACGATCGGCCCCGAGGACCTCGCGGCCATGGACGGGCCGGGACCGCTACCCGCCACCCGGGCGGACGACCCCGCGTACCTCATCTACACCTCGGGCAGCACGGCGCGACCGAAGGGCGTGCTGCACGCGCATCGCACCGTGCTCGCGCGGCGGTTGATGCGCGACGCGTGGCAGGGCTTCGGGCCCACCGACCACGTGCTGCACGCAGGCACCCTGAACTGGTCGTACACCCTCGGCGTCGGGCTCCTCGACGCCTGGGCGGCGGGCGCGCACGCCCACCTCGCGGAGCAGCCGTTCGAAGCGTCCCGCTGGCCGGAGGAGATCGCGCGCCACGGGATCACCGTCTTCGTGGCGGTGCCGACGATCTACCGCCAGATCCTGAAGTACGGCGACCTCGGCGCCTCTGGACAAGTGCGGGGGATGCTTGCCACCCTGCGCCACGGCCTCTGCGCGGGCGAGCCCCTGCGCCCCGCCCTCCTCGAGGAGTGGCGCGCTGCCGCGGGGACGGAGCTGTACGAGTCGCTCGGGATGACCGAGATCAGCACGTACATCTCCACCGGCCCCGGGATGCCGATCAAGCCCGGCTCCGCGGGACGCCCTCAGCCCGGCCGCCGCGTCGCCATCCTCGGCGAGCGCGAGGACGAGCCCCACCACACGGACGGCGTCGAGCGACCGCGCGGCGAGGTGGGGCTGCTCGCGGTGCACCGCTCGGACCCGGGGCTGATGCTCGGGTACTGGCGCCGCCCCGCCGAGGAAGGCGAGGTGCTGCAGGGCGAATGGTTCGTCGGCGGTGACCTCGCGTCGATGGACGACGATGGTTATGTCTTCTTCTCGGGCCGCGCGAACGACATCATCAAGTCCTTTGGCCTCCGCCTGTCTCCCATCGAGATCGAGACCGAGCTCTCGCACCACTCCGGCGTGCAGGAGGTGGCCGCCGTGGGACTGGAGGTCGACCCCTCGAAGACCCTCCTCGCCGTCGCCGTCGTCCCGCAGGAGGACAACGTGCCCACGGAGGCAGAGCTGCGGGAGTACGCTGGCGCGCACCTGGCGGGGTACAAGCAGCCGCACCTCTACCGGTTCGTGGATCAACTCCCGCGCACGCGCAACGGCAAGGTCCAGCGGGGCGTCCTGGCCCAGCAGCTGCTGGAGGAGATCCGCGCCGAGGCAGACCGTCCCTAGCGGACGACAGCGGAGGCCCGCATGACCACCACCGAACGATCGACCTCGACCGGCACCGGCGAGACCGGCGCGCTCGCTGAGTTCGTCGCGCACGCCACCGTCCCGGCCACCGTCCGTGACACCACCCGGCGCTATGTCCTGGACTGGCTCGGCTCCGCCCTCGGCGGCAGCGTGATGCACCCACCCTCCGTCGTCCGCGAGGTGATCGAGGAGCTCGGGGGGCGCCGGCAGGCGACCGTCCTCGGCGCGCCAATGCGCACGTCGGCGCCGCTCGCCGCGCTGGCGAACGCCGCCGCGTCGCACGTGCTGGAGATGGACGACCTCGACCGAGGCTCTGTGTACCACCCCGCCGCCCCCACCATCGCCGCCGCGCTCGCCCTCGGCGAGAGCGAGGGCGTCCAGGGCGACGCATTCCTCGACGCGGTCGCCGTCGGGTACGAAGTCGGCATCCGCGTGGGGGAGGCGCTGGGCGAGACGCACTACGACTTCTGGCACACCACCGGCACCGCCGGGACGCTCGGCGCGACCGCCGCCTCGGCGCGGCTCCTCGGCCTCGACGAGCGCGCGACGCAGCATGCCCTCGGCAGCGCGGGGACGATGACCGCCGGGCTGTGGGAGTTCCTCGCGGACGGCGCGATGTCGAAACAGCTCCACCCTGCCAAGGCCGCGCACGACGGCATCCTCGCCGCGCTCCTCGCCCGCCGAGGGTTCACCGGCGCGTCGAAGATCCTGGAAGGGCCAAAGGGGCTCCTCGCCGCGATGTCTGACGACGCGCGACCGGAGGTGCTGACGGATGGCCTTTCGCTGGAACAGCAGCGCTGGCGGATCGAGGACGTCTCGTACAAGATCCACGCCTCCTGCCGCCACACCCACCCCGCCGTGGACGCCGCCCTCGCCCTCCGCAGCCGTGAGGGCTTCGACCTCGCGCAGGTCGAGCGCATCCACGTCCGCGTCTACCGAGCCGCCCTCGGACTCCTCGAGGGCGTCGAGCCGACCTCGCCGTACGCGGCGAAGTTCTCACTCCCCTTCTGCGTCGCCGCCGCCCTGCGCTTCGGGGACCTTGGGCTCACGCGGTTCAGCGACGACACGATCGAGGATGCCGAGACGCTCGCGCTCGCGGACCGCATCACGTTCGCGGCCGACCCGGCGCTGTCCGCCCTCTACCCGGCACGCTGGCCGAGCATCCTCGAAGCGACGCTCACGACGGGCGAGACGCTCGTCGAGCGCATCGACCAGCCCCGAGGGGACCCGGATACGGGCGTGACGGACGCGGACCTGGTGGAGAAGTTCGTGCTGCTGACGGGCGGACTCATCGAGCCGGCGCGGGCGAGGGAGATCGGCGCGGGACTCCTCGATGGCCCCGCGTGGTCACCCGCCCGGATCACCGAGCGCATCGCGGAGGCCCTCACGCGCTGAGGATGCGACGCCTCCGCAGGACGAGCACGAGGACGCTCGTCCCCGCGATGATGACGACTGCCGGGACGAACACCAGCGCCGGCGACACGTCGCGCAGCGCCCCCGCCGAGGTGAAGTACACCACGCTCATCAGCGTCCACGGCACCAGCGACGCCACGAGGTATCCGGCGAAGTTGAGCCGCTTCATCCCCGCGAGGTAGCTGACGAAGTCGACCCCGATCGCGGTGAGTGGCAGCGCCAGCCGCAGGACGAACACGGTCCGCAGGTCGATGCTCTCGCGCAGCCGCTGGAGGAATCCGAGCCGAGGCTGTTCCGCCACCCGGTCGAGGATGCCTGCGCCGAACCTCCGCGCGACCACGTAGCTCACCGTGACCGCGACGAAGTGCGCCGCGAACGTCGCGACGATCGCCTCGAACGGGTCGAGGACCAACGCGGCGACGGTAATGGTGAGCAGGTCTGAGACGGGGTTAAACGGGATCATCAACCCCAGCGCGAGGATCACGGCGTACGCCACCGGCCCCCATACACCCGCGCGGTCGATCCTCGCTTCGAGGTCCTCGCGGTCGATGTCGACAAACCAGTGCAATGCGATGAACAGCGCAGCAAGCAGCAGCGCGAAAGCGCCCATGCGCAGAAGAGCGCTTCGAGACACGTCGAGCCTTCCGGGACCCCGCATCCGGACGACAGATGCCGCACCGCGAGAGTATGCGCCCCGCCGTCGAGGGGCGAGGGCGGGAGGTCGGCGGAGCGTTGTGTTCGGTGTCCTCGCGAGGGACGGCCCTCGCCTCCGTCGGCGAGTGCTGCGTTCGCTGCCACGCGAGACGCCCATCTCCCCGGCCCCTTGAGCCAGCGGGTACTATCACCGCCGTTATGGCAATCACCACGCTCCAGGGGCTGCGCGTCGTAGACCTCAGCGACAACGTCGCGGGGGCGTATGCCACGCGGTGGCTCGGCGCACTCGGCGCAAGCGTGGTGAAGGTCGAGCCGCCCGAGGGCGATCCGACGCGACGGAGGGGGCCGCGACGGGACGACTCCGGCGAGACCAGCGCACTCTTCGCCTACCTCAACAGCAACAAGCGCTCGGTCGTCCTCGATCCGTCCGAGGATGGCGATCGCGCCCACCTCATCCGCCTGCTCGAGGGCGCGGACGTGGTGGTGGAGACCGGCGCGCCGGGCGCATGGGCCGGGCGAGGCATCGACTTCGACGGCATCCGCGAGGGGCATCCAGCGCAGGTCGTCTGCTCGATCACACCGTTCGGGCAGAGCGGGCCACGCTCCGGATGGCGCTTGACCGCGCTCACCGCCACG
>JALOAM010000037.1 GCA_023228765.1 Dehalococcoidia bacterium
TCCAGCGGCGCGCGCCGAACTCCTCGGACCCCAGCGCGAGCACCAGCACGAGCGTGGCGAGGCTGCCGGCGTAGATCAGCGGGGCGAGGCGTCGGAGGAAGCTCACGTGCAACCTGGACGTCAGCAGGAGGGCGACCCCGCCGACCGACGCATACACGACGTGGCGGAGCGTCTCGCCCGACAGCTCGCCGGGGGCAGGCATCGTCGCGGCGCGGATCATCACCGTCCCCAGCCCCACGAGGCCCGCGACGGCCAGCAGGAGGAGCGGGTCCGGCACCACGCGACGCGCGACACCGACGACCCCGGCGAGGCTGGCGGTGCCGCCCATCGCGCTCACGGCTGGGCCTCCACGCGCTGGCCGGGATCCTTGGCCGCGAAGTACGCCTCCAGGATCTCCTTCGCGACGGGGCCGGCGTGGGTCGAGCCGACGCCGTACTCCAGGTACACGACCACGGCGACCTCGGGGTCGTCGTAGGGGGCGAAGCCCATGTACCAGCCGTGCGTGTCGAACTCGCCGTCCGGGTACGGCTGGCCGAACTCGGCGGTGCCGGTCTTGCCGCCCATCGTGACGCCCTGGGGCACGCCGGTGAACGCTGTCCCGGCAGGGTCCGCCGCGGCGCGCATCCCCTCGCGCACCACCTCGTAGTGCGCCTCGGATGCTTCGAGGTGCCCGGTGGTCTGCACAGGGAGCGGCTTCACGATGCCGCCACTGCGGAAGCCGTGCACCACGCGCGGTGCGAGGAGGTCGCCGCCGTTGGCGATGGCGGAGGTGAGCACCGCCATCTGCAGCGGCGTGACGGTGAGGTACCCCTGCCCGATGGAGTAGGGGTACGAGTCGCCGAGGAGCCACGACTCCCCGAACTCGTCCTCCTTCCACTCGGTGTCGGGGACGAGACCGGTGATCTCGCCCGGCAGGTCGAGGCCCGTGGTACGGCCGAGGCCGGCGGCGCGCGCCCATTTCGCGAGGGTGTCCGGGCCCATGCCCTCGAAGTCCTGGTACCCGCCGACGAGGTAGTAGAAGTAGACGTCCGAGGATCGCGCGAGCGCCCGCCGCATGTCCAGGTCGCCGTGCGCCATCCAGTCGCGGAAGACATATGCCACGCCCGGGTTGTACTGGTCCGGGATCGAGATCGCACCGCTGGAGTAGATGTGCGTGTTCTCCGTCGCCGTGCCTTCCTCGAGCGCGGCGAGCGCGACGAGCGGCTTGAAGATCGAGCCGGGCGACCTCGGGGACATGTAGGTGCGGTCGATCAGCGGGTTTGCCTTGTCCGTGAACACTCGCTCGATGGCCTCGTCGTCCCCGTCGATGAACAGGTTCGTGTCGTACGAGGGCAACGAGACCGAGGCGAGCAGTTCGCCGGTGTGTACGTCCATCACGAGGGCGGCCCCTAGCTGGATGGGCGCCTCGCGTTGCTGGCCGGTGTTCGTGCGGACGACCGCCATGCCCGCGTCCATCCCCCTCGCGAGCGCGCTCGCGGTGGCGCGCTGGAGGCCGAGGTCGATCGAGAGCACCGCGTCCGCGCCGGGCCGTGCGCTGTCGCTGGCGAGCAGCTCGACTTCGCGGCCCTGCGGGTCGGAGAGCACGAGGCGGCGGCCGGGATCGCCTCGGAGGGCGTCCTCGTAGACGGACTCCACGCCGGACAGCCCGATATGTCCGTCCAGGGGATAGCCCTGTGCCGTGAGGGCCTCGGCTTCTTCGGCGGGCAGTTTGCCGATGTAGCCGAGGATGTGCGCGAGGGTCGGCTCGTCGACATAACGGCGGGACGGGCTCGCCTCGACGGTGAGACCGGGGAGGCCCGACAGGCGGGCGCGCACCTCGATGGCCTCGTCCGGGTCAAGGCCATCGTCCACGATGACGGGCGCGTACGGGTCGATCACGGCGAGGCCGGTCGTCGCGGCTTCCTCGAGGTCCGCGAACGAGATCCCGGAGGCGCGTTCGAGGTCGAGGAGGGCGGCCCGGCGCTCCTCGGGGTCGGTGGGCAGCTCGCCGGGGGTGAGGAGCACGCGGAACTCGGGTTCGTTCCGCGCGAGCACCTCGCCATCGCGGTCGAGGATGAGCCCGCGCGAGGGCTCTACCTGGAGCGCGCGCGGCGCGAGGCCGTCGCCGTACTCGGGCGGGATGACCGGATCGAGCCACTGCATCAGCAGGACGCGCACGGCGAGGACGATCAGCCCGAGGATCAGGACGGCCTGCAGCAGCCGGACGCGGACGACCGTACTCGCCGAGGCGCCGTCGGGCGTCCCGCGGAACGAGGTCACTCGAACAGCCCTCGGGAGCGGGGGCGCAGCGGCCAGCAGCACGCGGCGACGAGCACCGCCAGCAGCCCGCTGGCGACGGAGGTCGCTAGCAGTGCCCCGGCACGTTCCGGCAGCTCCCCGCCGATGCCCCCGACCACGGCGAGCGTGGAGGCGTACAGCACCGCGGCGAGGGCGGCCGCGCCTCCGGCCGTCACCGTCCGCCGCCAGAACCCGGTCACCTTCGGCCGGAAGCGCCGGACCGCGACGGAGGCGATCAGCGGTGCCGGGAGCAGCGCGATCAGGAACCACCCCACGCGCTCCTCGGACGCCACGCCGAGGACCACGGCGGGCAGGAGGATCGCCGGCCACGTCTCCTCGGCGCGCCGTACCGCCGCCCACGCGGCAACGAGGGCGACCGGGATGACGGGCGCCGCCAGCGGATCGCGCACGAGCGCCGTGGTGATCGCGGCCTGCAGGGGCGCGGACACCAGCGCGAGCATCACCAGGACGGCGGTCACTCGCTGCCTCCCGTGGCGCCCTCGCGCTGATCGTCACTCGCGAGGTGGGTGCCGGGGCGGAAGCCGGTCATGACGAGCACCTGCTCGATGCGGTCGAGGTCGCCGAGGGGGGCCACCTCGATGCGCTGGTGCAGCTCCTGGTCGGGAGCCTCCACCTTCGCGACGCGCCCGACGAGGAGTCCCGGCGGCAGCAGCCCTCCGAGTGCGCTCGTGAGCACGACGTCGCCCGGTGCGACGGTGGTCTTCAGGGAGACGAAGTCGAGCCAGAGCGTGTCGCCGTCCCCGACGAGCGAGCCGGCAGTGCGCGAGGACTGGAGGAGGGCGGCGACGGCGGACTCGCGGTCCGTGATCAGGCGCACGCGGGAGCGCGACTCGTTCACCTCGGTCACGATGCCGAGCAGCGTGGCGCCGCTGCCGAGGACCGGCTGGCCGACCTCGATGCCCGCGTCGCTGCCCTGGTTGAGCACGACGCTCTGCCGGCCCAGCGCGGGGTCGCGGAGGATGACCGTGGCGGTGATCGTCTTCCCGGCGTTCGCGCCGAGGCTCGCCACCAGCGCGGCGGCCTGCTCGGTGGCGATGCGCCCCTCCCGCAGCGAGGCGAGGTCCGCCTGCACCCGCGAGAGCTCCTGCCTCAGCGCGGCGTTCTCGGCCGACAGCTGGTCGATCTGCCCCGCGTGGATCGCCACGTCCGTGATCGGCTGGATCGCGCCACGCACGAGCTCCACCGCCGGCGCGACGGCCGCACCCGCGCGTGCCTCGATGTCCCCGGCCACCGGCAGCGGCGAGAGGGCGAGCAGCATCAGCGCGCCGATGAGGATGCCGGAGAACCAGGCCGCGCTGCGCGCGCTCGTCACGAGGCGCCCCTCCCGTCAGGGGAGGAGCGCACGTAGGTACCGAGGGCGCGAGAGCTGGGGAGGAGACTCGTCGCGCCCTGTCGGAGGTGGGGGCGCGCCGTGGTCATGGCTCGCTACCGTGGGGGCCGGCGGGTCGCCACCGACGACTGCACGCGCTGGAGGGTGTCCGCTTCCTCGAGGGCCGCGGCGCAGCCTCGGACGACCGCGCGCAGCGGCTCGTCCGTGACGTAGACCGGGAAGCGCGTCTCCGTCGCCACCTTCCGGTCCAGGCCGCGGAGGAGGGCGCCGCCCCCGGCCATCGCGATGCCGTGCAGCATCAGGTCCGCGACCAGCTCGGGCGGTGTGGTCTCGATGGTGGCGCGTACCGTGCGGATGATCTCGTTCACGACCGGCGACAGCGCGTCGCGCACCTCGACGGTGGAGATCTCCACCGACTTCGGGAGGCCGGTCGCGAGGTCGCGCCCGCGGAGGTCGATCGTCCACTCGTCGTCGAGGGGGAAGGCGGAGCCGGCCTCGATCTTCACGTGCTCGGCCGAGCGCTCGCCGATGAGCATGTTGTGGACCTGCCGCGCGTAGTCAACGATCGCGAGATCCATGGCGTCACCGGCCGCGCGCACCGACTGTGAGCGCACGATCCCGCCGAGGGCCAGCACGGCCACCTCGGTCGTCCCGCCGCCGATGTCGATGACCATCGAGCCGGCCGCGTCCATCACCCGCAGTTCCGCGCCGATGGCGGCGGCCATGGGCTCCTCGATGAGGTACGCGGATCGCGCTCCGGCGGCGATCGCGGCGTCGTGGACGGCGCGCTTCTCCACCTCGGTCGCGCCGGAGGGGATGCCTACCACGACGCGCGGCTTCGGGATGCCGAGGCCGAAACGCTCGTGCACCTGGCGGATGAAGTACTGGAGCATCTTCTCGGTGACCTCGAAGTCGGAGATCACCCCGTCGCGGAGCGGGCGGACCGCGATGATCGAGGACGGCGTCCGTCCGACCATGCGCTTCGCCTCCGCGCCGATGGCGAGCACCCGCTTCGACACCCGGTCGATCGCGACGACCGAGGGCTCATCGATGACGATGCCTCGCCCACGCACGCTGACCAGCGTGTTGGCCGTGCCGAGGTCAATGGCGATGTCGTGGGAGAACATCCCCAGGAACGACGAAAGAGGATTGATCAAGGATCAAACCGGACCTAAACGTGGGGAGAAGGCCGGATGCGCGCCGCCGGGGAGTGCGACGAGCCGAGTATAGGGAGGCCCTCGACGGCCCGGCAACCTCGGACGGCGTTCAGACTGTCGCCGACCGCGCGCTCCTCCACGTCCACGCCCAGTGCGCCACGGTAGTGATGACCGTGATGACGATCCCCGCCACGAGCATCGGCAGGAGGTGCTGCTGGCCGCGCTCGCCGAGGTACACGAAGAGCAGCACCTGTGGCAGCGAACCGGCCACCGAGGCGAGCAGGAACGGCCGGAAGCGCAGCCGCGTGAGGCCCGCCGCGTACGAGACCCCGTCGAACGAGAAGCCGGGACACAGGCGCAGCAGGAACACCGCCTTCGCGCCCGACCTCGAGACCCAGTCGTCGACCGCGGAGAGGCCGAGGCGGCCAACGAGTCGCTGGAAGTGGCGCTGTCCCCAGCGTCGTGCGACCCAGAAGCAGAGGGCGGCCGCCGCGGCGTACCCGAGGAGGCTCACGACGCTGCCCCAGAGCAGCCCGAACGCGAGCCCGTTCGCGAACACGACGATGAAGCCCGGCACGGGCGCGATCGCCGCCTGAGCCACCATCATCCCGATCGAGACCAGCGGCGCGAGCGGCCCGAAGGAGCGGAGGTAGTCGCGCAGCACCTCCGGGTTGTTCTGCCCGATGGCGTCACGCGCCCGGTCCACCTCGTGCAGGAGGAACGGCGGCACGCCCATGACGGCAACGAGGACCGCGAACCCGCTCGCGAACAGCGCGAGGGCGACGAGCGGTGCGGGCGGCACCCACCGGATTGCCCGCTCTCGCATGGTGGGGTGCGCAGCGCGCGCCATGGGTCGCCTCCTCGTGCGACCTCAGACTCCGCGACGCGGCGATCCCTCGCGCCTCCCGTAGGGGTGATTCTGGCCAGGCGAGCCTCAACGTGACGCGTACCCCTCAGGGGGTAGGGCCGTGATTGCGCGACATAAGTCGAGACATCCGAGGCTACACGCCCTCCGCGATACCTCGGAGGAGCCAGCCGACGAGGTAGGCGAGGGCGGCGGCCGCACCGCCGAGGGCGAGCGTCTCGAGCCCGTCGCGTTGCCACGGGCGCTGCACGACGATGCCCTTCACTGCGCCGACGCCGAAGAACGTGATCGCCGTCGCGATCGCGCTCGCCGTGAACAGGCTGACCCCGATCGTGCTTCCCATCGCGTCGAGGATGAAGACGACGAGGGGGATCGCGCCGGCGACGAGGAAGGCGGCGAACGTTACGAGAGCACCCGTCCGTGCTCCCGACATCTCCAGGGGGCCGGACTGCTCCCGGATGATCGTCTCGGCCCAGGCGTGGCGGTCCTTCGTGAGCTCCTCCACGATGACCGCTGCGGCCTCCTCGCTGATGCCGCGGTCGACGTAGACCTGGCGCAGCTCCTCGCGCTCTTCGGTGGGGTTGACGTGCACGGCTTCGAGGGCCTCCTCGCGCGCCAGCGAGCGCTGGTGGCTGTCCGCGCGCGCAGCGAGGTAGGAGCTGATGCCCATCGAGAAGCCATCCGCGAAGAGGTTCGCGAGCCCGAGGATGACGACGACGCTGCCGCCGAGGCCGGCGCCCACGGCGCCGGCGACCACCGCGAACGTGGTCACGGTGCCATCCACCGCGCCGTAGACCGCCTCGCGGAGGTAGCCCGGCGGCTCCGGGCGCGCTTCGCGTTCCTCGGTGCGGCCGATCTGCTGGAGGGCGTCGAGCATGTGGGAGGGCCTCATGCGATCGACGCTACCGGTTCTGGAAAAAGCGCGACTCGGCGACGCTGACGCGCCCCGGTAGCGAGGGCTACGAGGCCCTATTCGCCAGTCCATCCGCGCTCTCGTAGCAGGCCCACGAAGCCGGATTCATCCTGGATTTCAACGCCCAGGGCCTCGGCCTTGTCGCGCTTCGATCCGCCGCCGTCACCGGCGACGACGAACGACGTCTTCTTCGACACCGAGCCGGTCACCTTGCCGCCGAGCGACTTGATGAACTCCTCGATCTCGTTGCGAGACCAGCGGTCGAGGGAGCCCGTGATGACGATCGTCTCGCCCTCCAGGATGCCGCCGCGCGCGGCCACGTCCTCGTCCATGCGCAGGCCGTGTGCCGCGAGGGCGTCGACCAGCGCTGCGTACTCCTCGTCGTGCAGATATTCGTACACGGCCTCCGCGACGATCGGGCCGATGCCGTCGACGGCCTGGATCTCCTCCAGCGCCGCGTGACGGAGCGCCTGCATCGAGCCGAAGTGCCGCGCGAGGGCGCGCGCCGTCTCGCTGCCCACGTGACGGATGCCGAGGGCGATGAGGAGCCGGTGCAGCGGCTGCTGCTTCGACTTCTCCAGCTCCGCGAACATCAGGTCGAGCGTCTTGGCGCCGATCTTGTCGACCTCGAGGAGCGCCTCGCGCTTCTCGGGGAGGTCGTACAGGTCCGCGAGCGAGCTCACGAACCCCCGGCCCACCAGCATCGCGGAGCGCTCCTCGCCGAACCCCTCGATGTCGAGGGCGCCTCGGGAGGTGAAGTGCTCGATGAGGCGCGCGAGCTTGGTGGGGCAGGCGCGGTTCGGGCAGTAGTAGGCGGCGTCGCCCTCGTCGTGGGCGACTGGCGTGCCACAGACCGGGCACGCGTCCGGCATCTCGAACACCGGGAGGTCACGGCCCTTGCGCTGCGAGAGGACGGGCCCCACCACCTGGGGGATCACGTCGCCCGCGCGCTGCACGATCACGTCGTCACCGGCGCGGATGTCCAGCCCTCGCAGGTGGTCGAGGTTGTGGAGCGTCGCCATCGAGACCGTGACCCCGCCGACGAACACGGGCTCGAGGACGGCGAAGGGGGTGAGGACGCCGGTGCGGCCGACGGAGACCTGGATCGCCTTCAGGCGGGTCACGGCCTGCTCCGCCGGGAACTTCCACGCCGTCGCCCAGCGCGGCTCGCGACCCACCACGCCGAGGGCGCGCTGGGTCGCGAGGTCGTCCACCTTGATGACCACGCCGTCGATGTCGTAGTCGAGCGCCTCGCGGCGGTCCACCCAGCCCTCGCAGAACGCGGCGACCTGCTCGATGTCGTCGAACGTCTCGGTGAGTGGGTTCGTCGGGAAGCCGAGGGAGCGCAGCCACGCGATCGCCTCGGAGTGGCTGGTGACGGGGCGGTCACCCTCCACCCAGCCGAGCTGGTACACGAAGAGGTTCAGGCGCCGTGTCGCCGTGACGCGCGGGTCTAACTGGCGGAGAGAGCCCGCGGCCGTGTTGCGCGGGTTCATGTAGAGCTGCTCGCCCGCCTCGGCGCGCTGTTCGTTCAGGCGGCGGAACTCCTCCTTGGAGAGGTAGACCTCCCCGCGTACCTCGAACGCGGCCGGGAGCGCGGAGGGCTCCCCATCGACGGGTGGGCCATCCGCGGGCGCGCCGTTCAGCACGAGCGGGATCGTGCGGATGGTGCGGAGGTTGCTGGTGATGTCCTCGCCGCGGAGGCCGTCGCCGCGCGTGGAGCCGTACTCGAACCGCCCGTTGCGATAGACCAGCGAGATCGCGAGGCCGTCGATCTTCGGCTCGCAGACGTAGCGGAACTCCTCGCGCTCTACCAGGCGGACCATCCGCTGCCGCCACGCGAACAGCTCATCGCGCTCGAAGACGTTCGAGAGCGACAGCATCGGCTCGCGGTGCTCGACGACCGCGAAGCCCGCCGTCGGCTCGCCCGCGACACGCTGCGTCGGCGAGTCCGGCTCAAGGAGCTCCGGGTACTGCTCCTCCAGCGTGCGCAGCTCCCGCATGAGGGCGTCGTACTGCGAGTCGCCGATCTCGGGTTCGGCCAGCGTGTAGTACCGGTAATCGTGGTACCGGATCCGGGTGCGCAGCTCCTCGACGCGCTCGCGTGCCGCCTCGTACTCGTGCCCTGCTTCGACCACCTCGTCCGGAAGGTCGTGTGGATCGGTGCTCGTGGCGGCGTCGGCGGAGGCATCCGCGGGGTCAGATGTGGCCATGTCCCGAGTATAGGATTGCGGTCCTCCGAGGCCTCGACGGGGTGGCACGCCCGCCCGAGGCTGGCCCCCACGGAGCCGTCCGAGGCTTCACCTTCCGGCAACACGGCACGGTCACACTCGACCTCAGACGGTGGGGCGCTGAAGGGGCCACACCGCGGTTCCGGGGTACACTGGATGTACCAGCAATAACCACGGGCAGGTACGCATGGATGTCGTCATCGTTGACTATGGCGCGGGCAATCTTCGTAGTGTCGCGCGTGCCGTAGCCCATGCCGGCGTCGACGCGAAGGTCTCCGCCCGGCCGCAGGATGTCCTCGCGGCGAAGGCCCTCATCGTCCCGGGAGTCGGCGCCGCCGAGGACACGATGGCGAACCTGCGCGCGGGTGGCCTCGTGGAGCCCGTGCTCGAATACATCGCGTCCGAGCGACCGTTCCTCGGCGTGTGCATGGGCCAGCAGGCCCTGTTCGACTACTCCGAGGAGGGCGGCCGCCACGACTGCCTCGGCGTGCTGCCGGGCCGCATCGTGCGGTTCCCCAGCGGCATGACCGTGCCGCACATGGGCTGGAACACCGTCGAGATGCGCGTCGAGCACCCGGTGTTCGAGGGCATCCCGGACGGTTCCTACTTCTACTTCGTGCACGGGTACCACCCGGTGCCGTCCGACGATTCAGTCGTGCTGGGCGAGACCGATTATGACGGTGTGCGGTTCCCCTCGGTCGTGGGGCGCGGCAACGTGGTGGCGACGCAGTTCCACCCGGAGAAGTCCGCGCGGTGGGGGCTGCAGCTCTATGCCAACTTCCTTCGCCTCGCGAAGGAGCGAGGTTCGATTGCGCCGGCGGGGATGACGGCGTAGCTCGGTCCGAAGGGGCCGCACCAGAGGAGACAGACTTCGTGGAGATCATTCCGGCTATCGACATCCTCGGCGGGCGCTGTGTGCGTTTGGCGCAGGGTGACTACTCCCGCGAGACGGTCTTCGGCGAGGACCCGATCGCGATGGCGGTCCGGTGGGCCTCGCTGGGTGCTGACCGCATCCATGTCGTGGACCTGGATGGCGCGAAGACCGGCGAGCGGACGAACGCCGCCGTGGTCTCCCAGATCGTGGACTCCGTGAACTGCGCCGTGCAGACCTCCGGCGGCATCCGCAGCATCGAGATGGTGCGCGGGATGCTGGACGAGGGCGTCAACCGCGTGGTCATCGGCACCGGCGCGGTGAAGGACCCGGAGTTCCTCCGCGAGTCCATCGCCATCGCGCACGACCGCCTCATCGTCTCAGTCGACGCGCGCGAGGGGAAAGTCTCGCTGCAGGGCTGGACGGAAGCCACGGACATCGACGCCCTGTCGTTCATCGAGCGGCTCGCCTCGCAGGGGGTGCAGCGCATCGTCTACACGGACATCCTGCGCGACGGCGTGACAGACGGCCCGAACTTCCAGATGTACGAGCGGCTGACCTCCGCGACCTCCGTGAAGGTGATCGCCGCCGGCGGCGTCGGCACCGTGGAGGACATCCAGCGCCTCACGGACTGCGGCGTCGAAGGAGCGATTGTCGGTCGGGCGCTTTACACTGGAGACATCAAGCTTCCCGAAGCCCTCTCCGCTGCTGCCGTCTAGCGTCCCCACGCACTGGTGACGCGGACGAGCCCGGCGAGGGCGTTCCCGGACTCCCTGGACGGCCCATGCTGACCCGCCGGATCATCCCCTGCTTCGACGTCGATCGTGGCCGGGTCGTGAAGGGCATCTCCTTCGTGGAGCTGCGCGACGCTGGCGACCCCGTCGAGCTCGCCGCGCAGTATGACCAGCAGGGCGCGGACGAACTCGTCTTCCTCGACATCACGGCATCCTCGGACGCCCGCACCAGCGTGTACGACATGATCCGCAACACGGCGGACCAGGTCTTCATCCCGCTCACCGTGGGCGGTGGCGTCCGCACCCCGCAGGACGTGCGCCTCATGCTCGAGTCGGGCGCGGACAAGGTCTCGATGAACACCGCGGCCGTGCAGCGCCCCGAGCTGATCTCGGAGGGCGCGAAGGGCTTCGGCTCGCAGTGCATCGTCGTCGCCGTGGACGCGAAGCGCGTCGGCGCGGAGCGGTGGGAGGTCTTCACCCACGGCGGCCGCACCGCCACCGGCATCGACGCCGTGCAGTGGGCCCGGGAGGCGACCGAGCGCGGCGCCGGTGAGCTCCTCGTCACCTCGATGGACTCGGACGGCCACCAGGACGGCTACGACCTCGGGCTGCTCCGCGCGATCTCGGACAGCGTCGAGGTCCCGATCATCGCCTCGGGCGGCGCGGGGGAGCCGGAGCACCTGTACGACGCCTTCACCGAGGGCGGCGCGGACGCCGTCCTGGCGGCGTCGATCTTCCACTTCGGCAAGTACGACATCCCCACCCTGAAGCAGTACCTCACCGACCGAGGCATCCCGATGCGCCCGGTGGAGACCGACACGCCCTCTCCGGCGTAGCAGCAGAAAGCGACCGCATGATGGCCGACGCGAACGCGCTGGAGGAGGGTACGACCCTCACGCTCGACTTCGAGAAGCTCGCGAAGGTCGGCGACTCGCACGTCATCCCCTGCGCCGTGCAGGACGCCGACACGCGCGAGGTCATCCTGGTCGCGTACGTGAACGACCAGGCGCTGGCGAAGGCGATCGAGACGCGCTCCGCGGTCTTCTGGAGCACCTCCCGCAACGAGCTGTGGGAGAAGGGGAAGACCTCCGGCGAGACGTTCGACCTGCTGGAGGTGCGCGTGAACTGCGAGCAGAACTCGCTGCTCTACGTCGTGCGCCCCCGCCGCGGGGGGATCTGCCACACCAAGAACGAGGCGGGTGAGCCGCGCGACTGCTATTACCGCCGTCTCGACCTTGAGACGGGCGAACTGGTCAACCTCAACCCGTAACGCCGACGCGGAACCGAGCGCGCATGCCTCTCCCGCCCGGCCCCCCGTTCCGTGTCTCCCACGTCTTCTTCGACGTGGACGGCACGCTCGTCGACTTCCGTGCCTCCCTCGACGCCGGGCTCATCGTCGCCGCCGAGGTGCTCTCCGAGCGCACCGGTCGCATCGTGACCCCTCGGGCGCTGCAGGAGACGCGCGACCGCATCGCCCGCTCGCTTCGTCCGGCCCCGGGCAGGCTTGCCGACCTCCGCGAGCAGTCGTTCCGCCAGGTGCTCCGCGAACGCGGGGTGGACGACGAGGGCGCCGTCGCGGACGTTTCCCGTCGCTTCTACGAGGCGCGCGATGCCGCCCTCGAACCGTACGAGGACGTCGAGCCCACCCTCCGGACGCTCCGCGAGCGTGGGTTCGTCCTCGTCGCGGCCACCAACGGCAATGCCGCGCTGATGCGCACGCCGCTGTTCGCGCTGCTCCAGCACGCCTTCTCCGCAGAGCAGGCGGGTGTCTCCAAGCCCCACCCCCGCTTCTTCGAGCTCGCCCTCCAACACGCGGGCGCCGAGGCGTCCTGCTCCGTGATGGTCGGCGACCGCCTCGACAACGATGTTGAGCCGGCCGTCTTCGCCGGCATGCCCGGCGTCCTCCTCGACCGGCACGGGCAGGTCGACGGCGTCCCGGTCCCCGCCTCGGCCGTCATCCGCTCGCTCGCCGAGCTACCGGGGATGCTCGAACGGGCGGAGTAGTCCTCCGGCCCAGTCCCCCTTGGGGGGAGCAGTCGGTGTCCCCGAACGCCCTGGGCGTGCCGCTATCGCCGTACGAAGTGCACGCCGAGGTCTGGCGTCGGGCGGGCGAAGGGGACGTAGTCCTCCGCGGGGTGACCGAGGGCGACGAAGGCCTGCGGCTGCCACGATGCCTCGAGGTCGAGCGCGGCGCGGACCGCGTCCTGCGCGTAGAGCGGGGCGGAGATCCAGAACGCCGCGAGGCCACTGACGGAGGCGGCGAGCAGGACGTTCTGCAGCGCCGCGCCGAACGAGTGCTGCGCGAGGCCCCACTCCGCGCGTGCTCGGCGGTCGTCCTCGTACACGCGCAGGCCGTCCGCCACGAGGCAGCCGAGCAACAGCGTGGGGGCGCCCTCGATCTGGCGGCGGGAGCGGGCGAGCGCCTTCTCCTGCTGCGCCACCGGGACGCCGTCGTGCTCGAGGTCGGTGCGCCACGCCTCACCCATCGCCGTGGCGAGGGTGCTCCGGCGCTCGGGGGAGACCTCGGCGAAGCGCCAGGGTTGGGTGTGGTGTGGCGCCGGGGCAGCGCAGGCGAGCGCGACGAGCTGCTCGACCTGCTCCGAGGTGAGCGCGGGGCCGGTCAGCCCTCGGATGGAGCGCCGCGAGCGGATCGCACTGACGACGGTCTCGGCGATGGTTGCCGGGCGGTACCCCTCCGGCGCGCGGTCAGTCATCGCGGGAGCTCCTCACGGTGGGTGTCGCGATGGGCAGGTGCTCCAGCAGGGCGGTCGTCGCCTCGCCGACGCGGTCCCACACCCGCGCGAGGTCTTCGAGCGTGTCGATGTCGTGGGTGAGGTCGGGGAAGTGGCGGCGGGTGACGCGTACCCCCGCCGCGCGGGCGGCAGCCTCGTGCGCGGCGGCCGAGTCGGGGCCGAAGGCGGGCGCGATGACGCGCGGCGGCGTCAGGCCGAGGGCGAGCGTGCCGCCATCCTCGGCGGCGACGACGGTGACGCCCGGCTCGATGAGCGCGTTCAGCAGCGTCGCCACGTCCGTGACGGAGACGTGAGGGAGGTCGCCTGGCAGGACGAGGGCGGCCTCCGCGTCTCCGACCGCGCCGAGGGCGAGTGTGATCGCCTCGTTGTAGCCCTCGCCCCGGTCGCGGACGACGGTGGCATCGTGGTCACGTGCGATGGCGTCGTACACGGGGTCCGGACTGACGACGATCACGTGCCCTTGCCAGACCTCGCGCACGGTGGTGAGGAGGTCGTCCACCATCGCGATGACGAGCGAGCGGCGTGTCCCCGCGTCGAGGTCCGGCCCGAGGCGGGTCTTGGCGTGCCCGGCGTCGTTCACCGCCGTGATCACCACGAAGTCCGCGCCGGCGTGACCGGCGGCAGCGCCGTCCGAGGTGGTCACGCGACCGACTCAGCGAAGCCGGCGGCAGCGAGGACGTTCCTCGCGACGCGCGCGCGACCCTCCTCGCCGGTCATCATCGTGTCGGTCGCGACGGCGTCCATGCCGAGGGCGCGGATCTCGGGCAGCAGCGCTTCATCCGCAGTGTCGACGACAAAGAGGTCGACGAGGCCCTGGTAGAGCCGTGCGACCGAGGTGGCGGAGACCTCGTACCCCAGCGATTCGAGCATGGCGGCGGCCGGGCCCTTCACCGCGGAGCCGGCGATGATCGGCGAGATCGCCACGCGCTTCCCCGGCGCCCGCGACAGCGTCTCGCGCACCCCCTGCACGACGAGCATGGGCGTGATCGAGACGAACGGGTTGCTCGGTGCGATCACGGCGAGGTCAGCCTCGGCGATGGCGCGGAGGACACCCGGGGCCGGGCGAGCGTCCCGCCCGGGGAAGTCGAAGCCGGTGACGGGGACCTCGCCGCGGAGGCGGACGAAGTAGTCCTGGAACTGCAGGTCGCCCTCACCGGTGCGCACGATCGTGGGGTGCGGTTCGTCGGTGACGGGCAGGCAGGTCACCCGCACGCCGTGGGCGGTCACCAGGGCCGCCGTAACCTCGGTCAGCGTGCTCCCGGCGCGGAGGCGTCCCGTTCGGTAGAGGTGGGTCGCCAGGTCGCGGTCGCCGATGGAGAACCACTCGTCGCCACCCAGCTCGCGCAGGCGCTCCAGCGTGGTCTGGGTGTCACCCCGAACGCCCCAGCCGAACTCACCCTCGAGTCCTGCGAGTGTGTACATGAGCGTGTCGAGGTCGGGCGACACGTGGAGGCCGTGCCACGTCAGGTCGTCCGAGACGTTGCAGACCGCCGTGATCGAGGATGGCTCGACGACGTTGGCGAGGCCGTGGAGGAAGCGCGCGGCACCGATGCCGCCGGCAAGCACCGTGATCTTCATGCGGGCATCCTAGCGGGGGCGGCGGACTCGGTCAGTCCGAGGGGCACCCAGCCGTCAGGCGACCGGCTCCGAGGACATCGCAACGCCGCCCTCGAACGCCGGCGAGTCGCCTCGCAGCTGCGCGAGAAGCAGGGCGGCGGGGGCGAAGCCGCGGTTCACGGTGACGAGTTCACCGGCTGTGTCGTAGACGGCCGTGGTGGGCACGGTGAGTACGCCGTAGCGGTCGGCGAGCGAGCGGTCCTCGATCGCGTCGTGGCGCTCGACGCGCAGCGTGCTCCCGATCCGCTCGAGGACCGCCGCGATCGCGGGCTCCTGCTGCGCGCGGCAGACCACGCACGTCTCCGTGGTGAAGTAGACGATCCTCGGCCCGTCGACGGCCACTTGTTCGTCGGCGCTGTCCGCGCGGAGGCGCGCCTCGATGCGTGCGTTGCGCCACGCGTACCACCGTTGTCCGAGGGCAATGGTGACCGCGACAGCGGTGAGGACCGCGAGCGCGATCAGGAGGCGTTCAACCACGTCAGTGCGCCGTCCGCGTGCTCGCGATGGAAGCGGGGAGCAGCCCTCGGCGGTCAAGCTGGTAGTAGATGAAGCAGCCCGTGCAGAACTGCACGGCGAGGTTCACGAACGCGAGCGCGGTCACGATCAGCGTGAGCGCCCATCCGACCTGCGTCGCACCTCCGACGAGGGCGAGAAACGCCAGCAGGAGGACCACGGCGCCCATCGCCTGTGCGAACTGGTGCGGCATGGGGTCCTCGACCTTCACGTCCGCACCGAGGATCCCCGCCGGCTTCAGCAGGCGACGGTGCACCTGCTTGAACAGCGCGAGGCGCTCGTCGAGCGTGCCGAAGAGCATCACGAGCCCCGTCCCGAGGACGATCCACTGCCCGACGTCGCGGCCCACCACGAAGGCGATCACGGTGAGGCCCACGATGAAGGCCTGGTTCGTGCGCAGGGTGTTGCGGTCGACACGCAGTGGGGTGGAGGCAGCCATCACGAGACTCCTGAATAGTTGACTGACTTACTCAGGATTATAGCGCGGAACGGGAGAAGCGATCGTTACAGGCGGGCCTCGACGTCGCGCGCTTCCTCGAAGGCGCGGATCGCCACCTGGATGTGCTCGTCGTCAGGGGGCCTCGTGGTCAGGAGCTGGAGGGCGATGTTGCCTGCGAACAGCAGCCGTACCACCGGCCAGCCCTGGTGGAATCCCGCGAAGCGGATCGCCTCGTACGAGACGGAAGCGACGAGGGGGATGAGCACCAGCCGCGAGGCGATGCGCCACCACAGTGGGTCGGTCCCGGCGAACGCGAACACCACGATCGAGACGAACGCCACCGTGAGGAGGAAGGAGGTCCCGCAGCGGGGGTGCTCCTTCGGGTAGCGCCGGATCGCGGGGACGGTAAGCTCGCGGCCATCCTCGAACGCCGCGATCGTCATGTGCTCCGCCCCGTGGTACTGGAAGACGCGCCGCACGTCGTCCGAGCGGCCGATGAGCCAGATGTATCCGAGCAGGAACCCGATGCGGATCGCTCCCTCGATCGCGAGGACGATCCACGAGTCGATGCGCGCATCCAGCCACGCCGTCGCCAGCACCGGTCCCGCGAAGAACACCGCCAGCGCGAGGCCCATGGTCACGATGAGGAACACGCGCTCCACGGGCGTGAGTGCCCGCGCCTCGCCATGCTCGTCGACCTCACCGGACGCGATCGCGGACGACCACGTCAGCGCCCGCCCGCCGAGGGTCAGCGTCTCCGCCAGCACGAGGATGCCGCGCACGAACGGCACCCGCCGCAGTAGCCCGACGTAGAGCGGCCCGCGCAGCGCCTCCGACCGGACGAGGATCCCGCCCTCCGGATCGCGCACCGCGACCGCCATCGACCGCATGCCGCGGATCATGACGCCCTCGATCACGGCTTGCCCGCCGTAGGTGGGGGAGGGAGAGGATGGCCGTGAGGGGGTCACCGCCCCAGAGTACGTGCCACCCGGGCATCGGACGAGCGACGGACGGCACGTAGGCTCGCGCGGGGGCCCCAGGGAGGCTGCGATGCTGCTCGAAGCGATCCGGACGCTCTACGCATACCACCACCAGGCGACGCGCCACTTGCTGGACGTGGCACGCGAGGCAGGCGACGACGTCCGGCGGGAGGTCGTGAGTGGACAGCCGCCCATCCTGAACACGTTCGTCCACCTCTGTGGCACGCAGCGGATCCACCTGGACTGGTGGAGTGGGGCCCTCCCCGGGCGTGAGTCGTTCAGCCGTCGCTTCACGCTGGAGATCCTGCCCGACCTCGCGGCAGTGAGGGCCTTCTGGGACGAGATCCAGCGCGACACGGAGACGTTCCTCGAATCGCTTCGCGAGGACGAGGAGCTCGACCGGATCTGTCTGCGCCCGCTCCCCGGTGGGGCGGTGAAGGAGGTCCCGCTGTGGCTCTCCATGCTCCACGTAGCGAATCACGGCACGCAGCATCGGAGCGAGGCCGCGATGGTGCTCACGGCAATCGGCCACTCGCCCGGGGACATGGAGCTGGTGGAGCCACGCTGATCCGTGTTCCGCGCACACGCAGAAGGGGCGGCCACTGGCCGCCCCTTCGTCTGTTTGTTCGCCCTCGAGCGTTACGAGGTGCTGCCACCACCGCGGGTGTAGCGGCGGCGGAAGCGCTCGACGCGCCCGGCCGTGTCCACGATGCGCTGCTCGCCCGTGAAGAACGGGTGGCAGGCGGAACACACGTCCACGCTCATGGACGGCTTCGTGGAGCGGGTCTCCCACGAGTTCCCGCACGAACAGGTGATCGTGGCGGTCTGGTACTCGGGGTGGATGTCAGTCTTCATCGTCTCTGCCTTCTGAACCTGATGGGTGAAGCCGCTGTTGGCTAGACCTCAACCGGCTCGATCGACACTTGCTTGCGGCGGCCCTTCGCGTAGGGCGAGAACCGGACGACACCGTCCACCTTCGCCCACAGCGTGTGGTCCTTGCCCAGGCCCACGTTCTCGCCGGGGTGCATGCGGGTGCCGCGCTGGCGCACGATGATCGAGCCGGCCGAGACGACCTGCCCGTCGTAGCGCTTCACGCCCAGCCGCTGCGCGGCGGACTCGCGTCCGTTCTTGGTTGAACCGCCGGACTTCTTGTGAGCCATGGCGTTCCCGTCCTGTCCTGGCGAGTGCCTCAGGATCCCCCGAGGGCGCTCGTCTCCTCGTCGCCCTCGGAGGGCGTTACGCGCTGATCCCGGTGATGCGCACCCGCGTCTCGTGCTGGCGGTGGCCCTTCTTGCGGCTCTGGCGCGTCTTGTTCTTGAAGTGGAAGAACGTCACCTTCGGGCCGCGGGTCTGGGCTTCCACCAGCGCCGTGACACTGGCGCCGGACACCGTGGGCGCACCCACGGTGGTGCTGGCGTCGTTGCCGACGAGCAGCACCTCGTCGAACGTCACCTCGGCGCCCTCGGCCACGTCGAGCAGTTCGACGTTGATCCGGTCGCCCTCTTGGACGCGGTACTGCTTACCGCCGGTGCGGATGATCGCGAACATCGGTCTCTCCCGGGTATGGGTGCTCCGACACCGTACGAGGGCGCTCCCTCGTGCTGACGGCACGGAGTTTGGTCAGACGTTCGAGTCTACGGAGCAGGCCCGCCACGATCAACGCACCGTCAACACCGACGGATCGGCGAGCCTCGCCGAGCCAACCCGCCGAGGGCGCTCCTGCCGTTAACGGCTCAGACCCCCTCGACACGTATCATTGTCTCACACCACGATCCCCTGGAGCCTCTCCTGGACCTCATCGACGTCATCACCGCGCCGTACGACGCCCTGAACTGGGTGACGGACCTCCTGTTTGTCACGGTCAACAACCTGTTCGACCGGTTCGGTACGCCCATCGTGTTCTTTTCCGCGCTGACGGAAAGCACGATCGGTCTCGGCGTGATCTTTCCCGGCGTGCTGATGATGTTCCTCGGCGGTGCTGCGGCCTCGCAGGGGGATGCGAACGTCGCGCTCGTCTTCGTTGTGGCGGCGGCGGGCACGGTGGTGGGCGACACCATCTCGTACGCTGCCGGCCGATGGGGCGGCGACCGGCTCGCCGGCACGCGCCTCGGCCCCTCGTTACGCCTCGGCGCGCAGCTCATGGACGGCCGCGCCAGGTGGCTCATCCCCTTCTACCACCTGCATAACGTCACCCGCGCGGTGGGCCCGTTCGGCTCCGGCGCGCTGAGGATCCCCCTCCGCGTCTGGATGCCGCTCGACTACGCCGGCGCGGTCATCGCCAACTCCGTGTGGGTGGGCACCGGCTTCATCTTCGGCACCGCCGTCCTCGACGAGGACGGCAAGCTGGAGGAGCACCCGGCGCTCCGCATCGGCCTCGCCGTTGCCGCCGCCGCATGGTTCCTCATCATGCGCGAGATGATGGAGCGACGCATCCGCGCCATCCGCGAGCGAGAGGCCGCGGAAGCCGCCGCTGCCTCGGACGGCGAAGACGCCGAGGACAGCGCAGAGGCCGCGCCCTCGACGGTGGATGCCTGAGGGCTGGGCCGCAGGGAGTGCGCCCCGTCCTCCAGCGGAAGTTTAGCCCTGCTCTGCGGTATCTCCCCGGGCCGTCGCGAGGCTACGCATGAAGTCGCGCACGCCGCGCCAAATGCGCGCCGCCTCTTGCGAGTCGTACCGCGCACGAGAGTGGGCAACGTGGTCGCGCCACGCTTCCTTGAAGAGCCGGAACTCAATTGCCACGTCGGAGTACCGCTGCAGGCGGTGCAGCTTTTCGGGGCTCTTGGGTAGCGCCTTCATCTTTTCGATGGTCGCAGTGATCTGATCAATTACGACGTGCCATTGCTCGTACTCGATGCGCTCCCCCATCGGCACGTCGACCTCGCGCGCTAACTGGTGAAGCCCCTTCTCGAGCACGCGCATGAGGTGGAACACACAGGCGGTCGATTCGCCTAGTGCCAGGCAACGCCCAGCAGCGGCAATGTCGAACAAGGCCTCGGGGAACGCTTCCTCGACTTCTACCCCGAACAGCGGGAAGTGCTGTTCGTAGAAGTGTCTCTGGTAGTCGGGGATTACGAGGAACCATGACCCGCTCATCTCGGCCAGGATGTTCTCGTGCAGTTCGCGCAGCAGAAGTGAGACGGACTTACGGTCGGCGCCCATGTTCAAGAGGTTGTGGATTCGCTCGATCTGCAGGGGGATCGCGCGCGAGTGCGGCAGTTCCTTGACTGCCTTCTCAATGTCCGCGACGACCTTCTCGATCTCAGAGTCCTCAACGGAGTCCCACTCGTCGAGAGCAATAAACGCCGTCATCCGAGACAGAGCGCTCATCGATGCTGCGAAGGCGGCGGCATGGAATCGGAGCATGTCGATAAGCTCCAAAGGCGACACGGTTCCGAGATCCACGAAACCTCGTTCCGACTGGTCATTCTTCTCACTCTGAACGAACGGGTTCAAGTGCATCACTTCCCCAGGGGACGGGGACGGGGACGGGACGGGGACCGGCCACGCAGATCGAAGAAGAGACGGACCCCGCTCACGCGGGGCCCGTCCGTATCCGTACCTACTGCCCGAGGGTTACTCGCTGCTGGAGCCGCCCTGTCCCCAGGCCAGGCCGGGGCGACCCTGGGGGGCCTCCTCGTCCTCTTCGGAGCCGGCCTCGGGAGCCTTGGGCTCCGCGGAGACGGCGGCCGGGGCCTGCGAGGGGATCTCGCCCGGCTTCGGGCGGCCCTCGGCGGGGCCGAGGAGCTCGAGGAGGTCATCGCCCTCCACGGTCTCGACCTCGATCAGGCGGGCGGCGAGGGCGTCCAGGCGGTCGCGGTGCTCGCTGAGGACGGTGCGACAGCGCGCGTGGGCCTCGTCGATGATCCGCCGGACCTCGTCGTCGATCTCCTCGGCGGTGCGCTCTGAGTAGTCACGCTCCTCCGAGATGTCGCGGCCGAGGAAGACCATGGACTGGCGGCGGCCGAACGTCCGCGGGCCCAGACGGGAGGACATGCCCCACTGGGTGACCATGTTGCGGGCGATCGACGTCACCTTGCCGATGTCGTCGTGGGCGCCGGTGGTCATCTCGCCGAACACCATCTCCTCCGAGACGTGCCCGCCGAGCGCCATCGTCATCATCGCCTCGTAGTACGAGCGGTCCTGAAGGCGCCGGTCGTCCGAGGGCAGGGAGCGGGTGAAGCCGCCGGCCATGCCACGCGCAACGATCGTGACCTTGTAGGGGATGTCCGCGCGAGGCGAGAAGTACCCGGCCACGGTGTGGCCCGCCTCGTGGTAGGCGATGATCTTCTTCTCCACCTCGGTGATGACGCGGGACTTCCGCTCGGGGCCGGCGATCACGCGGTCGACGGCCTCGTTCATCTCGTCCATGGAGATGCGCTTCTTGCCGCGACGCGCCGCGAGGATGGCCGACTCGTTCACGAGATTCGCGAGGTCCGCGCCGGAGAACCCGGGCGTCTGCTTCGCGATGGTCTCGAGCGAAACGGAGGAGTCCAGCGGCTTGCCCTTCACGTGGACGTCCAGGACCGCACGGCGACCCTTCACGTCCGGGAGGTCCAGGGTCACCTGCCGGTCGAACCGGCCCGGGCGCAGCAGCGCCGGGTCCAGGACGTCCGGGCGGTTGGTGGAGGCGAGGACGATCACGTTCGCGTTGGAGTCGAACCCGTCCATCTCCACCAGGATCTGGTTCAGGGTCTGCTCGCGCTCGTCGTGCGAGCCGCCGAGGCCCGCGCCACGCTGGCGGCCGACGGCGTCGATCTCGTCGATGAAGACGATCGCCGGGGCGTTGCGCTTGGCGT
>JALOAM010000197.1 GCA_023228765.1 Dehalococcoidia bacterium
TCGCGGACACGGCTGGCGCCGACGCCGACGAACATCTCCACGAACTCCGAACCGGAGAGGTGGAAGAACGGCACGCCCGCCTCGCCGGAGACGGCGCGGGCGATCATCGTCTTACCGGTACCCGGAGGGCCCAGCAGCAGCACACCGTGCGGGATCCGCGCGCCCAGGGCGGCGAACTTCTCCGGGTACTTCAGGAACTCCACGATCTCCTGGAGTTCCTGCTTGGCCTCTTCCTGCCCGGCGACGTCGATGAACGTCACGGTGGGCTTGGTGCCCGTGAACTGGCGTGCCCGGCTCTTACCGAAGGACATCGCCTGGTTATTGGCGCCACCAGCCTGGCGCATCATGAAGATCAGGATCGCGCCAAAGATGATGAGCGGCAGGAAGTTCAGCAACAGTCCGAAGATGTTGCCGAACTGGCTGGGGCCCTCGACGGAGATCTCGACCCCGCCCGGGCCCACGGGGATCCCGCTGTCACGGAGGATCTCCTCCACGCTGGAGGAGGACTCCTTGCGAGAGGTCACCGGCTCCGACTGGCCCGCGAGGTAGGCGGTGAGGCTGTCGCCTCGCACCTCGATCCGCTCTACGTTGCCCTCGCGCGCCTGCGCCAGGACAAAGGAGAGGGGCTCCTCGTTGCTGCTGGACGGCCGCAGGAGGACGACCAGCACCAGCACGAGGGCTGAGAGGATCACCAGGTAGACGGCGATGTTTCGCACGGAGCGCGTACTCATGGTCGCTCGCTTCTTGGGAGTGCCGGCACACGCGCGCGCAGCGCCGACTCCAGGAGGTTCAATCGCTCCGCACGTCCGTGTTCACCGGTGTGTGTTCTTCGGGACCCGGGGAGCGGGGTGGGGTCTGGGTTCGATTGTAACACCGCACCCGGGTTCAGAACCCGCGTGGAGTTGAGGAGATCCCGCGGAGATCGTGCAGAGATCCCGCGGGGATCGGAGACGGATCGCCGAGGATCGCGGGAGGATCCGGGACGGACCGGATGAGTCGGGCCTCAGACGCTAGTCGTCGTCTTCGTCATCCTGGTCGACGTAGAGCTTGCCGTCCCATGCCCAGTCCTCCACGGAGCGCTCCTCGAAGATCACGTGGGTGTTCTTCGGATCGGTGTGCGCCACGTTGCAGACGGCGTCCGTGATCAAGCGCACCAGCTCCCGCTTCTGAGCGATCGACCGCCCGGGCAGCATCTCGATCCGCACGATGGGCATCGCGTCCTCCACGTCCTCGCGCCATGGCCGCGCGGTACATCACGGCGGCCCCTGATACTGATGACCCTGCGCCGGGCCTACCAACCTTCGGCGCGGGAGCGCATCATAGAGGGGGACGTGTGCTCCGCGTCAGGCGTCTGATCGAGGCCTGACGTGGCCGTGGTGGTCCGTGATGGAAATTGCTCAGTTGTCTTCTCGATATGGGCATGTCACCATGTGTCCCATGACGACGCCCTCCACCGTCGCCGGATCGCGGGTGCAGCCTCGCCCGCACCGCAGCCCTCGACCCGGGTGGCGGCACGAGCGCTCCCTCTGGCGCGAGGGGTTCGAGGCCGTCGCGGGGGTGGACGAGGTCGGTCGGGGACCGCTCGCCGGGCCGGTGGTAGCCGCCGCGGTGATCCTGCCGCGTCGAGCCTCCGGCGACCCGTCGCGCAGCGGCTGGATCGCGGCGCTACGCGACTCGAAGGTGCTGACGGAACGGCAGCGAGAGAGGCTCGCGGCGCAGATCCAGAAGCACGCGATCTGTTCGATTGCTGGGGTTTCGACTCAAGTGGTCGATCAGATCAACATCTTGCAGGCAACTCGCCTCGCGATGAAGCGCGCGGTCGAAAACTTGCCCACCACGCCGGACGCATTGATCATTGATGGGAGAGAGGTCGTCGAGGGACGTATCCGCCAGGTGGCGGTCATCGACGGCGACGCGCTCTGCGCATCGGTAGCGGCGGCCTCGATCATCGCGAAAGTGGCGCGGGACCGGTTGATGTGCGACCTGGACCAGCGCTTTCCAGGCTACGGCCTGGCGGTCAACAAGGGGTATGCGACGGCGGAGCATCGCTCAGCCCTCGCCACGCTGGGATACACCAACATTCATCGCCTGTCCTTCGCGCCGGTACGCGAGGCAATCGGCGGAGCAGCGACAGGCAAGAGGTTCGACTCGTGACTGAACGTTCACAGATGCTGGGCCAGGCCGGAGAGCGGATCGCCTCCGAGTACCTTGAGAAGCAGGGCTGGGAAGTCGTCGACCGGAATATCCGGCGCCCCGAGGGCGAGATCGACATCGTCGCCATCAAGGACGACACCACGGCCTTCGTGGAGGTGAAGCTGCGCACGTCTCGCCGCATGGGCGCCGCCGTGCAGCAGATCTCCCCCGCGAAGGGCGCCCGCCTTCGTGCGCTCGCCGAGGCGTACTGGGCCGACCACCAGGAGCTCCCGGAGAACCTGCGGATCGACCTCATCGCCATCGAGCTGACCGTGGGCGGCGACGTGGGACAGCTCAACCACGTCGAGGACGCCATCGAGGGCTAGCTCGAGGCTCGCCCCGCCCGGGCGCGCGCTATCCTCCGGGACGCGACCTCTCCGAGGGCTGACGGAGCGTGGACTGATGCCGATCTACCAGTACGACTGCGCCGGCTGCCAGAAGCAGGTGGAGGTCTTCTTCCGCACGGTCGCGAAGGCGAGCGAGGCGACCGGGACGAAGTGCCCGGAGTGCGGCAGCAAGAAGCTCACCCGCGTCGTCTCCCGCATCGCCCGAGGCCGCTCCACGAGCGAGGCGATCGACTCGATCGACCTCCAGCAGGAGCTGGGACGCCTCGAAGGTGGTGACGAGAAGGCGTTCTCGAAGTGGGCGCGCCGCATGGGCGAGCAGTACGACGGCGAGCTTGGGACGGACTTCAGCGACCTGGCGAGCCGCGCGGACGCCGGCCTCGACCCGTCCGAGCGCGCCGACCCGAACTTCGCGCTCTCCAGCCGCCTGAGCCGCGCGAAAGAACGCCTGAGCACCGAGGACTGACTGGCGAGTGACTGGCGAGTAGCAGGGCGAGTTCCGCGGCATGCCGATCTACGAATACCGCTGTCAGAAGTGTGAGCGCGTCTCCAGCGTCTTCGTGCGCTCCGTGAAGGCGGAGCTGAAGCCGAAGTGCGAGCACTGCGGGTCCACGCGCATGAAGCGCCTGATGTCGCGCGTGCAGCGCACGAAGTCGACGCAGGATGTCATCGACGAGTACGGCACCTCCGCGCCCGGGCAGGGCATCGAGGACCCGCGGCAGATCGGCTCCTGGGTCGAGCGGCGCTTCGAGGAGTACGGGATGGACGTCCCGGCCGAGACGCGCGAGATGATCGACCGCGCGCGCGAGGGCGATCTGCCGGATGAGCTAGGCAGCCTGTAACGCATCGGCGGGCGCTGAGCTTCCTCGGACTTACTTCACTCTGCCGTCACGACTCTGTCGCGCTCAGTCTCGCTTCGTTACGTCGCACGTGACCTGTTATCCACTTCTGGGGATTTCTTGTGGACAACTTCGCCGCTCGGCGCGGTCTGTTCCTAACGGGAGCCGGTGTTACAGTGCCGCGCGGTCTGCTTCGGGAGAAGGTAGACCGCGGTCCATCGCGTGGTCACGAACACGACGAAGGCGGAGGCACACCACCACATGGAGAGCCTGTATATCGCGCTGGGAGCGGCGGTCGTTGCGCTGCTCTTTGCGGTTGTCACCACTCAACGGATCCTCAAGGAGGATCAGGGCGACGCGACGATGCGCAACATCGCGCTGTTGATCCAGCAGGGCGCGGCGGCCTTCCTTCGCCGCGAATACACGTTCCTCGCCGTGTTCGTTGCGGTCGTGACAGTCATCCTGGCTGTCTTCATCGACTACGACGCGATGGACAAGTTCGGCGAGCAGCAAGGCCAGATGGTCGACCTGCCTCGGACGGCGATTGCGTACCTCGTGGGCGCAATCGCATCCGCGTCCGCCGGGTACGTCGGCATGTACGTCGCGGTCCGCGCGAATGTCCGCACGGCGGCGAAGGCTCGCGAGGGCCTCAACCCGGCGCTCCGGGTCGCGTTCTCCTCCGGCTCCGTCATGGGCATGACCGTGGTGGGCATCAGCCTGCTCTGTATCACCGGGCTGTACCTGGTGTTCCAGCACTACGGTCCGCTGACCGGCTTCGCCTTCGGCGCGTCCTCCATCGCGCTGTTCGCGCGCGTGGGTGGCGGCATCTACACGAAGGCCGCCGACGTCGGCGCGGACATCGTGGGCAAGGTGGAGGCCGGCATCCCGGAGGATGACCCGCGCAACCCGGCCACGATCGCCGACAACGTGGGTGACAACGTCGGTGACGTCGCCGGCATGGGCGCCGACCTCTTCGAGTCCTACACCGGCTCGATCGTCGCGACCATGGCCCTCGCCACGGTCGCCGTCGCGTCCGAGGGGGACTCGGTCTCGGCACACGGCATCTTCGAGGCCGTCGACCTGTCGAACTACCAGGACACGGCGTTCGTCCTGCCGCTGCTCATCGCGGGACTCGGCATCCTCTGCTCCCTCGTCGGCACCTTCCTCGTGCGGACGTCGGAGGATGCTGACATGAACCGCCTGCTCTGGGCGCTCCGCACCGGCATCTTCGCCGCGGGCGGCCTCGTCCTCGCCTCCACGGCCGCCGTGGTGGTGATGATGGAGCTCGAGTGGGGCATCTTCTGGGCCGTCCTCGTCGGCCTCGTGGCCGGCCAGGTCATCGGGACGGTGACCGAGTACTACACCGCGTACGAGTACAAGCCGACGCAGAACCTCGCGCAGCAGGCGGAGACCGGCGCGGGGACACTGGTCATCGGCGGCCTGGGCCTTGGGATGCTGTCGACGGCGGTCCCGCTGCTCGTCATCTGTGGCTCGATCTGGATCACCTACGAACTCGCCGGCCTCTACGGCATCGCCCTCGCGGCCGTCGGCATGCTGTCCACCCTGGGCGTCACGCTCGCCTCGGACGCCTACGGTCCCGTGGCTGACAACGCCGGTGGTATCGCGGAGCAGGCGGGACTCCCGCCCGAGGTCCGCGAGCGCACGGACGCCCTCGACTCGCTCGGGAACACCACCGCGGCGACGGGCAAGGGCTTCGCCATCGGCTCCGCGGTCCTCACGGCCCTCGCGCTGATGGTGACCTACGCGCAGGTGACCGGAATCGA
>JALOAM010000216.1 GCA_023228765.1 Dehalococcoidia bacterium
GCCACGCCTGGCTCTCCGTCGCGTGGTCGCACGGCGGGCAGGTCCTCACGCGTGTCGGGCCGGACATGATGGAGTGCCGCGACGGCTGGGTGATGTGGCTCCGCCGCGCGCAAGAACCGACCGTCTTCGTGATGATCGGGCGCCCCGACCTCATCGATCAGTACGCCGAGGCCGACGTCCTGGAGTGGCGCGACCCCGCCTCCACGATCTGGGTGCACGTCCGCGAGTGGTGCAAGACACAGTCGAAGCTGGACGTGTACCACCAGGCGCAGGAACTGAGGATCCCCGTCACTCCGGTGAACACGATGGCGGACCTGCTCGCTTCCGAGCAACTCGCCGCCCGCGAGTGGATCCTCCGACTCCACGAGGACTCCGAGATCCGTCATGCGGGCTTCCCGTTCAAGATGAGCGCGAGCACCCTCGCGATCCGCCATGGTGCGCCCGCCCTCGGGGAGTCCGGGGCCGAGTGGCTCCCTCGCGAGGAGGCACCGTCCGAGATCCTCGACACGCCACCGGACTTCTCCGCGGGGCCGCTCGCAGGGCTGAGGGTGGTAGAGGTCACCGCGAACTGGGCCGGCCCGCTGGCCGGGCGGCACCTCGGCGACCTCGGCGCGGAGGTGATCAAGGTCGAGCACTCGAAGCGGCCGGCGACGCGGGCGATGTGGCCGGCTGGGAATGACCCCGCCGACCGCCAGTTCAACCGCAGCGGCTACTTCAACAAGCTGAACCGCAACAAGATGGACGTGTCGCTCGACCTCCAGTCGCCCGAGGGGCGCGAGGTGTTCCTCCGGCTGGTCGAGCGCGCGGACATCGTCATCGAGAACAACAGCGCACGGGTCATGCCGAACCTCGGGCTCGGGTACGACACGCTCTCCGCGCTCAACCCACGTCTCGTGATGGCCTCGATCTCCGGGTTCGGCGCCACCGGGCCGGAGCAGCACTACGTCGCCTACGGCGCGAACATCGAGGCGTCCAGCGGCCTCGCCAGCCTCATGGGGTACGAGGACGACGAGCGCCCGTATCGGGCGGGCACGTTCTACGCCGACCCGATCGCGGGCAACTACACCGTCGCCGCCGTCCTCGCGGCACTCCGAGAGCGGCGCTGGACCGGGCGCGGCCAGTGGATCGACCTCGCCCTGAACGAGGCGGCTGCCACGTTCTACGGCGGCGCCTTCGTCCGCTACCAGCGCGAGGGTCAGCTGGAGGGCCGCCGAGGCAACCGGCACCAGCTCTTCGCCCCGCAGGGTTGCTACCAGACACTCGGGAGCGACGCGTGGTTGGCCCTCACCGTCCGCGACGAGGACGAATGGCGCGCCCTCGCCGAGGTGGTCGGACGGCCGGACTGGCTCATCGAGCCGCAGTTCCAGACGCACGCCGGCCGCGCCGAGTGCCTCGACGAGATCGATGACGCGATCAGCGCGTGGGCGGCGGCACGCGACCACCGTCGCGCCACGCGCGAACTGCAGGCGGCGGGTGTTCCCGCCGCGCCGGTGATGGCGAACTGGGAGCTACTGTCCGATCCGCACCTGGCGGAGCGTGAGTTCTACGTGCCGGTGAACCACCCGGAGGTCGGCGTCTTTCCGTTCCCCGGGATGCCGTGGAAGCTCACCCGCACGCCGGGCACGATCCGGCGTCCGGCGCCGCTCTTCGCCGAACACAACCGCGAGGTCCTCGGCGGGATCCTCGGGATGAGCGACGCGGAGATCGAGGCACTCGAGACCTCGGGAGTGGCGGCGCCGGAACCGGAGGCGTCGTTCTTCGCCCCGCGGCTCACGCCGCGCACGAAGGCGCGACATAACGAGGCGTAGCAATACCTGTAGCAATACGGGGGGGCTCAGGCCCTCGGTAGGGCGTCACCTCGCTGGAGCCACTCGGCGATCTCCAGGCGGGAGCGCAGCCCGAGCCGCTTGAGGATCGCGTGCATGTGGGTGGTGGTCGTCCGCCGTGTCGTGCCGAGTTCCCGCGCGATCTCGCGGTCGGTGAGCCCTCGGGCCGCGAGGATGGCAACCTCCATCTGCTTCGGGGTGAGCGCCGCCGAGGACCGTGCACGGACGCGCGGCGCCTTTGCACCCAGCATCTGGATCTCCGCACGGAGCCGGCCAGCCTCCGGCCGCGCACCGAGGCGCTCCAGCGCGAGGTAGCCTGATCGCAACGTCTCGATCGCCCGCGCGCGACGCCCCGACCGTGCGTACGCCTGCCCGAGGATCCCGGCGACCTGCGCCCACCTCCAGCGGTAGTGCATCCCCTGGTAGCCGCTCCGCGCCAGTTCGAGGAGTGTCGACGCCTCGACGGGGCGGTCCTGGAGGAGCGCTTGCCGGGCCTGCGCCATCATCAGCTCCAGCCGTGAGATCGGGAGCGTGAACGACGACGACTCCGCGAGGCCGGCGAACCGCCGGGTGACCTCGGCGAGTCCGGCCTCGTCCCCATGCTCCGCGTGGTTCGCCGCCAGCCGCGGGAGGACCTCCAGCTCCAGCAGGCGCTCCCAGCCTCGCCGGCCGTCGAGCATCTCGGCGGCCTGGAGGATCGTGTAGCGCGCGTGGGTGCTCTGCCCGGCGAGGCGCTGCTGCTCATACAACGCGGTCATCACCGCGGTGGTGATCAGCGGGTTTGCCATGTCGCTGGAGGTGACCCGCGTGCGGAGGAACTCCGTCCACACGCGCCCCCGCAGCGCCTGGATCAGCGCCAGTGCCGTCTCCGAGCGGCGCAACGTCTGTGGGAGGTTCAGCGAAGCCGCGAAGCTGAGGCCGCGGCGCGCCGCCAGCTCGGCGTTGGCCCAGTCGCCGGCCTCGATGTACGCGGGGATCATCCGGTTCCGCGTCCACGCGACGTCGTTGAAACTCTGCGCGCGTTCCGCCCGCCGTAGCCCTCCGCGCATCCAGAGGACTGCACGGTCCGCGGACTCGGAGTCCAGCCACGCCTCCCCGATCGCCACGAGGGCGCGCGCCGTCGCGCCTCGTTCTCCGGCCGCGCGCGCGAGCGTGTAGGCATTCCGCGCGGCGTCGAGGGAGTCTGCGGGGTGTCCCTGCATCCGCAGGACGAGCGCCTGCTGGAACCACAGGCTCGCCTCCGCGTCCGGCTCGCCGCGATGCACCTCGCGCGCGTAGCTCGCCAAGGCGATCGCCTCCTCGGGGTGTCCGCTCCAGTGCCGTAGCCGTACGAGCTCCGAGAACGATGCGATCCGCGTCGTCCGCGCCGTCGAGGGGTGTGCGGCAACGTAGCGGTGGGTGGTCTCAGCCTCCAGTTCGCGTCCGACGCCAGCCCATCCCGTCGCGAGGCGCTGGAGGGAGACGAGGTAGCCGGGAGCTGGCGCTCCCACGCGCGGGCGCGTCGCCTCGATCAGCCGTTCCGCCGTGCGGGAGTCGCCGCCTCGGTGGTACGTCTCGGCGAGGGCGCGGACCGCCTCGACGAGCACGTCGGACGGGAGGTCGTCCTCGACGGCGGCCCACACGACAGGCTCGAGGAACGAGCGCGCCGATGCCCACCGTCCGCGGTGGAGGAGCAGCAGCGCGGCCTCCACCACCTGTTCCGCGCGGCGCTGAGTGAGGTCGCCGACTGCGAGGTGATGCTGCGCGCGCACGATCTGCGCCGCCGGCGCGAGCTCGCGCGCCTCGAGGATGGCGGACGCCCGCTGCCGGACGCCCTGCGCAAGCAGCGACGGCGCCGCGCGGGCGAGCACTCCTCCCGTCACCGGGTCCGGCAGGTCGAACTCGGGAGCTCCGTCGTCGTCCTCGTCCGGCGGACGGAGACGGACGTGCTCTTCGTCCTCCAGCCGGTCGAGGATGGACACGGCCGCCGCCCTCGGAAGGTCGGCGAGCTCGGCAACCAGCTCGGCGTCCGCTGGCAGCCCCCACAGTGCGAGTGTCTGGACGACCCGTCGCGCGCCGCCAGCGAGTGCCGCCGTCCGCGCGTGCACCAGTTGGTCCGCGAGCGGCGGCGGGGCGAGGTCCAACAGCCGCCGGGCGCCGGAGACGACGGTGAGCCGCTCGTCCTCGGGCAGCGCTGCGGCCATGTCGGCGTACGCACGGATCAGCGCCGGGTTGCCCCCGGTGACCTGCGCCACCTCGAACCCGAACCGTACCGCCGGAGGGATCCCCGGCATCGGCTCGAGGATCAGGTCGTGGACATCGAGGCCCGTCCACGGACCGAGCCGGTGCTGATTCGTCCCGGGGATCGTGGCGAGCTGCGCGGACAGCCGCGTGAGGCGTCCGCCCGCGCTCTCGTGGCCCTCGGCGGCGCCGAGGAGCAGCACGACACCCGTCGTGTCCGTGCTCAGGACCAGCCGCACGATCGCCGCGACTTCCTCGGCGTCCTGCCGGTGGGCATCGTCCATGACGATGAGCCAGCGCTCCGCCGACAGCCGCGCGAGGCGGAACAGCTCGCGGAGGCCGGTCAGGCCCCGAGCGACGGCGACCGACCGCTTGTCGCCGTCCCCGTCGTCTCCGCGGGCAACGACCACGCTGGGGCCGGGGAGCACAAGGTCGCCGACGCGGAACGAGCGTGCCCGCGCCTCACGTCGGGCAGCGTTGAGGAACGTCGACTTCCCCG
>JALOAM010000024.1 GCA_023228765.1 Dehalococcoidia bacterium
AGGACTTCGCCCTCGTTGTGGTCACGCAGGACGAGGTCGCGTGGCGCGACGCCACCGAGCCGGTGCAGGAGGACGACATCGAGGTCGTGGGCCTGATCGAGGGGATCCCCGCCCACGGTGCCCGCGCGGTGACGTGGCCGCTGGAGGAGGGCCGCTACGTGATGATCTCGAACACCCCGGGCGACAACCTCCGCGCGTCGCTGTTCGAGCTCACCGTCCAGCCCGTCGCAGGCTAGCGCGTCAGGAGGAGCGCCGCTCCCTCAGCCATTCCGGCAACGCCGAGGTGGTCCCGGCGCCGGGCCCTTCCGCGACCGTGATCTCCCGTTGTCGCAGCGCCTCGCCGCACTCGGAGCAGATGAGTTCGGCGTGGGCGATGTTGCCGCAGGTGCGGTGGACGAGCTCGACGGGCGAGCCCTCTGGCGCGGCCCAGCGGTCGCCCCACTGCCGCATCATCTCCATCACGCGCCACAGGTCCGCGCCCTTCTCGGTCAGGCGGTAGTCGTACCTCGGCGGGTTGTCCTGGTACGCCTCCCGCGTGACGATGCCCTGCTCCTCCAGCCGCGCGAGACGTTCCGTGAGCACATTGCGGGAGATGCCGAGGCGGGACTGGAAGTCGTCAAACCGCGACACGCCGAACATCAGGTCGCGGATGATGAGCGGCGTCCACCACTCGCCGATGACCTCCAGGGTCTGGGCCACACTGCAGTTCATGTCGGTAAAGCTGGCTCGCCTCATGTGGCGATAGTAGTGAGTTGCTTGATAGAACTCAACGAGCGTAGAGTGTGCTCGCCACGAGTTCGCACCAGTGGTCAACCGTCCCGTTTCGACGGGGCAAGACCCGGCGAGTACACTCGCGGTCAGTCACCATCCGTCCGTTATTGAGCCTGTCGGGGGGCGGCGCGGACGAAGGCCAGGGAAATAGGTGGGGGGCACCAGATGGAAGACGTCGTCATCGTCAGCGGCGCGCGTACCGCGATCGGCACGCTGGGCGGAGCGCTCAGCGAGACGCCCGCGTCAGACCTCGGCGCGCACGTGATCCGCGAGGCCGTGAGCCGCGCCGGCCTGCAACCAGAGCAGGTGGAGCAGGTGATCCTGGGCTGTGTCGGCCAGGTCGCGGAGGACGGGTACATCGCCCGCCACGCCTCGATCAAGGCCGGCATGCCGATCGGGACGCCCGCCGTCACCGTGAACCGCATCTGCGGTTCCGGCCTGGAGGCGATCAACACCGCCGCGCGCTGGATCCAGACGGGCGATGCGGAGATCGTCGTCGCGGGTGGCGCCGAGAACATGAGCATGATGCCGTACTACGTGCGCAAGGCGCGCTTCGGCTACAAGTACGGCGACGGCACCCTGGAAGACGGCACGCAGGACCTGGTGACCGACCCCTTCGAGGACTACCCGATGGGCATCACCGCGGAGAACCTCGCCGCCCAGTTCGAGGTCTCGCGCGACCTGCAGGACGAGTACGCCCTCCGCTCGCAGGAGCGCGCCGCGGCCGCGATCGCGGCCGGCTACTTCAACGAGCAGATCGTCCCGATCGAGGCGAAGAAGGGCCGTAACACCGTCACCTTCGAGGTGGACGAGCACCCGCGCGCGACCTCCATGGAGGCGCTCGGCAAGCTGCGCCCCGCGTTCAAGAGTGACGGCTCCGTGACCGCCGGCAACGCCTCCGGCATCAACGACGGTGCCGCCGCCGTGGTGGTGATGTCCGCGAGCAAGGCCGCCGAGCTCGGCATCAAGCCGCGCATGCGCCTCGTCGCCCGCGCCGAGGCCGGCGTTGACTGGAAGATCATGGGCTCCGGCCCGATCCCGGCGATCCAGAACGTGATGAAGAAGGCGAACCTGAACGTCCAGGACATGGACGTCATCGAGCTGAACGAGGCGTTCGCCGCCGTCGCCGCGGCCTGCTCGGTCGCCCTCGACCTGCCGCAGGACAAGACCAACCCGAACGGCGGCGCGGTCGCCCTCGGCCACCCGGTCGGCGCGACGGGCACGATCCTCGCCGTGAAGACGATGTACGAACTGGAGCGCACCGGCGGCCGCTACGGCCTCGTGTCGCTCTGCATCGGTGGCGGCCAGGGCATCGCCTCGATCTTCGAGCGCGTCTCCTAGCCCTCTCGGCTCCCGCGCCTACGAAGAGCCCGGCCGCAAGGCGGGCTCTTCTGCGTCCGCGTGGGGCGGACGCCCTCGACTCCTCGAGACGCACGTGGAGGGGTTACGTGCGCTGTTCGAGGCGGTCCGGGATGCCGTCGTCGTCGAGGTCCTCGAACGGTCCGCCGTCGACGGGGACGGCCTCCTGGATCTCGAGCGGCGGGTGCTTCATGCGGAGCGAGAGGAGCACGGCGACGGTGAGGATGCTCGCGACCACGCCGAGGCTGACGAACGGCGGCATGTGGTACACGTCCGCGAGGATCATCTTCGTGCCCACGAACAGCAGGATCGTGGCGAGCGCCGGCTTCAGTAGCGGCAGATCGTTCAAGTACCCGGCCAGCAGGAAGAACAGCGCCCGCAGCCCGAGGATGGCGAAGACGTTCGAGGTGTAGACGATGAACGGGTCGTCCGTCACCGCGAAGATCGCGGGGATCGAGTCCACCGCGAACACGAGGTCCGTGCTCTCCACCACGATCAGCACCAGGGCGAGCGGCGTCAGGTAGAGCAGCCCGTTCTCGCGGACGAAGAAGCTCTGTCCTCGGTAGTCGCTCGTCGTTCGGAACCGCCGCGCGGCCAGCTTCACGAGTGGGTTCTCGGCGACGTCCGGGTGGTCGTCCCGCGAGAGGAAGAGCCGGATGCCCGTGAATATCAGCAGTCCACCGAAGACGTAGATGATCCAGTCGAAGTTGTGCAGCAACGCCGCGCCGATGCCGATCATGATGCCGCGCATGACCAGCGCGCCCATCACACCCCAGAACAGCACCCGGTGCTGATACGCGGCGGGCACCTTAAAGGCTGCGAAGATGATCAGGAAGATGAAGACGTTGTCGACGCTGAGCGACTTCTCGATCAGGTACCCGGTCGTCCACTCGAGCCCGGACTCGGCGCCCATCCGCCAGTAGACGCCGGCGTTGAACAGCAACGCCAGCCCGATCCAGAACACGCTCCATCCGGCGGCCTCGCGTCGCGAGACCTCGTGGGCGTCACGGTGGAACACACCCAGGTCCAGCGCGAGCATCCCGAGGACGAACGCGGTGAACAACACCCATGGCAACAGATCGGTCACAGACCCACCCTTCACGAGGTGCCTGAATGGCACGCGCGACTAGGCAGGTCTCACGCGGAGCCGGAAGGCTCCGTGGAGCGCCGAGGGTGGACACACCCCGTGATGACGACGCTTCCCCCTCCTGCCTGCAACGGCGGAGGGTGTTACTCCCCTGACGTATCCAACGTAGCAGGCACCGTTCATAGCCGACAACGGCTAGGCCCGCGAAAGTGGCCCGAGGACTCATCGCGCGCTTGCATTTTGCTGCGGATAGCAGCAAAGTGCTTACATGACCAGTTCTACTAGACGAGCGTCTCGGACTGAGGAAGCAACGTCGGATGCCCTCACGACGTCAGTAACGGTCCGCGATGTGCCGAAGGATGTCCGTGACGAGCTCGCGGCACGGGCCGCCCGCTCCGGGAAGTCCCTCCAGGGCTATCTGCGCGAGCAGTTGATCGAGCTCGCCGAGCGGACCGATATGGCGGCTCTGATGGCCCAGATCGAGGAACGGAAGCGCCGCACTCAGACCCGGCTCTCCGCAGAAGAGATCCTGGCCCATATTCACGCCGACCGTACGTGACCATCGTTGTCGATGCCTCGGTGCTGGTGGCCGCATTGATCGACAGCACCGCGACGGGAGCCTGGGCGACTGCTCTCCTGCGGTCTGACAGCCTGGCCGCTCCTGGACACGTGCACGCCGAGGCAGCCAACGTACTTCGTCGGTCAGCGCTCGCCAGCCAGATCTCCCACGACATCGCGTCGTGGGCGCACGCGGACCTCACAAAGCTTCGGCTCGATCTGACCCACTACGAACCGCTGTCGGCCCGCATCTGGGAGCTCCGGAGCAGCGTCACGGTCTATGACGCCTGGTACGTCGCCCTCGCGGAAGCCCTCGATGTCCCGCTCGCCACGCTCGACCGACGCCTTGCGAACGCGCCCGGGCCGCGCTGTACGTTCCTGACGCCCGAGGACTAGCCGCTACACCCGCCGGACGAGGGCCTCCTCGGCCCGTTCGAGGATGGCGTCCACCGTCTGCTCCACCGTGAGGGTCGAGGTGTCGAGCCAGAGGCCCGTGCCGGAGAGCTCCGTCCTCAGGGTTTCGTCGAGCGGGGACCAGGTACTGCCGGTCTTGCCGCCTCGGGCGGCGTCGCGCTGGGCGACGATGTCGAGGGACGGGGTGAGGGCCACGACGCGGAGCGCGCCACCCGCGAGGTAGTTCATGTACGCCTCGAGGTGGGAGCGGGTGACGACGACGAAGTCGAGGATCGGCGTGAAGCCGGCCTCCGCGTACGAGCGGGCGAGCAGGCACTGGTTGCGGATCACCAGCTCGTACTGGCGCTCCGTCTCGCCCTCCAGTGTGGTCGCGGAGGGTGTCTCACGGCCCGCGACGATCTGCTGCCACAGCTGTTCGCCCTCGATATGGGCGGACCGCTCCAGGCGGGCGGCGAGCGCGCGGGCGACGGTGGTCTTGCCGGCTGCGGGGATGCCCGTGATCAGCCAGATCTCCGGGCGGCGGAAGTTCACCCGCGCTTGCCCTTCTTCTTCTGCGCCTTCTGTACCGCGCGTTCATAGCGACGGCGCTCCGCGCGCGTGGCGCTCTCATCCGGCTCCGGCATCACGACGCCGGCCGTGACGGGCACGGCGGCGCTCGCCCCGTTGCCGCCATCCTCGCCGGGCTCGCCCGGTCCGCTCGTGGTGACCTGCCTCGGTGCCTGCTCCTGCTGGAGGGCGGCCCGCGCCGCCTGGGCGGCCTGGGTCGTGAGGCGCGTGCGGAAGAGCTGCCGGGTGACGATCTGACGGATGCGCTCCCGGAACTGGCCCCACATGTCGTGGGCCTCGTGCTTGTAGACCACCAGCGGGTCCTGCTGCGCGAGCGCCCGCAGGCCGATGCCCTGGCGGAGCTCCTCGGCGGCGGTGAGGTGCTCCACCCACATCATGTCGATCGCACGCAGCAGCAACAGCCGTTCGAGGAGCCGGACGGAGTCCTCGCCGAACTCCTCCTCGATCTTCGCGTACTGCGCGTCGATCAGCTCCTGGGCTTCCTCGATCGCCGCGTCGGCGTTCAGGCCGTCGGCTGCGAGGGCGTCCTCCGGCAGGTCGGGCACCATCTGATCGATGGCAGTGCGGAACGCCGCAGGGTCAGCGCCGTCGCCGAAGTGGGAGTCGGCGAGCGACTCGACCTCGGCATCGAACATGTCGAGGACGGTGTCCTTCATGGACTCGCCGTTCAGGACCTTGTCGCGCTCCGTGTAGACCACGGTGCGCTGCTGGTTCATCACGTCGTCGTACTCGACCAGGCGCTTCCGGATGTCGAAGTTGTGGCCCTCGACGCGTTGCTGGGCCTGCTCGATGGCGCGCGTCACCATCTTCGATTCGAGCGCCTCGGAGTCGTCCATGCCCAGGCGCTGCATCATGCCCGGGAGCCAGTCCGGGGCGAACCGCTTCATCAGGTCGTCCTCGAAGGAGACGAAGAAGCGCGTGGAGCCCGGGTCGCCCTGGCGGCCGGAGCGGCCGCGGAGCTGATTGTCGATGCGGCGGGACTCGTGTCGTTCCGTGCCGAGGACGTGGAGGCCGCCGGCCTCCGCGACACCGGGGCCGAGCTTGATGTCCGTACCGCGGCCGGCCATGTTCGTCGCGATGGTGACCGCGCCGGGCTGACCGGCGCGCGCGATGATCGCGGCTTCGCGCTGGTGCTGCTTCGCGTTCAGCACCTCGTGGTCGATGCCCGCCTTCTTCAGCTCGGCGGACAGCATCTCGGACGTCTCGATGGCGACCGTGCCGACGAGGACGGGCCGTCCGGCCTCGTGCTTCTCGCGGATGTCTTCGAGGACTGCGCTCCACTTGCCGCGCTCGGTGCGGTAGACCAGGTCCGGCAGGTCATCACGGGCGATGTCGCGATGCGTCGGGATGACCACGACCTCGATCTTGTAGATCTCGGAGAGTTCTTCGGCCTCGGTGGCCGCGGTACCGGTCATACCGGCGAGCTTGTCGTACAGGCGGAAGTAGTTCTGGAGCGTGATCGTCGCGTAGGTGACGGACTCGCGCTGGACCTTGACGCCTTCCTTGGCCTCCACGGCCTGGTGCAGGCCGTCAGACCAGCGGCGTCCCTCCATCAGTCGCCCGGTGAAGTCGTCCACGATGATGACTTCGCCGTCCTTCACCACGTAGTCGCGGTCGCGGTGGTACAGGACCTGCGCCTTCAGCGCGGCTTCCATGTAGCGAGTCAGCCGGAAGTTCTCCAGCGAGTAGATGTTCTCCACCCCGAGCGCGCGCTCAAGGTGCTCGACCCCCTCCTCCGTGAGGGCGACCGAGCGGTGGCGGAGGTCGATGTTGTAGTCCCGCTCCTCGACGAGCTGGGGCACGATCCGCGCGAAGCGAGGGTAGATCGAGGTGTCGTCCTGCGATGCGCCGCTGATGATCAGCGGCGTCCGTGCCTCGTCGATCAGGACGGAGTCGGCCTCGTCCACGATCGCGAACGCGCGCCCTCGCTGGGCGCGGTTGGCGAGGGTCGTCGCGAGGTTGTCGCGGAGGTAGTCGAAGCCGAACTCGTTGTTGGTGCCGTACGTGACGTCCGCGACGTACGCCTCACGGCGCGGGACCGCCACCAAGTGCTCGAACGAGCCCTGGTCGGAGACCTCCTCGCGCGAGTAGCGGAAGGCGCCGCCGCCGTTCTGGATGACGCCCACGGTGATCCCGAGCGCATCGAGGGCGGGCGCGTACCACTGCGCGTCACGTCGGGCGAGGTAGTCGTTCACGGTGACGGCGTGGATGCCCTCACCCGCGATCGCGTTCAGGTAGATTGCCATGGTGGCGACCAGGGTCTTGCCCTCGCCGGTGCGCATCTCAGCGATCTGGCCGCGGTGCAGGGTGATCGCGCCCATGATCTGCACGTCGTACGCGCGCTCGACGCCGCCGGTGGCCCGGCGGATCGACTCGCGAATGACCGCGAGGGCCTCGGGCAGCAGGTCGTCCAGCGACGCGCCGTCCTGGTACCGGGCGCGGAACTCATCGGTCTTCGCGCGCAGCGCCTCGTCGGACAGCGGCTCGATCGAGGCCTCAAGGTCGTTGATCTCGTCGACGAGTGGCTCGAGGCGCTTCAGGACTCGCTCGTTGGAGTCACCCCCACCGAGGATCTTGCGGAACATTCCCACCATGGGGCTACATCCTCCGGCCTCCGAGGGTAACGCGATCCGCCTGTGCGGGAATCCCGAAGGCGGGGAGATGTGTGAGCGGAGTGTGAGGCGCGGGCTAACCGGGGCTGGCACCCTTCGCCTCGCACGCCACCGCCACGCTGGGCAGATGTGACTCGCCCGTACACTCGCCCATGATGAACGTCATGACGCCGACGCTTTCGACGTTCCCCGGGAAGCGCACTCGTGTGAGCTGGTTGCCGTTGCGGCCCGGCGCGGCCTGGCTGAACACGATCGTTCCCTCGTCGTTCAGCACGATCGGGAACCCACCGCTCTGCGGCCAGTAGCCGTCGAAGAGCATCTGGAGGTGGCCGAACGACGAGTCCGTCGACGCCGACAGCACGAGCGACGGTTCGCCGGTGACGACGTGCTCGGGTCGGATAGGAAACTCGGTCCAACCGTCCGGCCCCGCGCCCGCGTCGCTGTCGCCGTAGGCGGCCGAGACATCGATGCGGAAGATGATCTGGTCGTCTTGCGCCTCTGCCAGTCTGTCGAAGTCGGGCTCGTCATCGAGCAACGCAAAGGTGACGGCCCCGACGATGATCGCGAGGAGCACTGCTCCGATCCCGATCTCCGACGGAGTTACCCGCATCAACGCTCCTGTACTGTCCTCGGACAGTACGGGCACTAGTCAAGCCGCCTGAAGCAGGCCCGACGTTACCGGAACAACGCTCCCACGGAGCCGCCGGTGTGGATGCGGTGGATCGCATCGCCGAACATCGGGGCGACGGAGAGGACGGTGGACTTCACCGACTTGAACTCGCCATGCACCAGCGGCAGCGAGTCCGTGAACACGATCTCGTCGAGGTCGGCCGAGTCCAGGACCTGGAACGCCCTCGGCGCCAGCACGGGGTGCACGCACGCGACGCGCACGGAGTTCGCCCCTCGCGCACGGAGCAGGCGCACCGCCGAGGCCACCGTGCCGCCGGTGAGGATCTCGTCGTCGACGATGAGGCAGTCCTTGCCGGATGCCTCGCCGATCAGCGTCATCGCCTCGGCGGCCTCTTTGTTGCCGTCGCGCTTCTTGTCCACGATCGCGATGTCCGCGCCGATGCGCTCGGCGAGGTCGCGGGCGAGCTTGGCCCGCCCCACGTCGGGGGCCACTACGCACGGCGCGGCAAGGCTGAGCGACGAGAAGTAGTCCGAGATCAGTGGGAACGCCGTCAGTTCGTCCAGCGGGATGTTGAAGAACCCCTGGATCTGCCCCGCGTGCATGTCCATGGAAAGCACTCGGTCGGCGCCCGCCACCTCCATGAAGTTCGCGACCAGGCGGGCGGTGACGGGGACGCGCGGCTGGTCCTTCTTGTCGGAGCGGCCGTAGGCGTAGTAGGGGACGACGGCGGTGATGCGGCCTGCGGAGGCGCGCTTCGCCGCGTCGATCATGATCAGCAACTCCATCAGCCGCGTGTTCACCGGCGAGACGATGGGCTGGATGATGAAGACGTCCCGCTCGCGGATGTTCTCCTCGTACTTCACGAAGACTTCTTCGTTGGAGAACTGGAACACCTGCACGTTGCCGATGGGGATCTCGAGGTGCTTACAGACCGCTTCCGCGAGCGCGCGGTGGGAGTTGCCCGTGAACACGGCGATTTCGCGGACCACGTCGGCCTCCCCCATGTTGCGTCCTCCCCGGCAGGCGCCTCAACGTATCGCAGGCGCCTCGATGTGTCGGAGGAGCGCTGGAACCAGCTGCGGAACACGGGTCGCCCGTCTGCCGCCCGTGAACGGGCTCGCGTGGTCAGCGGGTGACGGCGGAGCCGAATCGTAGCACCGGCTCCCCGTTGGGTCGCTCGTGTCCGGCACCCGCGGCGAGGTCCTCGACCGTGGGTTGCCCTCGCGTGGGGTACATCCGGCTATGCTGAATTCCCCCACCCACGAGACCCATTCTGAGCCACGAGAGCGGGGAATCCCGATGAACTGTCCCAATTGCGGTGCGGAGATGCGAGAGCGTGACCGTTCTGGCGTCAAGATCGACTTCTGCCCCGAATGCAAGGGCGTCTGGTTGGATCGCGGCGAGCTCGACAAGATCATCTCCATCGAGCTCGACGACGATGGTGAAGGCGTGCCGGCGGCGAACGCCGAGAACTACCGCGACGCCCGCCGTCGCGATGACGACGACGATGATGACGACCGCAAGCGCCGGTACCGCGATGACGACGATTACCGGAAGTACGGCGGCGAGTACAAGAAGAAGAGCAAGAAGAGCTCCTTCTTCGAGAGCCTGACCGACATGATCGGTGGCGGCGAGTAGGGCTCACGCTCGGGCGTCTGTTCCGCTAGGGTAGGGCGCGCCTGCGCACGTCTCGTGCGCGGGCGTCATCCTCTGGCACTGGTCTGCATTGACGCGGTCCACCTCAGAAATGGATCAGATGCTCGCTGCCCTTCTGCTCGTCGTCGGCCTCGTCATCCTCGTGCTGGCCGGTGACCGCCTCGTCACCTCCGCCGGCCGTGTCGCACTCCACCTGGGTATGTCCACCGTCGTCATCGGCGCCACGGTCGTGGCATTCGGGACGTCGATGCCTGAGTTCACCGTGAGCCTCTTGAGCGCCCTCGACGGGGCGGCCGGCGTCGCCGCCGGCAACGTGGTTGGCTCGAACATCGTGAACGTCCTGCTCGTCCTCGGGATCGCTGCGACGATCTCGCCGCTGGCGGTGCACCGGCGCATGCTGCGCTTTGATATCCCGATCCTGATCGCCGTCACCGCATGGGCCCTGGCCCTGTTCCGGGACGGCGAGGTCTCCCGCGTCGAGGGCATCGTGAGCGTGGTGCTACTCCTGACGTTCAGCGCGGTGCAGCTCAAGTGGTTCTCCTCGCCGGAGGTGCAGGCCGAACCTGAGCCGGACTTCGATGACCTGCCCGTCCCCGAGGAGGGCGACCGGCCAAACGTCAGCATCGAGATTCCGATTCTTGCCGCCTCGATCGGCGCGCTTGCCTTCGGCTCATGGCTCTTCGTCCGCGGCGCGACCGACCTCGCCGAGTCCATGGGTATCTCCGAGTTCGCCATCGGCGCGACGGTCGTCGCGGTCGGGACGAGCCTCCCTGAGGTGGTCACGAGCGCCATCGCGGCGTTGAAGAAGCAGGACGACATCGCCATCGGCAACGTCGTCGGGTCCAACCTGTTCAACGTGCTTGGCGTCCTGGGCGGCGCCGCTGTCGCGGCGCCCGTCGGCGTGAGCATGGACCTCTACGACTTCGAACTGCCGATGCTGGGCGCGACCGCGCTCGTGCTGGTCCCGCTCATGTGGCGGCGCACCCACATCCGCCGTACCGAGGGCATCCTGCTGCTGTTCGGCTTCGTGGCCTTCACCGCGATCACGCTGGCCCGCGGGTAGCACTCGAGCGCTGCGGAGGTCCTCGACGGGTGGCGTACCCTCTCGCCGCACGCCGGGAGGGCGAGCGCTACGCGGGAGGGGACAGCATGGCCACACAGTTCACCCAGGGCACGACGGTCGTCGAGCTGGCGGACGGCGTCTTCGCGCGCCTGCACGAGGGCCTGACGAACGCGGGCATCATCGTGGGCGACGAGGGCGTCCTCGTGATCGACTCGCTGCGCGTCCCCTCGTTCGCCCGCGACCTGATCGAGGACGTGAAGCGTCTCACCCCGAAGCCGATCCGCTACGTGGTGGACACGCACTCTCACTGGGACCACGCCTGGGGCAACGAGGAGTTCCCGGACGCCACGATCATCGGCCACGACAACTGCCGCGCCGAGATGCTCGACGTCGACCTCGTCGAGTGGTGGCGCAACCGCGCGCACACGTCCGGCATGCCGTGGTCCGAGGAGGCCACGACAGTGACGGTCACCCCACCGACACTCACCTTCGAGTCCTCGATGCGCCTCGTCCTCGGCGAGCGCGAGGTCCACCTGCGGTGGCTGGGCCGCGCCCACACCAGCGGCGACATCTTCATCCACCTCCCGGCGGAGCGGCTCGTCTTCACTGGCGATGTCGCCCAGGACGGCGGTGTCCCCTTCATCCTGGACGGCTACGTCCGCGACTGGGTCGAGACCGACACCCGCCTCGTCGGCCTTGACGCCGACCGCTTCGTCTCGGGCCACGGCCCCATCGGCGACCACGCCGCCCTTGAGGAAGCCCGCGACTTCATCCTCGCCCTCGCGGAGGGCACCGACACCGCCATCGCCGCCGGCCAGGACGAACAGATCGCCGCCCGCACCGTCACCGAGTCCATGACCGCCCGCTTCGGCCAATGGCGCGGCTTCGAACGCCTCGAAGACAGCGCCCGCTACGCCTACCGCCAGGCGCGCGCCTCGGCGGACGCGAAGCCCTCGGAGTTGCGGTAGCGCTCGGCGCACTGCTCCGCGTCGGGCTCTCCGCTTTCTGACCCCCTCGCCCGCGAAGCGGGAGAGGGTTGGGGTGAGGGTCTGCTCTGGGGATGAGCGAGCACACGGCCTCTCGTTCCTCCTCAGCCCCCGGGTCCTCCCCCGCGGCTCCGCTTCCGACCTCTGACCCCCTCTCCCGGTTTCGGGAGAGGGTTGGGGTGAGGGCCTCCTTCCGCGCCCCACTCCGCGACGTCCTCGATCGGTCGCGGAGCAGATCCGGAGGGCCCCTCACCCCCAGCCCCTCTCCCGAAACCGGGAGAGGGGGGGCGGAATCCGGAATCGGAGTCGGGGTGGAACCGGAGCCGGAACCGCGCGCACACAGGCAGAAGCCCCCGGTTCAGGCCGGGGGCTTCGTTCTGCACTCCACCCGCCGAGGTGAGCGCGACCGTCCGAGGGCGAGCGTTACTCGCTGCGGACCTCGATCTGCTTGGGCTGCTTCGCCTCGGGGAGCGGGATCGTGAGCGTGAGGACGCCGTTCTTCAGCTCGGCGTCCACGTCCGCGTCCTTCACCACGCCCGGGAGGGCGATGCGGCGGCTGACCGAGCCCCAGGAGCGCTCGCGGCGGTAGAACTTGCTGCCCGGCTCGCCTTCCTCGGACTCCGAGGAGCGCTGCGCCTTGATCGAGAGGATGCCGTCGTGCACCTGCACGTCGACCTCATCCTTCTTGAAGCCCGGTAGCGAGGCCTCCACCTTCAGCGCGCCGTCCTGCTCGTATACGTCCACCGCGAGGGTGCCCTCGTCGTTGCCGAAGGGGCCGAAGCCGGCCGAGCGGAAGAAGGGGTCATCGAACACGCGGTCGAAGACCCGGCGGAAGGGGAATGCCGAGAACCCTTCCATCGCCGCAAACGGATCACGGCGAACCACATCGTTGGCCACTGTGTCGTCCTTTCGTTGTTCCTCGGCGTCGCCGCCTGGTTCGCCACTCCCGGTGAGGGCGTCCGTCAGACGACGGGCCGAGCCAGTACCCAGATGTCCTGTGACGAGCATGGCATCACCCGATTCGTTCGTCAAGAGATCTGAGTCATCTCAACTCAAGTTACATAGACGAACATGGCTTGAGTCGATATACTCCAAGCATGGCAACAGACCTCTACAGCGTCCTCGGCGTCGCGAAGACCGCCTCCGAGAAGGAGATCCGGTCCGCGTTCCGTCGCCTCGCGCGCCAGTGGCACCCGGATGTGAACCCCGGGAACCCGGATGCCGAGGCGAAGTTCAAGGAGATCAACGCGGCCTTCGAGGTCCTGGGCGATGCCGACAAGCGGCAGAAGTACGACCGCTACGGCGACCAGTGGATGCACGCCGACCAGATCGAGGAGATGCGCCGCCGGCAGGGTGCCGGTGGCAGCCCCTTCGGCTTCGGTGGCGCGCCTCGAGGTGGCGGCGGGCAGTCGTTTCACTTCTCCACCGACGGCGAGGGCTTCGACCTCGGCGACCTGTTCGGCGCAGCCGCCGGGAACGGTGGGGGACGCCGCGGCGCCGGAGGGATGTTCGGCGACCTCTTCCGTCGCGCCTCCGGGCGCTCGAAGGGCCCGGACGCCGAGGCCGATGTGCGCGTCACCCTGGAGGAGGCATACGCCGGCGCGAAGCGCACGATCGAGATCCGCGCGGGCGAGGAGCCGTGTCGCGTCTGTGGCGGCACCGGCCAGATCGCCGGCGCGACCTGCCACGTTTGCCGCGGTACCGGCGTCGCGACGCCCCTCAAGCGCGTCGAGGTGAGCATCCCCGCCGGTGTGCGAGACGGTCAGCGCATCCGCCTCGCCGGACAGGGCGGGCCGGGTGCGAGCGGTGGCGCCGCGGGTGACCTGTTCCTCCGCGTCCACGTCGACCAGCACGCCCGCTTCGAGCGCACGGACGATGACCTCCACGTCGAGGTGGACCTCCCGGTGGAGGACGCCGCGCTGGGCGGCGAGGTGAAGGTGCCGACGTTGAAGGGCAAGACGCTCGCGTTGAAGGTCCCGGCCGGGTCGCAGGGCGGGAAGCAGTTCCGCCTCGCGGGGCAGGGGATGCCTCGGGCGGGTGGGGGCTTCGGCGACCTCTTCGCGCGCGTCCGCCTCGTGCTCCCGGAGCCGATGACGGACGAGCAGCGGCGGCTGTTCGAGCAGCTGCGAGCGATCCGCGAGCAGGGGACGCCGGAGGGTGCAGCAGCGGGCGGACGTGAGGAGGCCTCGTGACGAACGACATCCCTCACGACGAGCCGGTCTTCCAGATCAGCGTGGTCGCGCGGATGGTCGGCCTGCACCAGCAGACGATCCGCTCCTACGAGCGCATCGGCCTCGTGCAGCCCGCCCGCTCGGGCGGCAACACCCGGCTCTTCTCGTTCCAGGACGTGGAGCGCCTCCGGCAGGTGGTCCGCCTCGTGAACGACCTTGGCGTGAACCTCGCAGGGGTGGAGGTCATCCTCCGGCTCTCGAACCGCGTCGAGGAGCTCCAGGCGGAACTGGCGCGCTGTCGCGCAGAACTTGAAGCGACACGCGCATCCGTCGCGCGTACGCAAGCCCGACAGGGGCACAACGACAACAACCCGGACGGCCCGCGCGATGTACAGCGCGGGGCCTGGTTCGGTGGAGGTAACGACAGATGATGCGACAGGACCGATTCACCGAGCAGGCCCAGGAAGTCCTGCAGGCCAGCCAGCAACTGGTCCGCGACCAGCGGCACGCGCAGTGGGACGTGGAGCACGTCTTCTTCGCGCTCGTGCAGCGGCGGGACGGCCTCGCGCGGGACGTGCTGAACAAGATGGGCGTGGACACGGACGCCCTCGCGCGCGCGATCAAGGAGCGGCTGGACCGCTCGCCGCGCCTGCAGAGCGACGTGGTGCAGATCTACACCACGCCCCGCATCGTCCAGATGCTGGAGGCCGCGAACAACGAGGCCGCCCGGCTGAAGGACGAGTACGTGGGCGTGGAGCACCTGCTCATCGCCATCGCGGACGCCCGCGACGGCGAAGCCGCCGCGCTCATGTCCGAGTTCCAGATCACGAAGGAGCGCATCTACGCCGCCCTGCGGCAGGTGCGTGGCTCGGCACGCGTGGACTCGCCCACGGCGGAGTCGCACTACCAGTCGCTGGAGAAGTACGCGCGCGACCTCACCGAGTTCGCCCGGCAGGGCCAGCTCGACCCGGTCATCGGCCGTGACGTCGAGGTGGCTCGCGTGATGCAGGTGTTGAACCGGCGCACGAAGAACAACCCCGTCCTCATCGGCGAGGCTGGCGTCGGCAAGACCGCGATCATCGAGGGCCTCGCGCAGCGCGTGGTGGACGGCGACGTCCCGGACCGCCTGAAGGGCAAGCGCGTGCTCGCCCTAGACATGGGCGCGCTGCTCGCGGGCTCCAAGTTCCGCGGCGAGTTCGAGGAACGCCTGCAGGCCGTGATGAACGAGGTCCGTTCGTCGGACGGTGAGATCGTGCTGTTCATCGACGAGCTGCACACGGTCGTCGGCGCCGGCGGCGCGGACGGCGCCATCGACGCCGCGAACATGCTGAAGCCCGCCCTCTCCCGGGGTGAGCTCCGCGTGATCGGCGCGACGACGCTGGACGAGTACCGCCAGTACATCGAGGAAGACCCCGCCCTCGAGCGGCGCTTCTCGCCGGTGTACGTGGACGAGCCGTCCGAGGAGGACGCCATCGCGATCCTCAAGGGCCTGCGCCCGCGGTACGAGGAGCACCACGGCGTCAAGATCACGGACGGGGCCGTGGAGGCTGCCGTGCGCCTCGGCGCGCGCTACCTCACGGAGCGGAACCTGCCGGACAAGGCGATCGACCTCATCGACGAGGCGGCGAGCCGCCACGTCATCGAGGCCGAGTCGATCTCGCCGGACCTCCGCGACCTGAAGCAGCGCCTCGACGCCGCGAGTGAGCGCGTGGACGCCGCCGCGGAACGGCAGGACTACGAGGAAGCCGCCCGCATCAAGCAGGATGTGCTGGAGATCCAGCGCGAGTACCAGGAGCGCCGTTCCGCCTGGCAGTCCGAGCACGGCCTGTCGGACGAGGTGACGGAGCACGAGATCGCCTCGCTCATCGCGCAGATGACGGGCATCCCGGTCGACCGGATGATGGAGGGCGAAGCCGAGAAGCTGCTGAAGATGGAGGACTTCCTCCGCGAGCAGGTGGTCGGCCAGGAGCGCGCCATCACGGCGCTGGCGGACGCGATCCGTCGCGCCCGCTCGGGCCTGAAGGACCCGCGCCGTCCGATCGGCTCGTTCGTCTTCGTCGGCCCCACCGGCGTCGGCAAGACCTACCTCGCGAAGGCGCTCGCGGAGTACATGTTCGACGACCAGGACGCCCTGATCCGCCTCGACATGTCGGAGTACCAGGAGCGGCACACGGCCTCGCGGCTCGTCGGCGCGCCTCCGGGGTACGTCGGCTACGACCAGGCGGGCGAGCTGACGGAGGCGGTCCGCCGCCGCCCGTATCAGGTGGTGCTGTTCGACGAGATCGAGAAGGCCCACCCGGACATCTGGAACACGCTGCTCCAGGTGATGGACGACGGTCGCCTGACGGACAGCCACGGGCGCACCGTGGACTTCCGGAACACGGTCATCGTGCTCACCTCGAACCTCGGTACCGGGGCGACTCGGGAGTCGGTGGGCTTCCACCGCGCGACGAGCGACCGCGACGCCGAGGCGATGCAGCGCGACATCGAGCGTGCGCTGAAGCAGGCGTTCCGGCCGGAGTTCCTGAACCGGCTGGACGAGGTCATCGTCTTCGAGCCGCTGACCGAGCCGGAGATCCGGAAGATCGCAGCGCTCGAGGTGGACGAGGTCCGCGAGCGGCTCGCCGAGCGCAACATCGACTTCGAGGTGACCTCAGCCGCCCTCGATGTCCTCGCCCGCGAGGGCTACGACCCCGAGTTCGGCGCTCGCCCGCTGCGCCGCCTGATCGAGCGGCGGGTGGAGAACCCGCTGGCGAAGGGCGTCCTCAGCGGCGAGTACGAGGACGGCGACCGCATCACCGTCGACCACGACGGCAGCGAGTTCACCTTCACCCGCCACCCCGGTGCCGCCCGCGCGGCAGAGCCGGAGATCGTGGAAGCGGAGGTCGCCTCCGGCGTGTAGCGCCGGGACGCCCTCGGACAGTGGTCCAACAGCACAGCCCCTCGGGTAACCGAGGGGCTGTCTGCTAGTCTCCAGCCACGAATAGACGCCATGCCTCTGGACCGTATGGAAATGGCACGTCCCTCACGCTCGTCGAGGCTGCAACAACGCGCGGACGCCGCGTTGCTTGCGGCTGTTGAGATCTTCAACAAACCGGACTTCCTGTACCGCGAAGAGGCCTTCGCGATTCTCGTCCTGAACGGGTGGGAGTTGCTGTTGAAGGCGCGAATCCTACAGGGGGCTCAGAACGATGTCCGCGTTCTGTACGTCTATGAGCGGCGGCGAACTCGAACGGGTGCGCTCTCTCGCAAACTGTACGTGAAGCCAAACCGCTCCGGCGGCCCGCACACGATTGGGCTAGGTGAGGCGCTGTCTAAGCTCGGTAGCGATGTCCCCACAGCTGTTGTCGCCAACCTAGAGGCACTCACGGAGATCCGAGACAACGCCACCCACTTCATGAACATCAGCACCGAGCTAGCGCATGTTGTTCTCGAGATCGGTACGGCAGCAGTTCGCAACTACATCGAGCTTTCTCAGCGGTGGTTCCATAGCGATTTCGGACGCTTCAACCTCTACCTGATGCCCATCGGCTTGGTTGCCTCTGGCGTCGCCGACGCGGTCTTCACGTCACCAGATGAGCAACGCCTCCTGACCTACCTCCGAGAGCTGGCCTCCTCTCCGACCTCGCATGCCGGTGTAGATTTTCATGTCGCTATCGCCATCGACATCCGTATGAGGCGCAGCCCAGGGGCATCGGTCCAGGTAGGTATCACGGACGATCCGTCGGCCCCCGTTGTCCAGGTATCCGAAGAGAGCATCCGGCTCCAATACCCGTGGACGTATCGTGACCTTTCGAGACGCCTGCGCGAGCGGTACTTGGACTTCAAGGAGAACCAGGCCTTCCACGACATCCGTAAAGCCGTGGAGGAAGATTCGAGATACTCGCACGTCCGGTATCTTGACCCACAGAGCCCGGCCGGCGGGCAGAAGCGGTTCTTCAACCCAAACATCCTCAGCGTGTTCGATCAGCACTACACACGACAATGAATGCCTTGTGGCCCGATCAACCATGACCAACTGGCTCATCGATGAACTCGCCTACGCGGGGCCGGAGCACCTCGATCCGACGTTCGTGGCGGGGTTTGACCGCAAGCAGGGCGCGGACGACATCGACGATATCGCGGTGCTGGAGGGCTACGGGCTCGGGGAGGACTCCGTCGTCGTGGACCTCGGCGCGGGGACCGGGAGGTTCGCGCTGCGGGCGGCGCGGGTATGCCGGCGGGTCGTGGCCGTCGACGTGTCGCCGGCGATGCTCGCCTACCTCGGCGAGCGCGCGGACGCCGAGGGTGTCACGGTGGAGCGGGCGCAGGCGGGTTTCCTGAGCTACGAGCACCAGGGGGAGCCGGCAGACGTCGTCTACTCGCGGCATGCGCTGCACCAGCTGCCGGACCTGTTCAAGACGCAGGCACTCGTGCGGATCGCGGCGATGCTGAAGCCGGGCGGGATCCTCCGGCTGCGCGACCTCATTCTCGACGTCGAGCCGTCCGAGGTGCCCGCGCTCGCGGAGCGCTGGCTGGCGGCGACGGCCACCGACCCGTCGGTCGGCTACACCGCCGAGGACATCGCGCAGCACTTCCGCGAGGAATACAGCACGTTCTCGTGGCTCCTCGAACCAATGCTGGAGCGGTGCGGGTTCGAGGTCCTCGAAGCTTCGAACCCCACGGGGGCGTTCGGCGCGTACACGTGCCGCAAGCGGTAGCGCCGGACGCGATCGGCCTCGTCCGTCTCACTCCGTGGCGAATCCAGGTCACGTCTCTCGGAACCGAGACAGGTTGAGGCCAGCAGGTCCGGAGGCGATACGCCTGCAACTTCTCGCACCTCAATGGTTACCCGTTGCGCAGCGGCGAAGCGGTCAGATACCGGCATCGCGGGGCGCGGTGTTGGGTGCATTGGAGGTGTGCTGTGGTCGGGCTACTCATCCTGCTCGTACTGCTCGCCCTGCTGTTCGGGGGACTTGGCGTCATGGCCAGTCCGCTCTTCTTCCTCTTGCTTGCGGTGGTGCTGATCATCGGGCTGGGAGGCGGCGTCTACGGACGTGGCCGCTGGTGAGCGAGGTCACCGCTTGAGGTGACCCGCACTCCACGCGCAGATGCGTGAAACGACAGGGGCCCCGATCCGGGGCCCCTGTCCCGCGTGTCGCACACGCGGCGCTTGAGGACGGACGTAGACTGCCGAGGCTGTGAAGGAGCCTCCGATGCCGTCCACTACTCCGGCCGTCCGCACCACTATCGAAACTGTCCTGGGACCGATCGCGCCGAGCGACCTCGGCTTCACGCTGTCGCACGAGCACACGCCCGGCGTCCCGGCCGTGCTCGGCGTGGAGTACCCGTGGATGTACGACATGCCGGCGATCCGCCAGCGCGGCATCGACGAACTGACCGAGGCGAAGCAGGGCGGTGTCGATGCGATCATCGACCTCAGCACGCCGGACCTCGGGCGGGACATGGCCCTCAGCCGGGAGTATGCCGAGCGCAGCGGCGTGCACATCGTCGTCGCGACGGGGATCTGGCGTGAGGTGCCTCGACAGCTCCGCGCGATGACGCCGGAGCGGGTAGCCGAGATCTTCATCCGCGAGATCACGGTCGGCATCCAGGACACGGACATCAAGGCCGGCGTCATCAAGTGCGCCTCGGACACCGAGGGCGTCTCACCCGCCGCCGAGATCATCCTCCGCGCCGCCGCCATCGCCTCCAACGAGACGGGATGCCCGATCAGCACCCACCAGTGGGCGCCGACGCAGGTCGGCCGGCAGCAGGTGGACATCCTGAAGGACGCCGGCGCGGACATGAACCGCGTCTGCATCGGCCACAGCGCGGACACCACGGACGTCGAGTACCTCCACGGGCTGCTCGAGGATGGCGTGTGGCTCTCGATGGACCGCTACCCCGGCGGCGTGGTCATCGGCGCGGACGGCGAGCAGCGCCGCCCGACGTGGGAGGAGCGCAACGCCACGGTCCGCGCCCTGATCGACCGAGGCTGGGCGGGCCGCCTGATGCTGGGCCACGACTACGCCCCCAGCCTGCGACCCCGCGACTTCCCGACGCGCTACCTCTTCCTCAGCACCGTCGCCATCCCGGGGCTCCTCGCGGACGGCGTCCCCCAGGCCACCATCGACACGATGATGCGCGAGGTGCCTCGGGCCTTCCTCACCGGCGCGCGGGTGGAGGGGTAATCGAGAGAGGCGGGATGCCCTCCTACGCGGCGGAGGGCGCGAGGCAGGTGGCGTGGCCGCAGTAGCACTCGGTCGCGCCCTGCGAGCAGGCGCAGCCGGGGGTGCATTCGCCACCGCCGAGGATGCCGAACTTCTGGAGGACCTTCACGACGACGCCCACGACCAGGGCGAGGATGACGAACCGACGGAGGAAACGCATGCGCTGTGTCCCTTTCTGGCGACCCCGAATGCAGCCGCTGATGCCGTCGCATCCGGGCAGGGGCCTCTAACGATGGTACGTGGCGAGGCCGTTCGGGCCACGCCTGCGGAATAACGATCCCTCGGGGCGCTCGCGTGAGGGTCGAGGTATCGTGCGGCGCATGGCGCGACCCGCTGGCGTGCGTGAGCAGGGCAACTTCTTCGAGCCGACCACCTGGCAGGAGATGGTCTCGGCGTGCGCGGAGGTCGCGCGCGACCTCGGCCTGGAAGTGGAGACCGAGGTCTACGTGGGGCGCCGCATCTGGGGCGCTCGACGGCGCATCGACCTCGTCGTCACGGACCTCGGCGAGCGGCGGTCGCTCGGCATCGAGGTGAAGTACCAGTCCTCGCGCGGCTCCGCCGAGGAGAAGATCCCGAGCACGATCGACGACATCGCCGCCTGGCCGATCCCGGGCCTCGTCGTGTTCCACGGGCCGGGGTTCAGCGCGCACATGCGCTCGTTCCTCAGCGCCTCCGGGAAGGCCGTGGAGCTGAGCGACCTGGAGACGTGGCTCCGCCTCTACTTCGTGCTCCCGGCTCGTCGCACTGGCTTCGCGCCGTCCGAGGGCTAACGAGGTCGGGGGGAGTTCCGCGCTCGCGTCCTCCCGGTAGGTCTGTGTGTCGAGTGCCGTGCTTTGCCCTCACCCCAACCCTCTCCCGCCGAGCCGGGAGAGGGGGCAATCGGGAGGGAGCGGTGGCAGGAGGGTGAAGGCGGGAGGGGGAAGGGTAGGGCCGAGTCTGGTGCGAAGGAGGGTCATCGCCCTCGCGCAGACTCGAGGGCGCGGCGTTCCTCGTCCTGGGGGTAGTTCAGGACGAGGAGCTCGTCGATGGCGCCTCGGCGGTCGCCGCGGGAGTTGATGGCGCGACGGGCGGGAATGGGTTCGCGGCGGTAGCGCTCGCCAGGCTGGCCGCGCTTCTCGACGAACGGGCCGCGGTCCGCGCGGTAGAGGCCGACGATGTAGTCCTGCGGGGAGTTCGAGAGCATCACGCGGACGCCTCGATCGGTGAGGTCGTCGACGGCCCACTTCAGCCGCTGCTGTGCGTCCCGGCCGAACGACCCCTGGGTGTACCCCGTGAACGACGAGGTCTTCGAGAGCGGCTCGAACGGCGGGTCGAGGTAGACGAAGTCGCCGGCCTGTGGCGCTCGGAGGGCCTCCTCGAAGTCAGCGGACGTGAGTTCCACGTCCGCGAGGGCGTGCGAGGCGTCCCTCAGCCCCGGTTCGTCGAGGATGCGCGGTGAGCGGTACTTGCCGTGCGGGACGTTGAACTCGCCTCGGCGGTTCACCCGATAGAGGCCGTTGAAGCAGGTCTTGTTCAGGAAGATGAACCGGGCCGCGAGGTCCACCGCGCCGTCCGGTTGCCGTCCCCGCTGCTCGTAGTAGAACTCGGACCGTCGGTCTTCATCGGCCGCGAGGTACGCCTCGGACAGCCGGGCGAGCGCCTCGATCAGCGGCTCGACCTCGTCGCGGACGGTCTCGTACACGGTCACCAGGTCGCGGTTGAGGTCGTTGAGGACGGCGCGCCTCGGCGCTAGCTCCGGGTTTGCGAGCAGTCCGAAGAACATCGCCCCGCCGCCCAGGAACGTTTCGTAGTACGTGCCGATATCGCGGGGCGCGCGGGCAATGAGCGGCTCGAGGATCTGCGACTTACCGCCCGCCCATTTCAGGAACGGCCTCGCCGAGGAACCAGGGGCAGCGCGCCCCGCCGCCTCGTCGCGCGATGCGATTACCTCCGGCGCGGTCAGTTCGCCCTCGTCGGACGGGGCGTGCGAGGCGTGCGTCGGGAGAGGTCGGGCAGCGATGGTGGCGCGCTCCGAGTCGATGCAGGGGCGTCCGAGGTGGCCGCGTCGGGTGAGTCGGGGAGTCCCGCGATTCTACCGGTCGGGATCGTTCACTGCGACCGCCGAGCGGCACCCGGCGGCGTGTGGCCTCGAAGGGTGCTGGGTAGTGCGCGTCGTTGGCCCTCGGCAGTCAGTGTTCGCAGGAGCGGCACGGTTCCCACCCCAACCCCTCCGCCTCTGACCCCCTCGCCCGCGCAGCGGGAGAGGGTGGGGGTAAGGGCATCTCTGCATCCCACGATGCGGACGCTGCCGGGCGGTCCGCGAAGCAGATCCGGAATGGCCCTCACCCCCACCCTCTCCCGCTGCGCGGGCGAGGGGGTCAGAGTCCGGAGGGCGGCAGAGGTGTCGAATGCGGCGAAACACAGACGTAACACCACTGACACTCTCGTGACATTGACGCGAGACATCCTCTCGCTCGCGGACGAAACAGCGCACGACTGTCGGCGTGAAATCAGCGCGTGTTTGGTAGGCCGTCCGCGGGAGAGGGAGTCGGCATGGAAAGCGGGCATACCGCATGGCTGCTCACCAGCTGTGCGCTGGTGCTACTCATGACGCCGGGTCTGGCGTTCTTCTACGGCGGCATGGTCCGTGCGAAGAACGTGCTCGGAATGCTCATGAAGAACTACGTGGCCATGGGCATCGTCACGATCCTGTGGATCCTGGTTGGAGCATCACTCGCGTTCAGCGGGAGCACGACCATCGGTGACTACGGGGTCATCGGGAACTTCGATCTCTGGGGTCTGCGCGACCTGGGGCAGAGCAACGACCACTTCGGTCTGCCGTACCCGGACAACGTCCAGATGATGTTCCAGCTCACCTTCGCGATCATCACCCCGGCCCTGATCGCCGGCGCGATCGCGGAACGCATGAAGTTCACGGCATGGGCCGTCTTCATCGGCATCTGGTCGCTGCTGGTCTACGTCCCCATGACCCACTGGGTGTGGGGCGGCGGGTTCATCGCCTCCAACATCGAGGCGCTGGACTTCGCGGGTGGGCTCGTGGTCCACATCAACGCCGGTGCGGCTGCGCTCGCGCTGATCATGGTGCTGGGACCGAGGATCGGGTTCCGCAAGGAGGCGATCCGGCCGCACTCGCTGCCGCTGACCATCCTTGGCGCCGGGATCCTCTGGTTCGGGTGGTTCGGGTTCAACGGCGGCTCCGCGCTCGCCGCGAACGCCGCCGCCGGGAACGCGTTCCTCACCACGCAGGTGGCTGCGGCGACCGCCGCGACGGCCTGGATCCTGGCGGAGGCGTTCACGCACGGCAAGCCGACGACCCTCGGGTTCGTCTCGGGCGCGGTCGCGGGCCTGGTGGCGATCACGCCGGCCGCGGGGTTCGTCAGCCCGCTGGGCGCGATGCTCCTCGGACTGGTCGCGGGCGTGGTCTGCTTCTACGCGCTGCGCTTGAAGTTCATGTTCAACTTCGACGACTCGCTGGACGTCGTTGCGGTCCACCTCGTGGGCGGCATCATCGGCTCGCTGTTGCTCGGCGTCCTCGCCGAGGAGGCGTACGGTGGCGTGGCCGGGAGCATGGACCAGTTCGTCAGCCAGGCCATCAGCGTGGTGATCGCGCTGGTCTACTCCTTCAGCGTCACCTTCGTCATCGCGAAGGTGCTGGACATGGTGATGGGCATCCGAGTCTCCGAAGAGGAAGAGCGCGGCGGCCTGGACCTCGCCCTCCACGAGGAGCAGGCCTACGGATTCGTGGAGTAGGAGCGGCACGATGAAACTCGTCATTGCGTACATCAACCCGTTCCGGCTCGACGAGATCCGGGACGCCCTGAAGGAGACTGGTGTCTCCGGCCTCACCGCCATCAACGCGCAGGGCTTCGGCCGGCAGTCCGGCCACACGGAGACCTATCGCGGCGCGGAGTACGAGGTGGACATGGTCCCGAAGGTGCGGATCGAGGTGCTCGTGGACGACGTCCTCGCCCCCGCGGTGATCGACACCATCGAGCGCACCGCCCGTACCGGCTCGATCGGTGACGGCAAGATCGCCGTCATCCCGGTGGAGGATGTCATCCGCATCCGCACCGGCGAACGCGGGAACGACGCCCTCTAGCCCTCCGCGGGCGACGAGGACGGACCTCCTGAGGACGGCGATGGAGCAGGCGTCGCATCCGGCGCTCGCACGATTCCTGGAGGCGCGCTCGGCAGCAGCCGGGCGCGCCTCTCTGGGCATCTCCACCCTGGCCGCTTCCCCCCTTCTCGAGGGCGTCCCCACCACCGGCGAGGCGTCCCTCGGTCGCGGCGCTGCGCTCAGCGCCCACCTCACGGAGCACCTCGACGCTGCGGTTGCCGAGCTCGCCGAGGGGGTGGGCGGCGTCGCCGTCGTCGCGGTCGGCGGGTACGGGCGCGGCGAGCTCGCGCGGCACTCGGACGTGGACCTCATGGTCCTCGTCGGCGCGGGCGTCGAGGACCGCGCGGTCCGGATGCTCTATCCGCTGTGGGACGCCTCGCTGAAGGTGGGGCACTCCGTCCGAAGCGTCGGCGACACCGTCGCTGCCGCGAAGGAGAACGTGGAGACGTACACGAGTCTCCTCGACGCCCGCCTCGTGGCCGGCGACGAAGCACTGTTCGAAGCATTCCTGTCCACCCGCCGGAAGCTCGTCCGAGGTTCCCGACCGTGGCTGCGCGACCAGCTCGCCGCGCTGTGGGCGGAGCGTGTCCGCACGGAGCCCTGGCAGCTCCTCGCGGTGGACGTGAAGACGAGCCGCGGAGGGCTCCGCGGTCTGCACGCCCTCCACTGGCTCGCCGCTGCCGACGGGATCGCCGCCGACGCCCCAGAGCGCCCTCGATCGGCGGTGCTGGACGAGGCGCATGAGGCGCTGACGCTCACCCGGCACGCGGTCCACGCGCTGGTCGACCGCCCGAACGACACCTACCGCCCGGAGTACGCCCGCGAGGTCGCGGACTGGCTCGGCGTCGACGCGTTCGAGTGGGGCCGCGCGCTCTACCGGCACATGCGCGTCGTCGACGCCGCGGTCTGTGCCGCCTTCGCCGACGGCGCGCCGTCCGAGGCGCCTCGCCGCCGCTGGTGGCCGCGTCGCGCTCGCAGCGCCGCGGCTCCGGCTCACGAACCGAGCGCCCTCGGTGCGCTCCAGGCGACGCTCGAGGAGATCACGCCGGGTGGGTCGCTCGAGCCGGTCGGTGCGCCCTCGTGGCTGGCGCTGCTGCCGGAGTGGGAGACGCTCCGCGCGCGGCCGCACATCGCGCCGTTCCACATCCACCCCGTGGACGTACACGCCGCCCGCACCGTCGCGGAGGCGCGCTGGGTGATGGCGCAGGACGAGTTCGGCGCGCGCACCCCGGAGGTCGCCGCTGCCCTCGGGCGGCCGGAGGAGGTCCTCCTCGCGGCGCTGCTGCACGACATCGGAAAGGGGCACGCCGGCGTCGAGCACCCCGCCGCCGGCGCGGTCATCGCGGAGCGGTTCGGGGCGCGTGCCGGTCTGGGTGCCGCAGCGACGCAGCGCCTCGTCGCCGCCGTCCGCCACCACCTGCTGCTCCCCGCCGTCGCCACGCGCCGCGACATCGCGGACCCGGAGGTCATCCGCGAGACCGCCGAGGCCGTCGGTGACCTCGACACGCTCCGCCTGCTGTACGTGCTCTCCGTCGCGGACGCGCGGGCGAGCGGGCCGAACGTGTGGAACCAGTGGAAGGCGCAGCTGATGCGCGCCCTCTTTGACCGTGTCAGCGCCGTCCTCGACGCGCGCGCCAGCGACGTGCCGCGAGAGAGCGCCCCGAGCGTCGAGGCGGTCGCGGAGGCCCTCGCCGGCCGCGTCCCACCGGAGGTCGTGCGCGCCCACCTCGCCGGGCTGGACGCGACGTACCTGCTCTCGACGCCGCCCGAGCGCGTGGCGGACCACATCGACCTGATCGAGGAAGCCGCGCGCGCCGAGGGCGGCACCGCCGCGCGTCGCGAAGCCCTCGGCGAGATCGACCGCGTCACGCTCGTCTCGCCGGACCGGCCGGGCCTCCTGCAGGACGTGGCCGGCACGCTCGCCGGGTTCAACGCGAGCATGCTCGGCGGTGTCGCCTACACCCGCGCAGACGGCGTCGCGATCCAGGTCTGGCACGTCGGGGACGCCCTGAACAACGGGGGTTCGGGCATCGACGACCGCCGCTGGGCGCGCATCCTCGACGCGCTGCCGAGGGCGGCCCGGCGCCAGTTCGATATCGAGGAGCGCCTCGCGGAGGTACGCCGCTCCTACCCCCAGCCCCCGCGCCGCGCCGACATCGAGACGAAGGTCCACCTCGACAACCGCGCCTCCCGCGATTACTCCGTCCTCGAGGTCTCCGCCCCCGACCGCCGCGGCCTCCTCTACGCC
>JALOAM010000025.1 GCA_023228765.1 Dehalococcoidia bacterium
CCGACGGGCTGACCGAGGCAGACTGGGCCGGGTAGCCGCTACGCACCGCCGCCGGACTCCTCGGCGTCACGCGAGAAAGAGCGCGTCCACGATCGCCGACACCGCGAACAGCACCACGAGGAGAGCACCTCCGACGAGGCCCGCCGCCCCGGCGGTCCAGCGCCGCTCGACATCGGACCGGCCGAGGGCGAACGGGATGCCGAGGCCGATCGCGCCCGTGACCACCGCCTCCGCGAGGTAGGAGAACTCCGCGAGGAGGTAGAGCGCCTCCGCGATGAAGAGTCCCGCGAGCAGCGCGACCGCCACCACTCGCACGACCGCCGGCCCTCGACGGTAGGCGAAGCCGGCGACGCCGAAGACCGGCCCCGCGACGAGGGCGACACCGGACCAGATCGCGGGGCCGCGCAGGGCAGTGACGTCCTGGACGCCGGTCAACATCGCAGAGCCGTAGTAGCCGACCACCGCACCGATGAGCACCAGGACCCCGAGGATCGCACCCTCCTTCGGGTGCCTGGCACGCCACGCGGTGAACGCAAAGGCGCCGGCGACCCAGACCGCCCCCGAGTTTGCCAGGTGGTTCCACGCACCGGGGAGCAGCTTCTGGAAGAGCAACGTCGCGGCGCCGATCGCGAGGCCAGCCGCTACGGCAAGGGCAAGCGTCGCGCTGCCCAACCTCGGACGCGGGGTGACATCGCGGCGCGGTGGGTAGGCCGTCCTCACGCGCCGCTACTCGCCGGTGGCGGCCCGACGGACCGAGGCGATGCGGGCGGCGTTCACGGCGGCGCGGACGCGCTCCACGTCCACGCGGCCCTGCGCCACGATCTCGCCGTCGATCTCCACCACGGGGACCTCGAGGGCGAAGCGCTTCGCGAGCTCGTCGTCACCATCGATGTTCACGGTGCGGATGTTGAACGGGATCGTGCGCTGCACCGCGACGAGGAGCGAGCGCGCCACCGAGCAGAGGTGGCAGTCCGTGGTGACGTAGAGGATCGCCTCCGGCACGTTGCTGCCCGGGCGCGCGACGCCTCGTTCGCCGGAGCCGCCCACCCCCTCCGAGGTGTTCGCCACGGCGCTACGCCTGCTTCACGCGGACGCGGCCCGGCGGCAGCGGCTCGGCGGGATCCTCGACGGGGCCGCGACGCAGGATGTAGACGACCGGCGGGATGCAGAGCGCGATCACGATGAGCGACACGAGCTGCGGGACGGTGACGCCGAGGAAGAACGTATCCGCGGAGTCGAGTCGCAGCATCGAGACGAAGTACCGCATTACGGAGTACGAGATCAGGAAGAAGAAGAACGTGAGGCCCGGCCAGCGGCGCAGCGGCCCGAGCACGAGGTAGATCGCGATGCCCATGATCACGAAGTCGCCGAGCATCTCGTAGGTCGTCGCAGGGTGGTGCGCGCCGACCGCGATCGAGTGCGCGAAGGCCGGCGAGTCCGGGTGCGTGTAGATCACGCCCCACGGCAGATCCGTCGCCTTCGACAGGTGCTCGCCGTTGATCAGGTCGCCGATGCGGCCGATGCCCATGCCGGCGATGAGGCCCACCGAGGCGCAGTCGAGGCCCTTCCAGATGTCCCACCCGCGCCAGATCGCGAACGCCAGCGGCCCGGCGACCCCGCCGAGGACCGCACCCCAGATCGAGATGCCGCCCTCGGTCAGCGCGAGGATGTCCACCAGGTTCTGGCCGTAGTAGTCCCAGTGCTCGACCACGAACAGCAGGCGTGCCCCGATGATGCCGCTGGGGATACCGATCAACGCGAGGGTGTACGCGTCGTCCTCGTTGAAGTTGGTGTTGCGCGCGATCCACAGCGCGAGCTGCACCCCCACGAGGATCCCGACCGCCGTGAACAGCCCGTGCCAGGTGAGGAGGAACCCACCGATCTCCGTGATGTTCGGGTCGAACGGCAGCTCAATCGCGAGCACGCTGGCGAGTGCGGACAACGAGACCTCCGACCGGGCGAGTGGTGCTCGTTCACGATACCCGCTCGCGGCCTCGGCGGCGCGAACAGAGACCCCACCGCTCCCGGCCCCCTCCGCCTCCGACCCCCTCTCCCGGTTTCGGGAGAGGGTTGGGGTGAGGGCCGTTCCGGATCTGCTCCACGCGTATCCGTGGTGGTCACTCGATCGTCGCCGCCAGGGAGGGCCCCTCACCCCCCCCTCTCCCGAAACCGGGAGAGGGGGTCGGAACTCGGAGCGCCCGAGTCGGAGTCGGGTGGCGTGAGGTACTCCTCCGCCTCCTCCGGCCCCCTCCGTCCGACGCAGCGCTACGGCCGGTCGCGGTCGTCGAGGGTGCGCTGCATGAGGATCAGGTCCAGCCAGCGGCCGAACTTGTGGCCCACCTGCGGCATCCTCGCCACCTCCACGAAGCCGAGAGCGGCGTGGAAGCGCACGGAGTCGTCGTTCTCGCCGTCGACGGCGCCGATCATGACGTGGAACCCGGCCGCCCGAGCGCGCTCCACGAGGCCCTCGATCAGCGCGCGGCCGACGCCGCGACCCCAGTAGTCCTCGCGGATGTGGATGGTGTGTTCGACGGTGGTCGAGTAACCCGGCCACTTCCCCTCGCCCCGGAAGTGGCCGTACGACGTGAACCCGACCACCTCGCCGCGTTCCTCGCCTCCGATGTCGGCGACGAGGATCGGGAAGCCCTGGGCGCGCTGGCGCTCGAACCAGCGCGTGCGCTCCTCGATCGTCTGGAGCGCCTCCGTCCATGCGATCGTGCGCGTGGGGATCCACGCGTTGTACAGCGCCGTGATCGCAGGGATGTCCTGATGGAGGGCGTCGCGGATACGCACGTCCTCGAGGGGCACGGTCAGGCCTCCGCTGGCTCCTGCAGCCGCTGGTAGAGCGAGCGCACCGAGTCCGGATCCTGCCCCTCGCCGAGAAACCCGTCGTCGACGCGCACCTCCCAGTGGAGGTGCAGCTGCGTGCCCGGGGCCGTGACGGACTCGGGCGTCCCGGACTCGCCGATGCCGCCGAGCATCTGTCCCTGCGAAACCCGGAGGCCGGGCGCGATCTCGGCGGAGATCGAGTTGAGGTGGCAGTAGCGGGTGATCACGCCGTTGCCGTGGTCGATCCAGACCTGCCGGCCCCGGTACTTGTCCATCGTCTCGTCGTCGGCGGCGCCATCCTTCTCGATCTGCGCTTCGAGCGCCGCGAACTGTTCGAGCAACAGCTCCTGGAACTGATGGTCCGCCCGCAACACGACGCCGTCGTACGCCGCGATCACCGGCGTGCCGCGCTCGATCACGACGCAGGAGTCGCCGAAGTAGAAGTCGACGCCCTCGCTGACGCCGTTGCGGTAGTCGCGCGCGGAGTTCGGCATCAGCGTGTCCTGCGACGGCAGGCACGCGCCGTCGATCGGCAGGACGAAGCCGTGGAGGTCCTCCGGGTCGAGCTGGGAGGGTGGCGGGGTGGGCGTGAACTGCACCACGTTCGGCGCGCCGGTCTTCGCGTCCGTGGCGACCGCGATCGTCTCCGCCGGCGCGGGCGATCCGCCGTTCACCGTGACCACGGTCTCGCGCCCGCTCGCGCCGAGGCAGGCCGCACCCGCGACCGCAACCGGCGCCGACAAAATGAGCCCGAGAAACCCTCGTCGGGTACGCCGCATCAGACGTCCGTCCCGACCCCCGTCCGCCGGAGCATACCGGCGGACGAGGATGCGGGGAATGACTGCAGCGCGGTCGGCCTCGGTGGCTGCTTCGAGCTAGCCGATCTGCTCCCAGAGGATGCGGTCGTCACCGCCCTCGATCGTCGTCGTCACCTGGCGCACGCGCTCCTCGTCCTCCAGCAGACGGAGGTGCGAGAGCGTCTCGCCGAGAGCGGAGCGCTTCATGAAGATGTTGAAGTCGTCGAACGGCCCGGTGTTCCACTTCACGGTCTGCGAGATCGTCCGCGCGGACACCTGCCCGGCACCGATCGCGTCGCGCACCTCGTCGAGGCGCTCGTCGTGGTGGTGGAGCAGCACGTCGCAGCGCCCCTTGAGGTCCGCGAGCGTGAACTCGTGCGCCGGGAGGGCGCGGGCGACATCGAACGACGCGACCTTACGGAGGCTGTCGCGGAACTCGGACAGCGGGCTGGAGCCCTCCTGGTCCGCGTGGAGCGAGACGTTCGGGCTGATGTACGGCAGGACGTGGTCGCCCGTGAACATCAAGCGGTGGTTGGTCTCGTAGATGCACATGTGGCCCGGGGTATGCCCCGGCGTCCACACCGCCTGCAGCCGCCACCCATCGAACTCGACGACGTCCCCGTCCTGTAGCAGGACCGGCGTCCCGAAGTCGAACATCTTCCCGTTGCCGCCACCGGGTCGGCTCCCGTTCGCCGACGCGCCGTTCGAGGACGGTGCAGCGGCCTTCTCGCCGGCCTTCACCGCGGGCGAGGTCGGCGACAGCGCACCCGCCTCGTGCGCCGCGTCGATCTCCTCCTGCGGGACGCCGTGCTTCACGAGCCAGCCGTCCGAGAGCCGCGTCCACGCTTCGCCATCGATCCAGCGGTCCTGGATCCACTGCCACTCCCGCTCGAGCATGATGATCTGCACGTCGGGCGACTGCTCTTTGATCCACCCCGCCATCCCGATGTGGTCCGGGTGCGCGTGCGTGATGAACAGCCGCTTGATGTCCTTCGGCTCCCGCCCGAGGCGCGCAAGCTGCTCCGTCATCGCCTCGGTGGCTGCGGGCGTCCCAAACCCCGCGTCGACCAGGCTGACGCTGTCAGGTCCGAGGAGCGCGTACGGCATGATGTAGGGGAGTGCCGGTCCGGGGAACGGCGTCTTGAGCTGGTGCAGTCCAGGGACGATCTCCACGCGGGGCCTCTCTACTGCCGCTTCGGCGCGCGATGGGGCGCTGCCGGTGCGGGAACCTCAGACCGCGCGGAAGCATACCGCGTCCCGCGTGGTGATTCCTTGCGGGCGCTCTCACCTGCCCCGACTCCGCTTCTGACCTCTGGCCCCCTCTCCCGGTTTCGGGAGAGGGCGGGGGTGAGGGGCCCTCCGGCGGGCGAATGAGTGACCACCGAGGATACTCGTGGACCTGATCCGGAACGGCCCTCACCCCAACCCTCTCCCGAAACCGGGAGAGGGGGCCAGAACCGGAGAGGGCGAGCGGCAAGTCAGATGAGACAATCACTCTCGTGCCCACCCCACCTCGCTCCACACACGCCCCCGGCGCCTCGATCCGGCAGCGCGCCGCGCTGCTCGCGGGGCGGGTGGCGCGCGACGCTACGAGGCGACTCGGGCGGGGCGGGGGGACGGCGCTGCCGGGGCTCGTGGCGGGCACGCTCGCGCCCGACCTGATCGAGGCGGCCGGAAGGCTGCCGGGGCTCGGCGCCGTGACCGTGACCGGCACCAACGGCAAGACGACCACCACCCACCTCCTCGCTGCGATCGCGCGCGAGGCGGGCTGGGAGCCACTGACGAACCGCTCCGGCTCGAACCTCGCCCGAGGGCTGGTGACGGCGCTGGTCGACTCCGCGGGCGCGACCGGCGAGGTGGAGCGCCGCGCGGGACGCCTCGGCATCTACGAGGTGGACGAGGCGGTGCTGCCGACGGTGTTCGGGCGGCTGCGTCCGCGCGTGGCGGTGTTCCTCAACCTGTTCCGTGACCAGCTCGACCGGTACGGGGAGATCGACTCCGTCGCCGAGGGCTGGGCGGCGATGCTCCCCTCCGAGGCGGAGGCGACCCGCGAGGAGTGGGCGCCAACCCTCGTGCTGAACGCGGACGACCCGTCGGTCGCCCTCCTCGCGGAGGACGCGCCGGGACGCGTCGTCTGGTTCGGCATCGACGACGAGGGCGTCGCGCTGCCCGGCGGCGAGCACGCCTCCGACGCGCGGTTCTGCCGCTGTGGGTCGCGCCTCCACCATGAGCGGCAGTTCATGGGGCACGTCGGCCACTGGTCCTGCCCGGCCTGCGGACGCCACCGCGCGAGGCCGGACATCGCCGCCTCGGCGGTCCGGCTCGACGCGGAGGGCAGCGACGTGGAGGTCCGCATCGGCGACGCGTGCCTCTCGCTCCGCGTGCCGACCGCGGGCCTGTACTCGGTGACGAACGCCCTCGCGGCGCTCGCGGCAGCGCACGCGCTGGGCGCGCCGGCGGACGTGGCCCTGCGGGCGATCGCGGCGGCAGGCCCCGCGTTCGGCCGGCAAGAGCGCTTCGAGGTGGACGGGCGCCACATCCGGATCTGGCTGGCGAAGAACCCCGCCGGACTCAATGAGATCGTGCGCGCGTTGATCGCCTCGGACGGTCCGAAGCACCTGCTCGCGATGCTCAACGACGGCATCCAGGACGGAAAGGACGTGTCCTGGATCTACGACGCTGACCTCGAACGACTGGCTCCGCAGATCGGCTCGCTCGTCTGCGCCGGCGACCGCGCCGATGACATGGCCCTCCGCTTCGCCATCGGCGGCATGACCGCTGCCGCGGTGATCGCAGAGACCGAGGACGCCCTCGACGCCGCACTGGATCGCACACCCTCGGGCGGCACGCTCGACGTGATCGCGACCTACACCGCGATGATCGACGTGCGCGAGGCCGTCGCGCGCCGCGCCGGGGTCGGCTCGTACTGGGAGGACCCGTCGTGACCTCGGACGCTCCGAACGCCGGACCGATCCGCGTCCTGTCGCTCTATGACGACGTGATGAACGTGTACGCGGACCGCGGCAACGTACTCGCGGTGCAGCACCGCGCCGCCCTCCGCAACCTCAACATCGAGGTCATCGCCGCCAGCCTGGGCGACGCCCTCCCGGAGTCCGCCGACCTCGTGCTGATCGGGGGCGGCCAGGACCGCGAGCAACGGCGCATCGCGGAAGAGCTCGCCGCCCACGGCCCCGCGTTGCGAGCCTGGGCCGAGGAGGGCGTCGCGATGCTCGCAGTGTGCGGCGGTTTCCAGCTCTTTGGGCGCTGGTACCGCGACACGTCTGGCGAGCAGCTCCCGGGCGCCGAGGTCTTCGACGTCACCACGGTCGCACCCGGGCCCGGCCAGGAGCGCTGCATCGGCGACATCCTCGTCACCTCCACCCTGCCCGAGGTCGGCGCCGTCGTCGGCTTCGAGAACCACGGCGGCCGCACCTACCTCGGCCCGACCGCGACGCCGTTCGCGCGCGTCGAGTACGGCCACGGCAACAACGGCGCGGACGGCACGGAGGGCGTCGTGCACGGATCCGCGATCGGCACGTACCTCCACGGTTCCGTGCTGCCGAAGAACCCGCGCCTGCTGGACTGGCTGCTCGCGCGCGCGGTGCAACATCGGACGGGTGTGATGCCCTCGTTCGCCCCGCTCGAGGACGTCCTCGAGTCGCGTGCGCACCGCGCCGCGGCGGAGGTCGCCCGCCGGCGCTCGCCACGCTTCGCCTGAGGACAAGCGGGAGACACCCTCCGCCTCTGACCCCCTCGCCCGCGAAGCGGGAGAGGGTTGGGGTGAGGGTCTGTTCCGAATCTGCTTCGGTCAGTTCGGGCGTGGGTGTCGGAAGGGACCCTCACCCCCCGCCCTCTCCCGAAACCGGGAGAGGGGGTCAGAGGCGGAACGTGGAAGGAGCGCAGGCACGCGAAACGGGCGCCCCATGGCGCCCGCCGCGATGTCAGGCTGGTACTGGAACTAGGTGTTAGAGGGCGGCGAGGAAGTCGTCTCGTCCTTCGGCTTCTGCTGATCGGCGGACTCTTCGTCCTCGGACCCGCGCGCCTCACTGCGGAACTCGCGGATACCGCGGCCCAGCGCACCACCCAGGTCAGCCACTCGCGACGCTCCGAAGAGCAGGGCGAGGATGACCAGGATGATCAGGAGCTCCTGCCAACCCAGGCTACCGATCATGACCGTGTCCCCTCTCGGCGCCGCCGTGGATCTCAGACCCGGCGGGCGGCCGTCTGACCACCTCAACCTCGGGAGCGGACGAGGCCGTGCGTACAGAGTACGCCCCGTACTACTTCCGCGGATGCCCGAAACCTCGCAGGAACCTCGGACAGCCGAGAATCGATGAGTGTGCGGGCAACCCGAAGGACGGACGTTAGCCCCCGGCGGAGACTCGTTCCACAAAGACGTGCATCACGCCGCCGCAGATCTTGTCTTCGCCCTCAACCGGTTCCGTCAGGTCCACGACGACCACGCGGGGCTTCCCGTCCCGCATCGTCTCCATGGCTTCCTGCCAGACCTCGGCTTCGCCACAGCCGCCGCCGATGGTGCCGCTGAACGTGCCATCCGGGCGCAGGAGCATGGAGGCCCCCGCCTTCCTCGGCGTGGATCCGCGCGTGGAGGACACCGTCGCCAGCACGCGGGACTCGCCGCTCTGCATGGCTTCCCGGATCTCGCGATAGACGTCGAGCGACACGTGGGTACCCTCCGGCGCTGATCATAACGCTGGCGGGAAGGCGGCACGCGGGGCTGGGAGCCGAAGATTGTCAGAATCTCGGGCGATCCGAGAGATCCAGATCGAGGTCCCGTGCGTATCCCTCTATGAGCAGAAAAGCACGGAGGCCGATTGCTCGGCCTCCGTGCCCCAGAGGGAACCTGGCTGCGGCGGTGATGAAGCCTCAAACCCCGGTAGATCGAGGCCCGTCCCAAAACCGCTGCCGAGCCGGAGCATAGCACAGCCGATTTCCCCCTTGCGTGGAGGCTGTGTTTTCTTTGTGTCCAATTCTGGCATCCCTGACGCCCACAGCGCACCGTGCGCTCATCCTGGCGGCGGTTCGCTCCCGGTACCTCGCGCAGGCTCCTGTGCCGCTCACCCGTCCGAAGGCATCGACTCCGCCTCGCCATCCACCTCGAGCGCGGCGATCGAGCGGCGCCCCGCGCGCATGCGCTCCCCGCTCCCGCCCCGCTGCAGCATGATCACCTCCGCGAGGATCGAGATCGCGATCTCCTCGGGCGTCTCCGCGCCAATGTCGAGGCCGATCGGCGTCGACACCGCTTCCAGGGCGTCCCGGTCGAGGCCTTCCTCGAGCAGGTGCCGGAGCACCGTGCCGGTGCGGCGGCGGCTCCCGATCATCCCCACGTACGCGGCACCGCGCCCGACCGAGTGGCGGAGCGCCTCCTCGTCCACGCGATGCCCGCGGGAGACGAGCACGACGTAGGTGTTCGGGTCGAACTCGAGCCCATCGAGGGCGTCCTCCACCTCCGCGCAGATCACGTGCTCCGCCATCGGGAAGCGGTCGCGGTTCGCGAACTCCTCGCGGTCATCGATCACGGTGACGGCGAACCCGGCGATCTCCCCGATCGTCGCGAGGGCATGGCCGACGTGCCCGCCCCCCACCACGACCAGCCGCGAGGGCGACTCGAACAGTTGGAGCATCACCTCGGCGTCGTCGACGCCGGCCTGCGAACGTCGCTCCGACAGCCCGCCATCCGGCGAGACGTAGATCGTCTGCATCGTGACGCGGGGCACCGTGGTCAGCATCTCTCGCGCCAGGTTCGCGATCCCCTCGTCGAGGGCATCCCCACCCAGCGTCCCGAGCGTGCGCTCGTCCGCCGAGAGCAGCAGCTTCGCGCCGGGCGCGAGGGTGCCCGCCCCGGCATCGACCACCGTCGCGACGACGACACGAGTCCCCCCCGCGAGGGCCTCTTCGATCGCCTGCATGATCGCGACTCGGTCGTCCGGCATCGGATGAGCCTCCGCGGGGAATCATACGTCCGGTGCGTTCCGCTTCCGACTCCCCTCTCCCGGTTTCGGGAGAGAGGCCGGGGGTGAGGGCCCTCCCGCGCGACCCTCGCGAACAGCTGGCGAACCAGATCCGGCAGGCCCTCACCCCAGCCCTCTCCCGGAACCGGGAGAGGGGGCCAGAACCGGAATGAGAAGCGAGGGGAGCGGGCGGCTCGGCGCTACACGTTGAACAGGATGTTCATCACGTCGCCGTCCTGGACGACGTAGGTCTTGCCCTCGGTGCGGAGTTTGCCCGCCTTCTTGAGTTCAGCCATCGAGCCCTTCGCGTCCACCATGTCGCGCCAGGACGCGACCTCCGCGCGGATGAAGCCGCGTTCGAGGTCGCTGTGGATGCGGCCGGCGGCCTCGGGGGCGGTGGCGCCCTTCGCGACGGTCCAGGCGCGGACCTCGTCCTCGCCGGCGGTGAGGAAAGAGTGGACGCCGAGGAGTTCGTAGGCGGCGACGATGGCGCGGTCGCGGGGGGAGTCCTCCGGCAGACCGAGGTCTTCGCGGAAGGCGGCCGCCTCCTCCGTGTCCATCTGCGCGAGTTCCGCTTCGATCTTGGCGCAGAGCGCAGCGACGGCGACGCCGTCCGCACCGTAGCGCGCCACGAACTCCGCCTCGATCTCCCCGGCCCGCCCGAGGTCATCCTCGCCGATGTTCACGACGAGGAGGACGGGGAGCATGGTGATGAACTGGTAGGCGCGCAGCTCCTTGTCCTCGGCGTCGGTCAGGGACATCGAGCGGAGGCCTTCGCCCGACTCGAGGTGCGCCTGCAACCGTCCGAGGAGTTCGCGGTGGGCCTCGACGCCCGCGCGGTCCGCCGCCTTCATCGACTTCATCTCCTGGTCGATGCGGGCCAGCCGCCGCTCGATCAGGCCGAGGTCGACGAAGGTGAGTTCGAGGTTCAGCGCGTCGATGTCGCGATGCGCGTCGACGGAGCCCTCTGGGTGCGGAACGGAGTCATCCTCGAATGCCCGCACCACGTGGACCAGGGCGTCCGCCTTCGCCAGCTCCGTCACGAACTGGCGGCCGGGCCCCTCGGTTCCGAAGCCATCGATCGGGTAGTCCACCCACCGGATCTCGGCGTAGGTCGTCTTCTTCGGCGTGAACACCCCGACGAGAGCCTCGACGCGCTCGTCCGGCACTTTCACCACGCCGACGTTGGGCTCGTTCCCCGCGGAGTACGCGCCCACCTGCGCCGTCCCGCGCGTCACCGCGTTGAAGACGGACGTCTTCCCGCTCCGCGCCTTGCCGATGATGCCGAGGTCCATGAGGGCTCCCTGAACGCGCGATCCGCGCGCCGACCAGTCTGTAGTGCCAGCGCCAGAGCAGCAAACGCGGGGGCTGGCACCTCGCCCGATCCTCGGGGCTCCCTCGCCCGCGGAGCGGGAGAGGGCGGGGGGTGAGGGTCTGTTCTGGCACACCCACATCTGACAGTCCACGCGACGCAGTCTCGGAGCAGACACTCACCCCAACCCTCTCCCGCTCCGCGGGCGAGGGGGTCAGAAGCCGAACCCACGGCGATTGCGCTGGACTACGCGCCTCGGCTGTCCGTCAGGCAGCGGAGCGCCTCGGCCGGCGGGAGCGGGCGGCCGTAGAGGTAGCCCTGGTAGCAGTCCACGCCCGCCTCGCGGAGGTAGTCTGCTTCCGCCTCGGACTCCACGCCTTCCGCGACGGTCTGGTAGCCGAGCCGGCGGGCGAGCTCGAGCGCCGTCTCGATGATGGCGCGGTTGCCGTGCGACCCGGAGCCGCGGACGAACTCCTGCGCGATCTTCACCACGGTCACGGGCAGCCTCGCGAGGTAGGTGAGGCTGGAGTAGCCGGTCCCGAAGTCGTCCACGGCGAGGCCGAAACCGTGCGCGCGGAGGTCGTCGAGGAGCCCCTCGGCGGACTCGAGCGTCTCGACGAGGGCGCCCTCCGTGATCTCCAGCACCACGTACCGCGGGTCGAGGCCTGCCTCCTGCGTTTCCGAGATGAGGCGGCTGATCGAGCCGCGACGGAAGTGGTACGGGGAGACGTTGACCTCGATCAGCACGTCGGTGAACCCGGCGGCGTGGCACTCTCGCAGCCAGCGGTAGGCCTCCAGGCGCACGAACCGCCCGAGGTTGTCGACGAGGCCGGCGCGCTCCGCGAGGGGGATGAAGACGGTGGGCGAGACCGTCCCCCGCGTCGGGCTGTGCCACCGCGCGAGGGCCTCGAAGGCGACGATGCGCCCATCCTTCGCGGACACGATCGGCTGGTACGCCACCGACAGCTCGCCGCGCTCGAGGGCGAGCCGCAGCTCGTTGGCAAGCGCGAGCCGCTCGCCGGAGGCCTGCGCCATGCTTCGGTGGAAGATCTCGTACTGCGAGTCCGGTCCTGCCTTCGCCGCGTTCAGCGCCGTGTCCGCGGAGCGCAGGAGCAGCTCCGGCGAGTCGCCGTGGTCCGGGAAGAGCGCGATACCGATGGAGGCGGTGAGGTAGATCTGCTGTCCGGCCGCCCGCATCGGCAAGCGGAAGGCCCGCAGGATGTCACCGGCGAACAGCCGAGGGTCGTGCGCGCCCTCCGGCAGCCGTCGCACGAACGCGAACTCGTCGCCCCCCAGCCGCGCGAGGGCATCCTCCGGCCCGGCGAGCGCGCGAAGGCGGTCCGCGACCGCGCGGAGCACCTCGTCGCCGACCTCGTACCCCAGCGAATCGTTGATGTCCTTGAAGTTGTCGACGTTCAGCAGGTAGACGGCCGCGCCATGACGCTCCCGTCGAGCGACGGCGACCGCCTCGCCCAGTCGCGCCTCCACCAGCGCGCGGTTCGGCAGGCCGGTGAGCTGGTCGTAGTTCACGAGGAAGGAGATGTGGCTCTCGGCCTGCTCGCGTTCGCGCTCCAGGTCGTTGAGACGGCTGGTGTCCCGCCCGACCCCGACCACGCCCGTGATCTCGCCGGAGGCGTCATGCAGCGGGGCGACCGCGATGCGCATGGAGGTGACATCCGAGCGCACGGGGAAGGACATCGGCGCCGCGTCGGCGAACCAGTCCAGGTAGATCGTCTCGCCCGCCAGCACGCGCTCACCCACCTGCATGTACGCGCGTCCCACGTCCGGCCCGAACAGCTCCAGCGCCGTCCGCCCCAGCATCCGGTCGCGGTCCTCGGGCGTGGCGGCCGGTCCGAGGAGCTCCGTGAACCGCATCTCCCGGTCCGTGACGAAGACGACGTCGTCCATGGACGACACCAGCGCGCGGAACTGCGCCTCGTTCCGCTCCGCGCGCTCCCTCGCGGCGTCCGCGGAAGCCACCACGCGCGAGACGCCGACGTACAGGAGCGCGGTCGTGACGACGACGAACCCGCCGCCCTTCAGCGAGTTGAGGAGGTCCTGGGTCGCCGCAGACACCGAAAGCGACCGGATCAGAAGGTCGGTGAAGAACACCCACGGCAACGCGACCGCGAAATAGAGGAGAGCGATGCGAAGGGCGGGATTCTGAATCCAACGAGACACTTCGCATACCCCCTTTCGCCGACTCGACGGTCAGGGATCAACGAGGCCGGCGCAAGTGTGTGAAGCGTCACACCAGACTATTGCGATGATTCTCACATACTGCGCAGTTCGCAGATCGCGAGCGTCAGCCGCGCTGCACCTCGGCGCGGCCGAACGCACAACGGCGCAGCAGCGGGCAGCCCTCGCATCGGGGACGCGACTTCGTGCAGGTCTGCTGCCCGTGCCGCACGAGGAGCGCGTGCCACTCGTTGAGGACCGTCACGTCAGGACCGAGGCGCCCCAGGAAGAACTCCCGGTAGACGTCGTACTTCCGCGCACCGGGAGGGCATCCGAGGCGCTCGAAGATGCGGTAGGCGTACGCGTCCACGACGAACGTCGACTTCCGCGCCGCGTAGAGCGTCATCGCATCCGCCGTCTCCGGCCCGATCCCCCAGATCGCAAGCAGGCGCTCGCGTACCTCGTCGGGCTCGCCCTCCAGGAGGGTGTCGACGGAGCCGGCCCCGTCGAAGACAACCGTCTCGCAGAAGGCGTGGAGCTTGCGCGCCTTCACGTTGAAGTGCCCGGACGGCCGCACCAGCTCGCCGAGGACATCGAGCGGCGTCTCGAGGATCGAGGCAGCGTCGAGCAATCCCGCCGCGCGCAGGTTGGCGAGGGCGCTCGCGGCGCCGCGCCAGGAGGTGTTCTGGGTGAGGATCGCCCCGAGGCAGATCTCGAACCGTTGCTCCTCGGGGTCCTCGGACGCGGTCGGCCACCACTGCTGGTGGCCGTAGACCTCCAGCAGCGCCGCGTAGATTGCGTCGAGCTGGCGCTTCGTGGGCGGCTTCCGCGCGGGGCCCTCCAGCCTCCCGCCCGTCGCCTGCTCCTCCAGCCCCGTCCGCCCGGCCTGCAACCGCCCGCCAGAGGACCGCGGGATCCCGAGTCCGCGCGAGACGCGGCCCATCAGCCGCCCGCCCACTTCGGGATCTTCGCCTTCGGCACGGAGTCGTAGTGCGCGATGTAGGGCTTCACGTCGATCACCGGCGTCCCGTCCACCAGGTCGAGTCCGCGCACCACGAGGGTCGCGCCCTCCACCTTGCGGAGCTCGCACACCGTCACACTCACCGGGTTCGGCCGCCCGCCTCGCAGCGCCAGGACCCCCTGCAGCGGCAGTCGCTCATCCCCCGCCGGGTACGCCCTCGCCCGTTCGAGGTACTCGGACGGGAACTGGTCCATCCACCCCACCACGATCACATGCGAGTAGTCCGCCAACCCCAGCAGTCGATCCTCGAACTCCGCGCCCAGCTCCACGCGCGACTCGACGCGCGACCAGTCCCACAGGGCGACATCGTGCTCCCCGTTCCGCACGACACCGATCGGACGCAGGGTGATCTCGGGTGGTTCGCTCATGCACAGCAGGGTAGCGAGAGAACCCTCCGAGGGCGGATCCAGGGTCATTGCACAACCGTGCGACCACCCTCCGGGAGGAGCTGGATCACACCCGTGATCGCCTGAAAACACGCGGGATTCTGGGGCAGATCGTGGTACAATTTCATAGGACTGGAACGGGCTCCACCGACTCCCCGGGGACGTTCCAGCAATGCTCGATCTCGCGCTCCTGCCAGCCTCCTCGCGGCGGATGCGGCGCGGCCATCGAGGACACCACAACGGACGGATCGCGAGCCCTCGCCGGGCGCGAAACGCCGCGAGTGAACGGGACTACATGACGACGACAGCCTCGAAGGCCAGCAAGGCGGCGGCATCCACGTATACCGCCGACAACATCCAGGTACTGGAGGGTCTCGAGGCAGTCCGACGCCGGCCCGGCATGTACATCGGGTCGACCGACCAGCGCGGCCTCCATCACCTCATCTACGAGATCGTCGACAACGCCGTCGACGAGGCGATGGCCGGGTACTGCGACAAGGTCATCGTCACGATCCGGCCGGACTCCTCCGTGGAGGTCATCGACAACGGTCGAGGCATCCCCGTGGGCAAGGTCGCGAAGACCGGCCTCTCCGCGGTGGAGACGGTCCTCACCGTCCTGCACGCCGGCGGGAAGTTCGGCGGCGGCGGGTACAAGGTCTCGGGTGGCCTCCACGGCGTGGGCGCCTCCGTGGTGAACGCGCTCTCGGAGTCCATGCACGTCGAGGTGAAGCAGGACGGCGCGCTGTGGTCGCAGGACTACTCGCGAGGCGTCCCGCAGAACGAGCTGCGGAAGACCGGCAAGGTCGATCGGAACGACACCGGCACCACGATCTCGTGGATGCCGGACTCGGAGATGTTCGAGACGCTGGACTACGACTTCGACGTGCTGGCCCAGCGCTTCCGCGAGATGGCCTACCTGACCAAGGGCCTGATGATCCAGTTCATCGACCTGCGCGATGACGGCCGCGAGCGCTCGTTCTACTTCGACTCCGGCATCCAAGCGTTCGTCCGGCAGCTCAACCGCACCCGCACGGCCCTGCACCCGGATCCGATCTACGTCGCGTACGAGACGGAGGAGGCGGCCGTGGAGGTCGCGCTCCAGTACAACGACTCCTTCGGCGAGGTGGTCCACTCCTTCGCGAACGTCATCAAGACGATCGACGGCGGCTCCCACGTCACCGGCTTCCGCACGGCGCTCACCCGCGTGCTCAACGACTACGCACGCAAGGCGAAGATCCTGAAGGACAACGACGCCAACCTCAGCGGCGACGACGTGCGCGAGGGCCTGGCGGCCGTGATCTCCGTGAAGATCGGCGAGCCCCAGTTCGAGGGCCAGACGAAGACCCGCCTGGGCAACCCGGAGGTGAAGGGCATCGTGGAGGGCGCCGTCGGCAACGCGCTCTCGCAGACGCTGGAGGAGAACCCCGGCATCGCCCGCAGGATCATCGAGAAGTCCCTCACCGCGGCGCGCGCCCGCGAGGCTGCCCGCAAGGCCCGCGACCTGGTGCAGCGGAAGGGCGTCCTCGAGGGGTCCAACCTGCCCGGCAAGCTCGCGGACTGCTCCGAGACCGACCCCGAGAAGTGCGAGCTCTACATCGTGGAGGGCGACTCGGCCGGCGGCTCGGCCAAGGCGGCGCGCGACCGGCGCAACCAGGCGGTGCTCCCGCTGCGAGGCAAGATCCTCAACGTGGAGAAGGCCCGCCTGGACAAGATGCTCGAGAACGAGCAGATCCGGAACATCATCACTGCGCTGGGCACCGGCTTCGGCGAGGAATACAACGCCGCGAAGCTCCGCTACCACAAGATCATCATCATGACGGACGCGGACGTGGACGGCGCCCACATCCGGACGCTGCTCCTTACGTTCTTCTACCGCTTCATGCCGGAGGTGATCGCGGACAGCCACCTGTTCATCGCCCAGCCGCCGCTGTACTCCGTGACGCGCGGCCGTAACACCACCTGGCTGTTCGACGACCGCGCCCGCGAGGAGTACTTCAAGGAGCACTCCGACAAGGGCGTCAGCATGCAGCGCTACAAGGGCCTGGGCGAGATGAACGCCGAGCAGCTGTGGGACACCACGATGAACCCGGCGAACCGCCAGCTCCTCCGCGTGGAGGTCACCGACGCGGAGCTCGCGGACGAGCTGTTCAACACCCTGATGGGTGACGACGTCGCCCCCCGCAAGAAGTTCATCACCACCCACGCCCTCGAGGCCAACCTCGACATCTAGCGTGGGACTTAGCAGAACTCCGGAAGCCCCCTCCCCCGGCAAGGGAAGGGGGCCGGGGGGATGGGCGCCCCTCACCCACATCGAGGGCCACCGCCGATGACCACCGAGAAGAGCTGGCCCAACCGCTTCTTCGTCGAGTTCGACCTCGACGAGGCGTGCCCGCTCGACTTCTCGGACGACCCGGCGATCGTGTTGTTCTTCATCTCCTGGGCGTACAGCGCCGAGATGGGCGGCAGCCACGAACTGGCGCAGGCCGCGTCTCACCTCCGACGCCAGCTCAAGGTGGACCTGCGCCCGATCTACAAGTACGCCGACCGCAACGTGGAGACGCCGCAGGACCGCATGGAGCTCGAACAGTCCTGGCAGCCCGCGTCAGCCCTCGCCGAGTGCGTGCGCGCGATCGCGGATCACTGGGAGCACCCGGACGCCGCCCTCACCCCGATCGTCGTGGGGTACGAGCACCTCGCCCCGCGCCTCCGCGAGCTGGCCGCGATGTGCGACTGGGCCGTCACCTCCGCCGGTCCAGAGGCGCGCGTCCGCATGTCCTTCGACCTCGAGAACACCGAGCAGCACAGCCCTCGCCCGCCGGGGTACTGAGCCCCCAAGCTACGGCTCGCGGACCTCGATTTCCGGAAGAGGTGCACCATCCCAGCGGCCAAGTTCGGCCGGGATGCCTCTGCAGGCGATCTGCACGCCCACGATGGCGCCATCCTCGGAGACCGCGAGGCGAGAGCCGGGCCGTGTGAACTCACCCGGACCGGGTGGTGACTCGAACACCAGCCAGTACGCACCGGCGAAGAACGCGGGATCGAGCCGGACGTCCCCGATCGGCTGGAGACCTTCGTGGACGGAGAGCAGCGAGGGCGCCCGTGACAGGAACGTGGAGACGATCTCCCGCGGGTCGCGTACGAAGCTCGCGATGCACTCGTCGACGATCGGGAACGCGACCACCAGGGCGTCTTCGTCCTGATTGGCGGCGATACGGCAGTCAGGCCAGTCCAGCCAGTTCAAGTCTTCGTCACGGCAGGAGATCCTCGGGAGCTGCTCCATGCCACGAGCAGCCCGAGCGACCAGCGCCGCATGATCGCCGGTCCAGACGTCCCGAAGGACATCATCGACGGGAGCTATCCCGGTCGCGGGAGACGACCCATCCGGCTCGGGCTCCGCTTCGTGCCACGGCCCCGCAGTCACCGTCAGGCCCCGCTCAGCCTCGAGCAATTCATCGAGAGGTCCGACGCACGCGGCCCCCGTGCCGATGATCCGGCCCTCGCGCACCTCGAGGAACACCGCGTGGTCTTCCGCCCCGTGGCTCAGCACGGCGACGTTGTGGAACACCAGCAAGGTGTCACCACTCACCCACGGCCGACCGGCGCGGTAGTCATCCGGCGTATCGAGGGCGGCCCAGAACCCATCGGTGCCCTGCGCGAACCGGACGACCTCCTCGGTGGCGTTCCGGACGAGACTGCCTTCGCAAGCGCCTCGCGGGAATCCGGGCACCACGGTCCCCTCGCGCTCGCCCTCCTCGCACCGGGGATGCCACGACATCTCCGGCTCGGCGAGGCATTCGATCTCTACGTACTCGACCAACCCATCGAGCGCCTCCACATCCCGGCGCTCGACCGCCGCGATGATCGCATCGAGGGAGGCATCACCCGTCCGCCGCGGACCGGCTGGAGAGGTGGAGGTCACCTCGGGAGTGGGAGAGCCGATAGCCGATGCCGTCGAGGTTGGCGTCAGTTCGGCCGTAGCGGTCGCCGTGACGGTCGCTGAGGACGTCACGTCAGCGTCGTCGGTGCATGCGACGAGCAACAGGACGGAGCACAGCGCGGTGAGGGCGAGCGGGCGGCGCACGGGGCTACTCCTGGGTGACCTCGATCTCGGGGAGGGGTTGGCCCTCGTACTGTAGTAGTTCCTCGAGCGGTGGGGCGCAGCCGTACCAGATCGCGGTCAGGTCGCCCTCGGCGGTGACGTGGAGGCGGACACCCTCACCGGTGCCGTCCGGGAGCCCCGGCAGCTCGTACACGAGCCAGTAGGCGCCGTGCGGGTACAGCTCCGACGGCGAGGGCTCCGAGGGCGCTTCGGCGACTGCGTGCAGCACGGGCGCGCCGTTGAGGAAGCCGCGGATCGGGTCCATCGGATCGCGCTCCAGCACGCCCTCACAGTGCGCGATCGGGAAGACAGAGACGGGGTCGCCGGCGACCTCGCCGTTCTTCGGGTCGCACTCGACGCCGCCCGGTCCCTGCAGCGGCGGCTCCTCGCACTCGGCGGGCGGGAGGTCCCCCATCGCTCGCAGCGCAGACTCGCGGAGGGCGACGGCGTCGTAGCGCGCGACGGCAGCGAGGATGCTGTCCACGGCCTCGGCGCCCGTCGAGGGTGGAGGCGCGGTTGGTGCGTCGATCGGTTCGTCCCAGGGACCGGCGATCACGTTCGCTCCGTCCGTCATTCCAGCTTCGAGCAACTCGGACAACGGGTCTGCTGGCGCGCAATTGATCCAGAGGCCAACGATCCGGCCGTCCGCCACGTGGAGCCGGATGCCCGGCGTCACCGTGTCGTCGACGTGGAACACGAGGAGCGTGTCCGCCACGGGCCACTCCCCGCCGAGACTTGAGTCGCCCAGCGGTTCGGCGGCGGCGTAGAGACCGCGCGTGTCCTGCACGAACGAACCGAGGACCTGCGTCGCCGTCCGCGTCCACGTCCCCTCGCACGAGGCGACGGGGAACATCCGCATCTCGTCGCCCTCGGTCATGCCAGGCTCGCACTTCGGTGGACCACCGAGGCCCTGGGCGAAGGTGCAGCCGATCTGCTGGTACTCCACCAGCCCGTCGAGGGCGGCGACATCGCGCGCCTCAACGGCCTCGATGATGGCGTCCAGCTGAGGGTCACCGGTGCGGCGGTCGCCCTCGGCGGCGACCGGGGTCTCGCTTGCCTCGGACGACGCGGTCAGCGTCAGGGAGGCGGTGGGGACGATGGGTGAGGGTGTACCGCCCTCGGCGTCTCCATCGCAGGCCACGAGGGCGAGCGGGAGCGCGGCGACGGCGCAGAGTGCGAGCAGCGAGCGCAGCATGAGCCAACCCTCCTGCGTCCCATAACGCCGGAGGTTGGGCGTCGGTTCCGAGCGCAACAAGGGAAAAGGCGGAGGGGACCCTCACCCCAACCCTCTCCCGCTTCGCGGGCGAGGGGGCCCGAATCGGAGGAGAGGAACCGGCCTACGGCCTCGCGCTGTACCCCTCAGGCGGACGGCCGACGAGGATCGACGAACGGGGGATCGGGGGGAGGAGGAAGGGGCGGAGGTCGGCGTCGCGGACGAACTCGAAGCCGGCGTCCGTGGCGAGGCGCTTCAGGGTGCGCTGCGAGCGGAGGCGGGGTTGCTTCACGCCGGTCGCGACCACTCGGGCGTTCCAGGCATCGAGGCGGCGGTCGCCGGTGGGGCCGAACTCCCAGATGACGCCGAGGCCTCCCGGCGAGAGCACGCGGCGGATCTCCGTGAACAGCCCGAGCGTGTCGACGTCGTCGAAGTGCTTCACGAGGTGGCCGCACAGCACGAGGTTGAATGAGCCGTCCTGGAACGGCAGCGCGGTCGCGGAGCCCTGGACGAAGCCGGCGTAGCGGCGCGGATTGCCCTCGTCGCGCTGGGCCTGCTCCAGCATCGCGCGCGAGACATCGAGGCCGACCGGCGGTACGTCGCTGCCGAGCTGGTCGTCCAGCGTCCGGAGAACGTTGCCGCGCCCGCAGCCGATGTCGAGGAGTCGCGTCGAGGCATCGAGCTTGAGGTTCTTCGGCAGGCGGTAGAGCGGGAGGTTCACGGCCCACTGTCCGGGCCCCATCATCCAGCGGAAGCCGAACGCGGAGAGGCTGGATCCGCGCAGCCAGCGCTCGTACTCCTCGGCGCGCTGCGGGACCGTGCTGGAGGACCTCGATGCGGTGTTCACGCTCCCATCGTCCCATCCGAGCGAGGTGGGATCGAGGGCGCGGCGTTACTCCCGTGGCTCCCGGTAGAGCCCGAGATCATCGATCACCTGGCGGACCGCAGGCGGTACGAGGTCTTCGGTCGACTCGTCCGAGGCGATGCGACGGCGGATCTCGGTCGCCGAGATGTCCATGGGTGGCATCTTCACCACGTCCAGGCGCTCCTCGATGCCCGGCAGGGCGGCTTGCACCTCGGGCGGGGGGAGTTCGTCGGGCGAGTCCGGGCGGCGCGCCACAGCGAGACGGGAGAGCGCCAGGATGCGCTGCGGGTCACGCCAGTGCGGCATGTCCGCGAGCGCGTCCGCCCCGAGGATGAACCACCACTGTTCGCCCGGGCGGATCAGCGCTTCGAGCGTCTCGTGGGTGTAGGAGGGGCCGTCGTGGTCGACCTCGTGTGCGGACACCTCCGCCCATGCGAGGTCAGCGACGAGGGCGCGCACCAGCTCCAGCCGGAGCAGCGCCGGGGTGACCTGCTGGTCGCGCTTCCGCCAGGGGTCGCCCGCCGGCACGAACACGACACGGTCGAGGTCGAGTGAGCGGCGGGCCGCCTCGGCGAGCGCGAGGTGCGCCCGGTGGGGTGGGTCGAAGGTGCCGCCGTACATGCCGACCCGAGGCGCGCGTGAACCCTCGACGCCTCCGGGGACCTCGGTCATTCCTCCCACCGCAGCTCCACCTCGCCGACGCGGACCATGTCGCCATCGCTGACACCGAGGCGGCGCAGGGCCCGGTGGACGCCCATGCGCTTCAGGCGGCCGAAGAACTCCTCGCGCGGCGCACGGTCGTGGAGGTCGAGGGTGAGCGCGAGCCAGTTGGGCGTCGGACCGTCGACGACGGCCATCCCCTCGTCGTCAAGGTAGGTCTCGTAGCGGCCGGTGCGCTGGGGTGTCGGGGTGAGGACGGGGATCTCGCGGGCGGCTGCCTCGACCTCCGCGTCCTGGGCCTGGCGGAGGAGCCAGAACGCCTGCTGCGCCAGTTCGCGCGTGCCCTCACCGGTGGCGGCGGAGATCGGGAACCAGCGCACCGGCTCGCCCGCATACTCGAGGGACTTGAGGTCGTCCTCGATCAGCTCGATGTGAGCCTGCGCGTCGGGGTCATCGATCTTGTTCAGCGCGAGGATCTGCGGCTTCTCCGCGAGGCCGTGCCCGAAGTCCGCGAGCTCCTGGTTGATGAGCCGCCAGTCCGCGAGTGGATCGTCCGCGGTCATGTCCAGCACATGCACGAGGACACGCGTCCGCTCGATGTGGCGGAGGAACTCGTGCCCGAGGCCGACGCCGGTGCTGGCGCCCTCGATGAGGCCCGGCATGTCCGCCGCCACGAACGCGTCGTCGCCAACGTAGACGACGCCCAGTTCCGGCTCCAGCGTGGTGAACGGGTACGACGCGATCTTCGGGCGCGCCCGGCTCCACGAGGTCAGCAGCGTGGACTTCCCGGCGTTCGGCAGCCCCACGAGGCCGACGTCCGCGAGGAGCTTGAGGTCCAGCCGCAGCCGTTTCCGGTCGCCCGGCGAACCGCGCTGCGCGAACTTCGGCGCCTGGCGGGTGCTGTTCGCGAAGCGCTTGTTGCCCCAGCCACCGCGGCCGCCGCGCGCCACCACCAGCGTCGCGCCGTCCTCGGCGAGGTCGCCGAGCTCCTCGCCGGTCGCGGCGTCGTACACCACCGTGCCGACCGGCACCGGGAGCGTCAGCGCCACACCCGAGGCGCCTCGGCGCTGGTTGGGGCCACCCTTCACGCCCGAGTCCGCGCGGCGCACTCCCCCGTCCGAGTATCGGTCCAGCGTCGACATGCGGCGTTGTGCCTCGAGGATGACGTTCCCACCTCGACCGCCGTCGCCGCCGTCCGGCCCGCCGCGCGGCGCGAACTTCTCCCGGCGGAAGGAGACGATACCGTCCCCGCCGTCACCGGCCGCAACTTCGAGTTCGATCTGGTCGATCATGAGCGTTCATGCCCGCTGTCTGTAGGGGGTCGGGGTCAGATGGGTGTGGATGTTGAATCTAGGATTCCACACATCGAGGGGAGGCACCCCTCATCAGATCGTCGTCATCGTAGTGGTGTGGATCGTGTGGACGGCCGCACGATCTCCTTGCTGCGCATGGTCAAGCGTACTCGGGAGGGCGTGTGTAGCCCTCGTACGATGCGTGCGTGGTGTGCGGATGAGTCCCCATCTTCGGCGGACGGTCGTTGCGCGTCGAACTGTTGCGATCGGAAGAAGCGCACAGTCTCCACAGCTATCCACGGATCAGCGGCCCTTTGTCCACAGAAGCACGAAAACAATCGTTGAGCTGAATGGGCAGTTTCGTGGTAGCCACAGCGACCGGAATCAGTGGATAAGGGGCGTCCGAGGTCCTCGGACGGATGTCGGGGCGCGCTACGCGATGCGGCGCGACTGCTCGATCATCTCGCGGAGGCTCGCGATGTCGCGCCGCGTCTCCGGGTCGATCCCGAGCGACTTCTCCATCTTTCGCCAACCGTGGTGCACGGTGGAGTGGTCCCGCCCGCCGAGGGCCTGACCAATCTCGACGAGCGAGCGGTGGGCCAACTCACGCATGAGGTACATCGAGATCTGCCGCGGGTAGGCGACGCGTTTCTCACGGCTCACGGAGAGCAGCCCCTCGCGGTCGATGTCGAAGTAGCGGCAGACGATGTCCATGATCAGGTCAGGCGAGGGCGGGAGCTTCGGCTCGTTGGTCTCCAGCGACGCCAGGGCGGACGCCACGACGTCCGGCGAGAGCGGTTCGCCCGTGAGGCGGGAGTACGCGACCACGCGCGTCAGGGAGCCCTCCAGCTCACGGATGTTGTTCTTGAACCGCGCGGCGATCGCGTGCAGGACGTCGTCCCGGACGCGGATGTTCTGCTCCGCGGCCTTGTGCCGCAGGATCGCGACGCGCGTCTCCATGTCCGGCGCCTGCAGATCCGCGATCATGCCCCACTCGAAGCGGGTGCGGAGGCGGTCCTCCAGCTGCGCGATGTGCGCCGGGCTCTTGTCGGAGGTGATGACGATCTGGCGGCCGGCCTCGTAGAGCTCGTTGAAGGTGTAGAAGAACTCCTCCTGCGTCTGTTCCTTGCCGGCGATGAACTGGATGTCGTCGATCAGGAGCGCGTCCGCGGAGCGGTAGCGCCCACGGAAGTCGTCCATCTTGCGTCCCTGGATCGCGGTGATCAGGGCATTGGTGAACGCCTCCGCGCTCAGGTAGACGACGTGCTGGCCCTTCTCGATGAGCGAGTGGCCGATGGCGTGCAGCAGGTGAGTCTTGCCGAGGCCGGCGGCGCCGTAAATGAACAGCGGGTTGTAGAGGCGGCCTGGCTCTCGCGCGGTGCCCTCCGCGGCCGCGAACGCGAGGCGGTTGCCCGGGCCCACGATGTAGTTCGCGAAGGTGTAGCGCTCCCGCAGGCGGGGACGCTGCTGCGCCGCCCGAGGTGCCTCGCCAGCGGGGGAGTGCAGCGCGGCCACGGCGCCCTCCTCCGGGCGCAGGGGCTCGAAGCGGATGTCCAGCTCGGTGCCGTTGATCTCGGCGAGGGTGCGGAGGATGGCGGGGCGCAGGCGCTTGTGCAGCCACTCGGTCACGAACTCGGACCGTGTGCCGACGATGAGCACTTCGTCACCGTCCAGGCGGACGCCCACCGTGCCGTCCAGCCAGGTGTCGTAGTTCGCGCGGGAAACCTGCGTGGAGAGAACCTTCAGCGCCGCTTGCCAGAGGGCAGAGGGTTCGTCGTGCACGCCGTTCGCCCCCTACCTGATCTCGCGACTGCGAACGGGCGCACGTCTCCCGGACCCGACGTCCCAGTGAACATCGGGATGGACATCGGACGTTCCGCAGATGAACGAGTCTCTGAGGACGTACCGCCGGGGGCCTGGGCCTGAGCAGTCTGTGGGTCTGTTCTTCGTTGATGTCCGGTTGGGCCACCGTCTTGCCGCAACGAGCAGGCCTCGGAACCGAACGACCCGGACAATAGCACCGCGTGATCAGGCCGATCAAGGCTCTTATGTGATGTCCGCAGTGCTTTTCATTACAACCAGCGAAACTCCTCACAACATCCGCATCCCGCGCCGACACTGGTGATGAGGCCCGCTATACTGCCGCCCTGCGCGACTCCCAACGCCGACCTGCGGGCGGTGTATGGAGGGATCCCACCCCATGGCCGACCCGACTCAGCAACGCGATCCCCTGTCCCGATCCGAGCAGGACGGCTACCTCCTCGCCATCGACATCGGCAACACCAGTGTCGCGATCGGTGTGTTCGACGGTAGCGAAGAGGTCGCGGCGTTCCGCGTCGCGAGCGACCAGGAGAACTTCCCGGACGAGTACGCGATGCTCCTGCTGGGACTGCTCCATACGAAGAACATCGAGCCCACGCACGTCTCCTCGGCGGTGATGTCCAGTACGGTGCCGCCGCTGGTGACCACGTTCCAGCAGGTGTGCCGCAAGCACTTCAATGTCGAACCGCTGGTGGTGGGCCCCGGCGTGCGCACGGGCGTCCGCGTGCTGTACGACAACCCGCGCGAGGTCGGCCCGGACCGCATCCTCCACGCCGTCGCGGCCCTCGAGTCCTACGACCCGCCGATGATCATCGTGGACCTGGGGACCGCCTGTGTGTTCGACGCGGTCTCACGGGATGGCGACTACCTCGGCGGGGCGATCGCGCCGGGGATCGGACTCGCGTCGCAGGCGCTGTTCACGCGCGCCGCGATGCTGCACCGCGTGGGCCTCGAGCAGCCCTCGAGCCCGATCGGGCGGAACACCGTGCACTCGATGCAGTCCGGGATCTTCTTCGGCTACGTCGAGATGGTCCGCGGCATGGTGCGCCGCTTCAAGGCGGAAGTCGGCGACGAGGCCCTCGTGATCGGCACCGGCGGGTACGTGAGCGTCCTCGCCGAGGAAGCCGGCTGCTTCGACGTGATCGAACCCGATCTGAACCTCACGGGCCTGCGGATCGTGTGGGAGCAAAACCAGTGAGCACTCCCACCTTCGAGGTAGTCCCGGAGCTTCCGGGCCGCGCTGGTGACCCGCTCCGCGGGGCGCACGTCGTTCTCGGCGTGACCGGGTCGATCTCCTGCTACAAGGCCGTGGAGGTCGCCAGCCGCTTCGTGCAGGCCGGCGCAGTGGTGGACGTGGCCCTCACCTCCCACGCCGCCGAGTTCGTCACCCCGCTCACCTTCCGCTCGATCACCGCGCGGGAGCCCTACGGCGACATGTGGCGTCCCCACGGCGAGTTCGGCGAGGCGCACGTCGAACTGGCGCGGCGCGCCTCCGTCCTCGTGATCGCGCCCGCGACGGCCTCCTGCCTCGCGAGGTTGGCGCACGGCCTGGCGGACGACATGGTCTCGCTCACCGCGATCGCGACGACCGCGCCGGTGGTGATCGCGCCGGCGATGGACGCGCAGATGTGGGAGCACCCCGCCACGCAGGCAAACGTGCAGCTCCTCCGCGAGCGTGGCGTGCAGTTCGTCGGGCCCGTCTCGGGCCGTCTCGCCTCCGGCCGCATCGGTGCTGGCCGCCTCGTCGAGCCCGCCGAGATCGTGGACCAGGTGCGCGCGCGACTGGCCCGCGAGGACGGTGACTACCTCGGGCGGAAGGTGGTGATCAGCGCCGGCGGGACGCATGAGTACGTGGATCCCGTGCGCTACCTCACCAACAAGTCCTCGGGGAAGATGGGGTATGCCCTCGCCGAGGCCGCCCGCGACCGTGGCGCGGAGGTCGTCATCGTCTCCACCGTGCCCA
>JALOAM010000217.1 GCA_023228765.1 Dehalococcoidia bacterium
TGGGGAGGACTCGGGCGTAGGGATGGCCGGCGTAGAGCGCCTTCCGGAACGCGGCGTGCGCGAGCCAGCCCGGCTGCGTCGCCACGATCGCCGCGCTGCGTTGCAGGTCGTCGCGCAGCCGCTCCTCGGCGGTCGCGGGGAACCGAGGGCTGCGGGCGGCGCTGATGATCAGCCGCGTCGCCTCGGGCGCATGCTCGGACGGGACTTCCGTGGACAGCGTGGTCGTGTGTTCGTCGCCGCCGACCGAGAGGTGCCCGCCGAGCTCGGCGAGGGCGGCCGCGAACGATCCGGAGTCGAGTTCCGTGGTGCCCTCGCGGAGGTAGTCCTGCACGAAGCGGTCGAGCCAGGTCTGGCCCTCCGGCACGTCGGCGGAGCCCGCGTGGACGACGAGGCGGATGCCGGTCACCGGCACGACGCCCGCGGAGACGAGCGTCGCCTGCACCCCCTCGCCGATCGTCTCGATCCGACGCTCGGGCAGTGGGGAGGACTCCAGCGGGGTGACCTCGGGACGGGGGTAGGAGGTGGTCACGAGGCGGCTTCCTCTTCGTCGATCTCCTCCACGGCCTCGGTGGCGGCGTCAGCGACGGCGTCGCTCGCGCCGGCCACGAGGGCGAGGATGTTGCGGTTGGTGGGGCGGAGGTACTCCTGCGCCGTCGCGAGGAGGAGCTCGGGGGTGACGTCGGCGAAGCGCGCGTCGATCTCATTGATGCGGGAGGCGTCGCCCTCGAACAGCTCGAACGAGGCGAGAAGGTCCGCGATGCCGAAGCGCGGATAGCCGCCGCCCGCCATCGTGCGCAGGAGGCCGGACCGCGCCTTCGAGCGCAGTCGGGTGAGGGTCGCCTCCGACTGCGCGGTGGTGCGGACGCCCTCGATCACCTCGTCCATGGCCTCGATCAGCTGGTCCGGCGTGACGTCCAGGTCGTGCATCATCGTGGTGGTCCAGAGGAGCGGGGTCTGGGCGTTGTGCATGTGGCCCAGGAAGTTCAGCCCGCCGTCCACGTCACCGGTCAGCGATCGCTTCTCGACGAGCTCGGCATGCAGGAGGGAGTCCTGCCCCTCCGCGAGGAGCTGGTTGAGCAGCCCCATCGCGTAGTACTCGGGCGTGCCGCTCGGCGGGACGTGGTACGAGACCGCGAGGGCCGGGCGGTTCGCCAGCGCGTCCGTGTAGGACCAGCGGCCCTCGGTCTCCTGCCTCGGCTCCGCGAGGTCCGGGGGCGCCGGAGGAGGCGCCGCGGGGATCTCCTCGAAGTACTTCCGCGCGAGGGCCAGCGTCTCGTCCGGGTCGAGGTCGCCGACGACGACGAGGACGGCGTTTGCCGGTGAGTAGTAGGCGTCGAAGAAGGCCTGGACGTCCTCCAGCGTGGCGGCGTCCAGGTCCGCCATGTCGCCGTAACCGTTGTGGCTGTTGTGCCAGTTGTGGAACGCGCGCTCCTGCATCTCCAGCCACGGGAAGGAGCCGTACGGCTGGTTCAGGACGTTCACGCGGATCTCGTTCTTCACCACGTCTCGCTGGTTGTCCAGCTCCGCCTGCGTGATGACGGGCCCGCGCATGCGGTCCGCCTCCATCCACAGCGCGAGGTCGATGGCGTTCGAGGGCATCACCTCGAAGTAGTTGGTGAAGTCGTACCTCGTGGAGCCGTTCAGGGTGCCGCCGTTCTGCTGGACGTGGCGGACGAGTTCCATCTTCCCCATGTTCGGCGAGCCCTGGAACATCAGGTGCTCGAACAGGTGCGCGAACCCCGTGCGTCCCGGCGGTTCGAGGCGCATGCCGACGTGGTAGTAGACCGCGACGCACACGATCGGCGCGGAGTGGTCCTCGGACAGGACGACGCGCAGCCCGTTGGCGAGCTGGTGCCGCTGCACTGGCACGTCAAGGGCGAAGGTGCCTCCCGCGCCGCTCGATGCGCTGGATGGGGTCGATGCCATGCTGCCGCCTTCCCAGCGGATCGAGGTATCCGAGGTCACCGAGACGAGATGATCAGCATACCGGGGACGCCGGGTGTTCCCGACGGCGTTATTGTTGCCCCGGTCAATGTTGGGGTTGCGGGGTCATCGATCGGGAGGCATGCGATGGCGTTGTTGAACGTGGATGAGTTCAGGAAGTTCCTGCTCAGAGGAAATGTCGTCGACCTCGCCGTTGGTGTTGTCATCGGTGTGGCGTTCGGGGCGGTGGTCACGTCACTGGTGGAGAACATCATCACGCCGCTGATCGCAGCCGTGATCGGTGAGCCGGACTTCTCGTCGCTCTCATTCACGATCAACGACTCGGAGATCCTGTACGGCAGCTTCATCAACGCGCTGCTGTCGTTCCTCATCGTTGCCGCGGCGATCTTCTACCTGGTCGTCCTGCCGATGAATCACATGGTCACGCGCTTCAAGTCGCAGCCCGCCACGCCGGAGCCCACCACGCGCAAGTGCCCGCGCTGCTGGAGCGAGATCCCGAAGCAGGCGTCCCGCTGCTCGTTCTGCACCGCTGACATCGAGCCCGTCGAGGTGGCCGCGGCCACCTAGCCGCGTCCTACGGGAGCACCGCGAGGAGGGCGGCTTCGACCTCCTCGCGGGGGGCGAAGCCCTCGAATCGCGCGCCGACGCGGCCGTCCGCGTCCACGACAAAGGTCCACTCGTCCGTGTGGATGCCCCACTCGTCGAGGACGGGCGTCCGCCGGGCGAGGGAGAAGTCGCCGCGGATCTCCGTGGGGTTCTCGTACAGGTCCACGTGGATGAACGAGGCGGCATCTCCGTGCTGGTCCGCCAGCTCGGAGAGCACCTCCACCTGCGGTCCGCAGAGCGCGTTGGTGCAGTATGCCGGCGAGGCGAACGTCACCACGAACGGTGTGCCAGCCGTGAGGGCGTCGGTAATGCTGGCCTGGTGGAGCCTCGGGTCGGGCGTCGTCGCCGTCGAGAGTTCGGCGAGGTCGGGCTCGTCCGCCACGGTGCGGCTGTCGCTCGCCGGAGCGGGATCGCCGACGGCGGGAGCCTGGGCCTCCTCGGCCACCTCGACGGGGAAGACCACGCTCGTCGACTCCGCTCCGGCCGGTACGGCCACGTCGAGGGCCCACAGTCCGGGGGTGTCGAAGGTGAGCGCGCCGGTGTAGATGCCGCGGCTGCCTTCCGGGAACGGCCGGAACTGGACCTGGGCCTCCTCGCCGGATTCGAAGTCGCCCTCGGCGCCGTCGGGGTAGAACCGCGTCGTCACCGTCAGCGTCGGCTCCGAGATCAGCCCGACGTCGTCGAAGAGGGCGAACGACACGCGCGAGGTCCCCGTCCCCAGGTCCGGCGTCCCGAAGACGATCCGAAGGCCGGTGGCCTCGTCGTCATAGGTCGGGTAGCCGCCCGAGAACGGGTCGTCGACCCAGGTGGCGCCACCCGGGATCGCGACGCCCTCGGATGGCGCATCATCCGAGGTGTCCCCGCACGCTGCGAGGAGCAGCAGCGGGACGAGCAGCAAGAGGATGGCGCGAGACCTCATGCGATCGATGCTACGGGGGCGGTCGGGCGTGGGACACTCGAAGCGATGAACACCGTGCTAAATGCCGTGCTGGCGGCGGACATCGGCGCGACCTCGATGCGTGCCGCCCTCGTCGACTGCGACGCCGGGACGCTGCTCGCCCGTGCGCAGGCCCCCACCCACCCCGCCGAGGGCTTCGACGCAGCGACCGAGCGGCTAGGGGCACTGCTGGAGGGCATCGCAAGTGAGAGTGCCTCGCGACCGGTCGCCCTGGGTGTGTCGACCGCGGGGCCGCTCGACCCTCGGACCGGGGAGTACCGGCACCCGCCGAACCTGCCGGGCTGGCACGGGCGCACGATGCGGGACGCGCTCGTGGCACGCCTCGGCTTACCGGTCGAGGTCGGGCATGACGCAACACTCGCTGCACTCGCGGAGACGCGCTTCGGCGCCCACCGGGGTGCGAGCGACCTCGTGTACCTCACGGTGAGCACGGGCATCGGCGCGGGGATCGTGGCGGGTGGGCGCGCGGTGACCGGGAGCCACGGTGGCGCGGGCGAGGTGGGTCACCTCATCGTGAACCCCGGAGGCCATGCGTGCGGCGCCGGGTGCGAGGGGTGCCTCGAAGGGCAGTCCTCGGGGTCGGCTATCGCGGCGATCGCTGGGGCGCCCGCCGAGGAGATCTTCGCACGCGCCGAGGCCGGTGACGCGGGGGCCGAGCGCATCATCGAGGATGCGGTCACCTACCTTGGCGCCGGGCTGGCGGGTGTCCTCGCGATGCTCGACCCGCAGGTCGTGGTCCTCGGCGGCGGGGTCGCCGTCGGGCTGGAGGGCCGCTGGTGGCCGAGCCTGCTGGAGCAGGCCGGTCGGTTCGCCCTCCCGCGGTACGAGGGCAACGTGCCGGTGGAGATGACGACACTCGGCGACGACGCAAGCCTGCTGGGCGCCGCGCTCTGGGCGACGGGCGGGGCGATGGAGGCCCTTGGCCCGCACTAGCGAGTGCGAGTTGGCACGCCACTAACGAGTACGCGAGTCCTCCCGT
>JALOAM010000218.1 GCA_023228765.1 Dehalococcoidia bacterium
GACGGTGAACGCGAAGGGCAGCGGGACGATCGGCATCGGCACGACCTCGACGGGCGCGATCACGCTCGGCGCGGCGTCTAACGCGGCGATCATCGCGAACCTGCCGACCTCTGACCCGTCCGTTGCCGGCCAACTGTGGGCCGACACCGGCGCGGTGAAGGTGAGCGCGGGCGCGTAGGCCCCGGCTCAGGAGGAATCGACACATGGCCCTGAACCTGCCGCTGGACGACCTGCACCGCCGCATCGGCGCCCTGGTCCTTGAGACGTGGGCGCAGGACGCGGAGATCCAGCGACTCCAGCGGCAGGTTCAGATGTTGCAACCCGTGTCCGGCGTGGCCGGGACGGTGGTGAGCGAGCCGAAGGGGGAAGCAAATGGCGGTTGACGTGGCTGAGGTTGAGGAGAAGGTGGAGGCCGGCCGCGTGCAGCGGTACTACGGCTTCGACCCCGAGTCCGAGTACGTGATCCGGTCGCGGAACCGCGAGTACACCGGCGTCACGCAGAAGCACTACGAGTTCCTGAACGGGCAGGCCCGCGCGGGCCGGATGCTCGGCAGCGCCACCGAGGAGCAGCGCTGGGCGCGCGCGGAGCGCCTCGCCTGGTTCCGCTCCAACCCCGGATATGCCATCTACGAGCGCGGCAGCGAACCCGACCGGGCGCAGGAGCCCATGTGGGCCGCCCTGCCGGCCGAGGAAGTGGCGGAATCGACCGGCGAGGCCGACACGGGCGAGACGCGCTGGGTGGCCGCTACGCCGCGACGGACGCCCGAGGCTGACCTCCGCAACCGCAAGACGCAGCCGATGACCGTGGTGCCCGTCGCAAACGACGAGGTGAACCCCGAGGCGCAGCCCGACCCGGAGATCACGCGCACTTCGCCACGACTCACCGCCGTGCCGGACCCCACTCCGGATGAGGGCGAGCCGTCGGCCGGCCCATCGTTCCCGTACCCACAGGCGTAGCAGGCCGCACGGCGGCGAAGGGGGATACCTATGAATCCGAGTGTTGGTCGCATCGTCCACTACGTGTCGCGGAACGGCGACGGCATCGTGTCTCCGGCCATGGTGCTGCGAACGCGCAAGAGCACGAACCTCGAAGTGATCGAGAGGTGGGGGCCGAGTCCGGATGGGACGCTGAGCGGCAAGGGGCGGCCCGCCGACCTCGTGCCGGAGTTGCCCGACGACACCACCGTAGATCTGCTGGTGTGGGGGCTGGGTGGTGACTACCGCGAGTTCGCGGTGCCGTTCGCACCCCTTCACGAGGACACCTGCACCCCGTGCGCCGGTGAGGTAGCGCGTACCTGGCACTGGCCGGAGCGCGACTAGGAACCGGGAGGGAGGCCGGGCGATGTTCGACCAGCCGTATCCGTCGCCTCGCCTCCCGTTCCCGGGCACCGGGCCTGCGCCCACGCGCGCCCTCACCGCCGCTGACATCTCAAACCCGATGCGCTGGCTGGCCCTCGTCCCCGACTACCGCAACCCCGACAACGTCGAACTGCACCTGCGACGTCTGGAGCGCGCGCAGCAGCGCGGGTATGCGCGGCTCATCGAAGCAATCACGCAGGATGGGGGTGGCTGGTGAGCGCCAACGTTCAGGTCTACGTCGAGGACATCGACGACCGCATCGCGGACGACTTCGACAGCATCAAGTTGTGGCGCGACACGTCCCCCAACGGGACGTTTTCGACGCTCGTCACAACGATCCTGCTTGTCGCGGATCAGACGGCGTACACCTACGAGGACACGTCCGGCGACTCCCTCTCGTGGTACCGCTACGCCTTCCTGGACTCCTCGACCCTCGCAGAGTCCGACCCGTCCGTTCCCTTCCGGGTGGGCGGAACCTCGCTCGCCTCGGCCCGGATTGCCGCCGCGATCCGTGCCGGGGCGGGCTTTGCCTCCACCTGCACCTCCGCCGGGACGACCAGCACGCTTATCGACGCGGTGCTGCGCGATCAGGGCGTGGACACAAACTTCCTCGCCGGCGCATGGCTGATGCGGACCGGCGCCGCCGACGCTGACAAGGTGCGGCGCACGAGCGCTACCCCGTTCACCGTGGCCTCCGGCACGCTCGCGCCCGTGCGGGACTGGTCAGACGCGCCCGACTCCGCCGAGGCATACCAGGTCTACACGCTGCTTCCGCCGATCCAGCAGGCAGGCTTCGCCTACTCGTGGGACCAGGCGGTGCGCGACGGGCTGCACACCATCTGGTTCATCGACCAGCAGGTAGTCGCGGAGGCGGACGGCACGGATAACGAGTTCGATGTCAGCGCCTTCCCGTGGGTGGCGGAGGCGTACCTGCGGCGGGTGCTGATCCGCACGACCGACTCTGACGGTCACGTGGGCGAGGTGGACGCCAGCCGGGGCGGACGCTACTGGAGCCTGCGCACCAACGGCCAGACGCGGACGCTGGTGCTTCCGTGGCGGCCGGGGGACGACACGCAGGTCATCTGCGAGGTGAACCGGCGGCCTGACCCGGTGTATCAGGACGCCGACTTCATCCCGCTCGACGAGGACCTCGTGGCGGCCGCGGCCGTGCTGGCCGCGTTCCGCTACCTGAACCGCATCCCCGGCACGCGCGGGCAGTACGTCGCGGAGGTGGCGGGCGCCCTGGGCGAGTTCCAGATGCTCTACGCCCCCCCCTCCGACGTGGTGCGGGAGGCGTAGAGCCATGACGATGCAAAGCACACCCCGCCCGACGCAGCACGTCGCCCGCCTCGGCGGGCAGCGGTATTTCCTGGCCTCCGACGAGGAGTTGAAGTCCATCGAGGGCGTGCGGCGTTCGTGGGACACCACGCGCCGCCCGCGCCAGATGGGCGACGCGGACGAGCCGTTCCAGATCCCGATGGTCAGTTTCCACCGTGGCTTCGGGTTCACGTTCGCGCCGGACGCCGGCGTGTACGAGGAGGCGGACAGTTGGGATCTGTCGTCGTTCGCGCGCGCTCGAGGGTGGCCGCGCCTCTGCACGACTGAGAGCCTGACGACCACGAACCGGCGCGGCTGGTGGCACTACCACGCCAGCACGGGGTTCGCCTACCTGTTCCGAGGCCAGTACGCCGCGAAATACCGCCCGGACACGACCGCCGATGGCGAGTGGGCGATCGAGGAGTTGCACTACTTCGGCGCCGACCGCGTGGTGGCCGACTGGCCGGTGGAGTTCGACGAGAAGATTTACGTCCCGCTACTGAACACCGGCACGGACGCCGGAGCGCGCTGGCACGAGTTGACCCCGGCGGAGCCGGTGGAGGGCGTGCAGACGCTCACGATGAGCGGCAGCCCCACCGGCGGCACCTGGACCGTCACGTACAACGACGGCGTGCAGGACACCGAATCCGCGTCCCTCGACCACGACGCCACGGCGGCCGAGGTGCAGACGGCGCTACGCGCGATCCCCGGCCTGCAGAAGGTGACGGTGGCGCGCACCGGATCGTCCCCGAACTACGTCTGGACCGTGACGATGACGGCCGCGCCGACCGACCTGGCATCGGACGACGTGCCCGCCTTCACAGCGACCTCATCGAGCCTGACCGGCGGCAGCAGTCCGACCGTGACGCCCGCGATCGACACCGCCGGGACGGGCGACACCTGGGCGCTGGCGGAAGCGACCGTGGAGGCGACGAACTTCTGCGTGTGGAACAAGCCCGGCGTGGGCCCGCTGCTGGTGCGCGGGAACGGGAACAAGGTGGCGACCTGCGCCACGACCCCGACGACCGCCGCGAACTGGAGCGCGGAGTACAGCGTGGGCGACGACTCCGCGCGCATCACGGCGCTGGTGGAGTGGTTTCAGTACCTCATGGTGGGCAAGGAGGACGGCCTCTACTCGTTCGACGAGACGAGCACGGCGCGCCCCGAGATCAAGTCGCTGCTGCTGGTGCGCGACCGCGGAAACTTCGTCGGCATGGTGGAGCACAACGGCTTCCTGTACTGCCCTCACCGCGTCGGCCTGATCCGCTGGACGCCGGGCAACTGGCTGATCGTGGGCGCCGAGCAGGACGGGTGGATGGAGGGCGACCGCAGCGCGGGCTTCGGCCAGACGATGGGCCTCGCGCCCTACGGGAAGTTCCTCTACACGTCGGTCTACGACCAACTGAACCAGCGAGGGCTCGTCGGATCCCTGACGCCCGGCCAGGAGCGCGGCCCCCTCACCCCGCACATGCACCAGGCGCTCACCACCCCGGTGGAGCACTGCGCGGTGCTGTCGTTCGACCGGGGCCAGGTCGAAGTCGCGTTCGACGACGCCGTCTCCGACGACGCCTCCGGGACGGCCGCGTGGAGCGACCCCACGAACGCGCTGGTGGACAGCACGACCTACGCATCGGCGTCAGGTGACGGAGAGACGACCGAACTCCTCACGCTCGGGATCGCGGCAGGCGAGCATGTGCCGGCGGACGCGACCGTGACGGGGCTAGCGGCGCGGGTGCGGCGGTATGGGGATCCCCCGTGGACGAACGAGTTTGCAGCACCGGCCTCC
>JALOAM010000026.1 GCA_023228765.1 Dehalococcoidia bacterium
GTGCTCGCGGAGTTCCGCCTCCACGGCTGCGCGCTGTTCAGCGGCGACACGCTGCGCGGTATCGGGGGAGATGCTCGCGGCGGGTGGCAGTCCGACCGGCATGCTGGCGGCCAGCAGGTCCGCCTCGCTGTCGGTGGCCTGGAACAACACCAGCTCGACGCCCAGGGCTCTCGCCAGGTACTCCGCATGAGGGAGCGCGATCCGGGACACCTCCGACCCGTCGAGGGTGACCATGACGCGGCGTATCCGTTGGTCGCCGCCAGTCTCGCGCGCGGGTGAGAGCAGGATGGCGGTCTCGCGCGCCTCGCGGATCAGCTGTTCGGCGACCGAACCGAGCACCGCGCGACGGAGGCCACTCTCACCGCGCGAGCTAATGACGAGGAGATTGGCCTCGAGTTCGTCAGCCGCCTCGATGAGGGCTTCCGCCGGATCACCATGCAGCACGAGCGAGCCGACGCCCGGGACGCCCCCGGCCTGCAGGGCAGTCACCACCTCGCTGAGGTGCGGCTCCGCCTCCAGCGGCGCGACGACCGCATCCGCGCGGCCCTCCGGGCTGACGTACCGTCCCCACTCATCCTCGTCGAGGTCCTCAGGGCGCACTCCCGCATCGCGGGAGACCCGCACGACGAGCACCTCGGCACCGCACGCCGCCGCCAGCGCCGCCGTCCTCGGAACCGCGGAGCGAGCCAGGGCTGAGCCGTCATCTGCCAGGATCACACGCGAGTACATGGGCGCCTCCTTGGACGTGTCCATTCGATCGGTGCTTCTCACGGTATCGCCCAAGGTGACATTGCGACCGCTGCCGCGACGAGGCGCGCCTCCACGGTGGAGACATACCCGAGCCCCGCGAGGTGCTTCTCGCGCACGGTCGTTCCGAAGGAGGTCGTCTGAGCTTCTCGGGGATGGGGCACTGGAGGGCTCGGTGCCGCGGGGACGTCGCCCCTCCGCGTGTCGATCGGAGCCCCTGGCGGTTGGCTCGTCGGCACGATCCCCAGCAATCGCAAGGGAAAAATGGTCGGGGAGGCGGGATTTGAACCCACGACCCCCAGTCCCCCAGACTGGTGCGCTGCCAGACTGCGCCACTCCCCGACCGTGGGAGGTCGATGGTAGCAGCGTCCGAGGCTACTCGCCCCGCTCCCGGATTTTGCCGACCGCATCACTATTTCTCGCCACTACGAGCGTAATATTGCTCCGCGCTGGCCCTCGGAGGCGGGCGCGGGTAGTGGAGGTGGCGGCTATGGCCGGTGAGGCGCGGATGGGTGGGATGCCGGAGGGTGTCCCGGGGCGGATGCAGGACGTTGGGCGGGTAGTGCTGGGGCTCGGGATGGGCGAGCGGCTGGCCGTGCTGGGTGCGGTCGGAGTGTTGGCTGTGTCGCTGGTGTTCGGGCTGATCACTCGGGACTACGGCGTGGGGCAGGTGGCCTTCCTGCTGGCAGTCGTGTTGCTCTTCGTGATGTACCGAGGGCGTGTCCAGCAGGCGGCCGACGGAGTGGACTACACCACGCTGGTCATCGCGCTCGGTGGGATGCTCGGCTTGATCGGGCTCCGAGAGCTGGTGCTGGACCTGCGCTTCGAGATCTTCGACGCCGGGACGGCGACGATCCTGGCGGCGATGCTGTTCTGGGCGTCGACGATCGCTGCGGGTGCTGGCGCGCTCCAGGTGGCGATGGCGCGGCGGTAGCGCGCCGCGCCGCCCGCGCGAACGTCGAGGGCTACGCGAGCCCGGCGGCGCGGGCGACGACGACGAGGGCGAGGCCCGCGGCGGCGATGCCGCTGTATTCGAACGCGACCGCACGCGTGAGCGCGCGGATCACGTGGCTGTGGAGCAGCCCGGTCACGAGGTAGAACGCGAGCAGCAGCGTCAGGCCGGCGAGGTAGGTGTCCAGCGGCACGTAGTAGAGCAGCCAGCGCGCCTCGCCGATCACGATTCCCGTGACCAGCGCGAGGCCGAGCGTCTCCATGGGGTCGATCTCGCCCTCGCGGAGGACCTCGACGGCGAGCATGGCGGCTGCGATCGCGGTGGCGATGATCGCGGCGGGCAGGCTGATCTCGAAGACGTAGGAGAGCGAGAAGATCGCGAAGCCGGTGAGGTAGGTGTTCGCCGTGACCAGGAGCCGCGCCTGGTCGTACTCGGGCGCCATCGTGCGGACGCTCGCGACCTCCGCCCACGCGAGGGCGCCGAAGCCGAGACCTGCGCCGAGGCCTACCAGCAGCACGAGTTCACCCGAGACGTTGTGCTCGATGAGCACCGGGACCGCGAGCATGTAGAGGGCGGGGACGAAGAGGAACGGCGCGGTCTCTTGCCCGAATGAGAACGGCGCGCGCCAGGTCTGGCGCAGCGTCCCGTCGAGGCCGAACACGACCGCCGCGGCGCCCAGCAGCAGCAGCCATCTGGGCGAGGGCTCGATCAGCAGGTACGCGAGGATCACCATCGTCGCGATCCCGGAGACGACGGCGAGGTGTGCCGAGATGCCTACCGGCCGGAATCGCGGTCCGAGCAGCCGCGTGTCCTCCTCGATGGCCGTCGCGTCCACCAGGGGGGAGAGCGCCGGTGGCTCCTCGACGATGGTGAGCACCGGTGCCGCGATGGGCTCGGGTGCCTCGGGCTCGGCGGTCGGAGCAGCGTCGATCACTGCCTCGGGCTCGTCTGGGTCGTCCGGCGAGGCGGGTGGCTCGAGGGCGGCCGGCTCCTCGTCCTCTGCCGGAGCGGGCACGACCTCCTCGATCGTCGCCATCGGAACGAGGGGCTCCTCTTCCGGTACTGGTGGGGTCGGAGGTGGCGCCACGAGGCGCGGATCGAGGGTGGGCGGCGCGTCGAGGTCGATCGACGGCGGCTCGACCGGCTCTGACTCCTCGGGTTCGTCGGGCTCGTCGGGGAGCGGGGTGGGTGCGCCCGGCCTCAGGAACGAGGGCTCAACGCCGTCCTCGAGGGGTTCGTCTGACTGCTCCACCCGCTCGTGCCACGCCGGGGTCAGCGGTGGCGTGTCGCCGAGGAGCTGCGGCCGGGCATCTTCGGACGGCGTGGCATCCCGCCGAAAGCGGGAGGTGAACCGCCCGAGGCCGCGGCGGACGCCGGGCGACTCCGGCGTCTCGCGGTCCTCGATCGGGGTGTCGTCGGAGGTGTGCTGGTCGTCGGGCACTGACCGAGGATACCTACTCAGCCGCTAAGGTCGGCTGCTCAAATCCGAAGATCTCGGCAGCATTCCGATAACGGATGCGGTCGGCTTCGTCCTCGTCCAGTCCGCAGTCGACGAAGATCTGCTCGAGGTGCTCCACGTGTGAGGCGATCTCGTCCGTGTTGCAGTCCGAGCCCCACGTCAGCTTCTCGACGCCGATCTCGTGCTTGACCAGCTTCCGCTCCACGGCGTGGCGCTCGATGGTGTCGCCGCCGGACATGTCCAGGAAGACGTGGTGGCGCCAGCGAGTGACGGAGGCAGCCTCGTCATAGTTGCCGGTGCCGCCCATGTGCGCGCCGATGAGGCGTAGCGCCGGGAAGTTGTTGGCGATGGTGTCCAGGTGGAACGGTCGCATCCGGATCGCCGAGACGTCCCGAGGCTGCATGCGCCCCATCTCTTGCATCCGGCGGTACGTCGCCGCCGCCTTCGGATCGCGGCGGGGGTGCGTGATCGCGTAGTCGACGCCGCCGCCGATGACGCCCAGGTGCATGAGGATCGGCATCCCGAACTCCTCGGCAGCGGCGTAGGCGGGGAAGTAGCGCGGGTCGTCGTAGGCGAACTTGGTCCCGATGATCTTGAGGCCCTGGTAGCCCATCTCGTGCAGGCGCTTGATCTCCCGGAAGGACGTCTCCCCGGGGTCGACGACGGCGCTCGGCACCCACAGGTCCTCGTCGCGCTTCGCGAACTCCAGGTATGCCTCGTACGGCAGGCTGCCGAACCGCCCCCCCGAGAGGAGCGACGCCTTCACGACGCCCGCGGCACGGAGGGCGTCTCCGCGCTCGTCCAGGAGGCGTTCGTACTCGGGGTTGTCGGGGTCTTCCCAGTTGCGGGGGAAGTGGCAGTGCACGTCCCAGATCGGCGGCTTGCCAGTCGAACGGCTCGGTGTCGTCCCGACAGAATTCATAGCGGCCCCTCCGGCGTACGCGCGCACAGGCGGTTCGGGTGTGCGGCCGGTCGGGGGGAGGCAACCGGTCGAGCGGCGCTCATGCTACTGCGCGCCGCGACCTCGGTCGCCCCTCGAGCAAACCGCCTCGAGGCGTGGGGCGGCGCTTCACCACGATCGTGGTTCCGGAGAGACGGGGCTAGCGCACAGGTGCCGGAGGTCCATGATGGATCGCGGAGGCGTCGATGCGCGCGTACGCGCCGTCCTCTGCGCACCGTGTCGAGATCGACGCCCCTCCACACGGACGCCGCCTCGCTGCGCTTACCCTCGCGACCCTGGGTGTCGTGTACGGGGACGTGGGTACGAGTCCGCTCTACGCGATGCGGGAGTCGTTCCACTCCGGCGGCGGCATCCAGGTCTCCGATACGAACGTCCTCGGCGTGGTCTCGCTGATCTTCTGGTCGCTCGTCTTCGTGATCTCGGTGAAGTACCTCTGGTTCGTCCTGCGCGCGGACAACCGGGGCGAGGGCGGCATCCTCGCCCTGCTCGCGCTCGCGGGACCCTCTTCGGCGACGCGCGCTGGCTCGGCCGTCGTCGTGCTGGGGCTGTTCGGCACCGCGCTCCTCTATGGCGACGGCATGATCACCCCGGCGATCTCCGTCCTGAGCGCCACCGAGGGCTTCGCGGTCGCGGTGCCGGACGCGGATCCGTTCGTCCTCCCCGCCACCGTGGTGATCTTGCTGGGCCTCTTCCTGGTGCAGAGCCGTGGCACCGGCGCCGTGGGCACGATGTTCGGACCGGCGATGGTGGTCTGGTTCGGCGTCCTCGCGCTCCTCGGTGTGCACGGGATCATGGAGGAGCCGCGCGTCCTGCAGGCGCTGCTGCCGCACCATGCCGTCGAGTTCTTCGTCGACCACGGCCCGCGAGGGCTCCTTGTCCTGGGCTCCGTGTTCCTGGTGGTGACGGGGAGCGAGGCGCTGTACGCGGACATGGGCCACTTCGGTCGGCGGCCGATCACCACGGGGTGGTTCGTCCTCGTCTTTCCCGCGCTCGTGCTGAACTACGCGGGACAGGGGGCATCGCTGCTGGACGACCCGGCGAACATCGAGAACCCGTTCTACACGATGTCCGCGGAGTGGACGCGGCTCCCCCTCGCCGCCCTCGCGACGGTGGCGAGCGTGATCGCCTCGCAGGCGCTGATCACCGGCGCGTTCTCGCTGACGGCGCAGGCGATCCAGCTCGACTACCTCCCCCGTATGCGTGTCACGCACACGTCGGCGAGCGCCCGAGGGCAGGTGTACGTGCCGCTGGTGAACTGGCTGCTGATGGCGGCCTGCATCGGCCTCGTCGTCGGTTTCCAGTCATCGAGCCGCCTCGCCGCCGCGTACGGCGTGGCCGTGACGATGACGATGGCGATCACCTCGGTCCTGCTGTTCCTCGTGATGCGGAAACGCTGGGGTTGGTCCCCGCTGGCCGCCGGAGGGGTGGTCGCCGCGTTCCTGTGCCTGGACCTCACCTACCTCGGTGCGAACCTGCTGAAGATCCCGCATGGGGGCTGGTTCCCCATCGTCGTCGGTGCCGGGATCTTCGCCCTCATGAGCACGTGGCGCCGAGGGCGCGCGCTCGTCGTCGAGCGCCTCCGCGGCTCCGGCATTCGGGTGGAGGACTTCCTCGCCTCGTACTCCTCGGAGGATGTCGTGCGCACGGACGGTGTCGCCGTCTACCTGCACAAGCAGGCGCGGCAGACCCCGCCCGCGATGATCACCACGCTCCGTGGCAGTCATGCCCTCCCGCGCGACGTGATCCTCGTCTCCGTCGTGACGGAGGAGGTCGCCCGTGTGCCGGTCGCGGAGCGGGCGCAGGTGGCGCACCTCGGCCTCGGGCTGCACCAGGTGGTGCTGCGCTACGGCTTCATCCAGCGTCCCAACCTGCCGGTCGCCCTCGCCGCGCTGGGTGAGGAGTCGCCGATCGGTTTCGACCCGGCGCGGGCGACCTACATCATCGGACGAGAGAACGTGCTCCAGTCCCCGCGAGGTGGCATGGCAAAGTGGCGCGAGTACCTCTTTGCCCTCATGTACCGGAACGCCTCGTCCTCCGCGGAGTACTTCCGCCTGCCGCCGAAACAGGTGATCGAGGTCGGCCAACAGGTGGAGATCTAGGGCGGGTCGAGGTCCGAGGTGGGCGGAGCGCCCTCGGGCGTCAGGGCCGTCGCGAGGTGTTCACGGACCGCACGATGAACCCGAGCCGCTGCCAGAACGCGAGCGCGGGGTTGTCCCGCAGTACGGACGCATCCACGAGGTAGGTCCCGCGCGCCCGATGGTCGGCGAGGAGCGTCTCCACCGCCGCGCTGCCGATCCCGCGTCCCCGGAACGCCGGGAGCACCGTGAACTCCGCGATGTCCGCGACGTTGCGGGACTCGTCCGGGAAGTCCGGGTAGACCCGCACCATTGCGAGGCCCGCGCGCTCGCCGTCTGCCTCGATCCAGAGGAGTTCGCGCCCCTCCATGTCATCGAGGACCGAGTGGCGGTGGAGCTCCGGATCCCAGTCGCCGCCATCCTCGGCGGCCTCAGTGTCGTACTGGCTGAGGTCACGCGTGTAGTCCGCGAGCATCGCGAAGAACGCATCGTACTCACGCGCCTTCACCGGGATGAGCAACACCTCGGGCGTCACGGCCATTCGAGGGGGATCTCCGCCAGCGTCGAGATGGTGCGGACGCCCTCGGGTGGTGCGCTCTCCCCGGAGCGGTCGAGGTACACGCCGTGCAGGCCGACGCGCTCCGCGCCGCGGACGTCGTGGCTCACCGAGTCACCCACCATCACGGTTTCCTCGGCCGGTACACCGGAGACCTCGAGCGCCGCGCGGTAGATCGCCGGGTGCGGCTTGCGATAGCCCACGCGCGCGCTGTTTACGACGTGGTCCACGTACGGCCCGAGGCCCAACTCCTGCACGAGGTCCACGAGCCGCCAGATGTGGTTCGAGACGATCACCACGACCGCCCCCGCACGCTTCACGCGGTCCAGGGCAGGGAGGACGTCGTCGAACAGGACATAACGGTTGGTGTCGCCCTCGAGCTCGTCGATACGACGGGCGATCGAGGCGGCGGTGTCACCGGTGATCCCGGCCCGCGCGAGGCGCCGGCCGTGTACCGTCACCCGCACCTGGCTGAACGCCTCGGGCGTGCCGGAGAAGGCCGGGTGCGCGGGCCCCTCGGGCGTCTGGTAGTCCGCCCACGCCTCGTCCGAGGGGAGCAGCACCGAGTCCGGCGCCAGCGCAATCCCGTGCTCGCGCGCGGCCTCCACGTAGAGCCCGTACGCGGAGTTCCACGCGCCGTCCCGAAAGCACGCCAGCGTGTCCTGGAAGTCGAGGAAGACGGCGCGGATCTGCATGTCAGGACGATATGCGATGGATCAGCAGGGGACGATTGTCACGTCCCGTCCAAGCGTCGTGACGAGGCGCCCGATGTCCCTCGGATCACTGGTGAGGATCTGATCACCATCGCGGGCGAGGAGGACGAGGACGGCGTCAACGGCATCGCTGGTCCCCGACCGACCGAGTAGCACACCGGCCGCGCGCGCGGTCGCCTGCTCGACATCGTGTACCTCGACCAGCCTCAATAGGCGCGCGAGGACGGCCTGTCGCCCATTCGCCTCGCGCCATGCCTGGGCGACGATCATTGCACTCGTGACGAGCGGGGTCCGTGCTGCATGTGCGATCCGGAGCGCCGACGTAACGCGACGAGCGGATCGTTCATATCCGACGAGCGCACCGGCATCGAGGATCAATCGGGTCAAGCGACGGAACGACGCCGACCGCGAGCAGGAGGGTACCCCATGCGTACTCGGGCCTCTTCGAGCTCTTCCTCGGTGAAGGCGCCATGCTCGCGCTCGTACTCATCCAGGAGATCGCCCAACCCCTTCGAACGCAACTGAGCCGCAGCAGCTTCGGCGAGCCACGCGGAGACCGTCATTCCCGCAGCGCGGGCGTCCTGTCTGATCTCCTCGCTGAGTTCAGTGGGGAACGAAACGCTCATCTTCTCGGTAGCCATGCGCTCATCCTACCACGGTAGGAACGCTATCACGCCAACACAGGCTCCGCCGCCGGCGCGCCGCCGAGGAGCCGGACGAGCGCCTCGATCGGGACCAGCCACGCGTCGCCGAGGGCGTTCCTGGCCAGTCGTACCTGCGTGCGGCCGACGCGGACGCCGGGGGGGAGCTTCGGCATGAGGCGGCCGATGAACGGGCGCTGCTCCGTGGTTGTGATGACCACCTCGCCGTCCTCCATCCGAATGGAGGCGATACCGGCATCGCGTGAGGCGATGCGGACACGGACGAGCCGTACGAGGTTCATCAGCGGCTCCGGCAACTCACCCAGGCGGTCCTCTGTCTCTCGCACCAGCTCGTCGGCGTCCGCGAGGGTGCGGAGGCCCGAGATGCGCTGGTAGAGGGCGAGCCGGGACTCGATCTCCGGGACGTAGGACTCCGGGACGTGGGCGGCGACCGGGAGGTCGATGAGCACCTTCCGGATCTCGCCGCGCTCCTCGTGCGGGAGCACCTCGCGTGGGCGGTTCTCCGACTTCGACTTCAGGTCCTCGACCGCCTCGGACAGCATCTCCGTGTACAGGTCGAACCCGACGGACGCGATGTGGCCGCTCTGCTCCGCGCCGAGGAGGTTGCCCGCGCCTCGGATCTCCAGGTCACGCAGGGAGACCTGGAAGCCGGCGCCCAGCTCGGACGCCTCGAAGATCGTGGAGAGGCGCGCCTGCGCCGTCTCGGTGAGGACACGGTTCTTCGGGTGGAACAGGTAGGCGTAGGCCTGGTTCACTCCCCGGCCGACGCGTCCGCGGAGCTGGTACATCTGTGCGAGGCCGAGCATGTCCGCGCGGTCCACGATCAGCGTGTTGGCGTTCGGGATGTCGATGCCGGACTCGATGATCGTGGTGCAGACCAGCACGTCAAACTCGCCGTCCGCGAACTTCTCCATCACCGGCCGCAGGACGCCCTCCGGCATCTGGCCGTGGCCCACCACGAAGCGTGCCTCCGGGACGAGCTTGCGGACGCGCTCGGCGAACTCGTCGATGCTGCGCACGCGGTTGTGGAGGACGAACACCTGCCCGCCGCGCTCGACCTCGTGGAGGATCGCTTCGCGGACGATCGCCTCGTCCCACTCCATGACGTAGGTCTGTACCGGCTGGCGTCCGTGGGGCGCTGTCTCGATGAGCGACATGTCGCGGATGCCGGTCAGCGCCATGTGCAGCGTGCGCGGGATCGGCGTCGCGGAGAGCGTGAGGACGTCGACCTCCAGCCGCAGCCGCTTCAGCCGCTCCTTGTGCGTCACGCCGAAGCGCTGCTCCTCGTCGATGATCACGAGCCCGAGGTTCTTGAAGTCGACGCTCGCCTCCAGCAGACGGTGCGTGCCGATCACGATGTCGAGCTCACCCTGCCTCGCGCGGTGCGCGATGTCGCGCGCCTCCTGCTCGGTCCGGAAGCGAGAGATGACGTCGATGGAGACCGGGAAGCCGGAGAGCCGCTCGCGGAACGTGCGGAGGTGCTGCTGTGCGAGCACCGTCGTGGGGACGAGCACGGCGACCTGGAAGCCCTCCTGCACCGCTTTGAACGCGGCACGGACGGCCACCTCCGTCTTGCCGAAGCCGACGTCGCCACAGATGACGCGGTCCATGGGGCGCTCGGACTCCATGTCCGCCTTCACTGCCTGGATCGCCTCCAGTTGGTCCTCGGTCTCTTCGTAGCCGAAGGAGTTCTCGAGCTCGCCCTGCCACGGGGTGTCGGCGCCGTACTGGTGGCCGGGTAGCAACTGCCGTGCGGCGTACAGCCGCAGGAGGTCCTGCGCGACGATCTGGACGGCCTCGCGCACCTTCGCGCGGGCGCGGCCCCACTCCTGCGTCCCGAGCCGCGTGAGGCGCGGGACGAAGCCCACCGGGCCGTTGTAGCGCGATACCCGGTCGATCTGCTCCACCGGCACGTACAGCTTGTCGTCGCCGGCATAGCGGAGTTCGAGGTAGTCGCGTCCCTCACCATCGATCTCGCGGCGGGTGATGCCACCGAAGCGGGCGATGCCGTGGTCCGCGTGGACGACGAAGTCGCCGGGCGACACCTCCGCGAGGAACCTCGAGCGATGGCTGCCGGAACGCTGGCGGAGCGTGCGGCGGCGCTTCACGAACCCGAACAGCTCGCGGTCTGTCTGCAGCGAGACGATGCCGTCTTCGGTCTGGACGGTCCAGCCCTCGGGCAGTCCGCCCTGCAGCAGGACGATGTCCCCGCGCTTGAGCTTGCCCTCGACGTGCGAGGAGACCGAGGCAGCGACGTCATGCTCGCCGAGCACCTCGGCGTAGCGGTGCGCCTGCTGGGTGACGATGACCACGCGGTCGCCGCGCGTCTGCTGGCGATGCATGTCGCGCGCGGCCTCGGGCAGGCGTCCGGCGTAGGCGTCGGCCTGCCGGAAGGGGAGGCGGAACGCGCCCGCCTCGTTGCCGGTCACCCACCGACCGAGCTCGGCACGCCGCGCGTGGCCGTCGAGCGTGACGCGGATCACATCGCGTGGCTCGTGGGGCAGGGGAGCGCCGGCGTCGAGCTCCCCGCGCTGCGCCAGCTCCGCGCGCCGCTCGTGGACGAGGTCGTCGAGGTCGGCGAAGGCTGCGTCGATCGCCTCGCGCTCATCGATGATCACGATCGCGTCCCGCTTGAGGTGGTCGAGGATCGTGGAGGACGCCGCGAGCGGGCCGTAGAACTCGCGCGCGGGGAGTTCGCCAGCGCGGAGCTGGCGGACTTCCTCGCGGAGGTTGGCAGGCTTCACGTCGTCCAGCCGGTCCGCGAGGGCGGTCAGTTCGAGGTGGGTCGGGAACCATTCGGTCGCGGGGCCGATGCGGACCTCGTCGAGCTGCTGGCGGGTGCGCTGGGTGTCCGGGTCGAACTCGCGGATCGAGTCCACCTCCGGCCCGAAGAACTCGATGCGGACGGGCCACTCCGCGCCCGGCGGATACACGTCCACGAGGCCACCGCGACGTGCGGCCTGCCCCGGCGCCTCCACGAGCGAGGTCATCTCGTACCCGGCGTCCACGAGGGCGCGCGCGAGCGTGTCCAGGCCGCGCTGGTCACCCCTCGCGAGGAGCCCGGGACCGCGGCCGAGGTCAGCGGGGCGGAGCGTGTGCTCGGCGACCGCCGCCGCCGAGGCGATGACGAACGGCGGGTGCTCCGCCCCCGCCTGCGCCAGACGCGCGAGCGCGCCGATCCGCTGCCACGACACGCGCGCGTCGTTCCCCTCCCGCGAGTACGCGAGGGCGGCCCGCGCGGGGTAATGCACCGCGGCGTCGCCGAGCCACGTGAACATCTGCTCCGCGTACGACTGGGCGTCCGCCTCGCGCGCCGCGATGAACAGCACCGGCCGCCGGTTCCGCCGCCAGAGGAGCGCGGCGGCTGCGGTCTTCGCCGCGTCCGGCACGCCGAGACGCACCGGGTGTCCGGCATCCAGCGCCCCGTGTGCCTCGACCAGCGGGTCCAGCGTCCCGAGCACGGGCAGCAGCGCGTCCAGCCCCAGCGTCTCCGTCATCCTCGTGCCGTTCCTCGTCGCGAGCGATTTCGTGCGTGCACGTGCGAACGGGGCCTCCCGAGTTCCGAGGGCCCTTCTCGCGTGGTGCAGGTGTCTTTGTCAATTGTACCGCGAGGCGTTCCGGCTCCGACCTCCGGCCCCCTCTCCCGGTTCCGGGAGAGGGTTGGGGTGAGGGTCTCGTCTGCCCTCCGCCTCCGCGCGCCCGCTACTCCTCTGGCGCGTCCGGCCGCCGAGGCGTCGTGTTCAGGTGGTTCATCGCTACCTCGTACCCGTCGAGGACGGCCTCCTCGATCGCAGCGATCGTGCGGTCCACGGCCTCTTCGAGGATGCGGCGGTCGCCCGGGGAGGGGCGCGAGAGCACCCAGTTGGCGATCCGTTCCGGGTCGCGCACGGGGGCGCCGGCGTCGTACGGGCGGTCGATGCCGATGCGGATGCGTGGGAACTCCTGGCTCCCCAGCGCGCCGATGATCGACTTCAGGCCGTTGTTGCCGCCACTGCTGCCCTTCAGACGCATCCGCGTCGAGCCCACCGGCAGGTCGAGCTCGTCGTAGACCACCATCACCTGTTCCGGGCGAGCCTTCAGCCGTTTCGCCTCCTGCGCGATCGGTCCGCCGCTCTCGTTCATGTACGAGCGAGGTTGCGCGATGTGCAGCACCCGCCCGTGCACCTCGATCCGCGCGACGTTGACGCGGCCCTCGCGCTTCGGCTGGGCGTGGTAGCGCTTCGCCATCGTCGCGATCACCCACGCGCCCACGTTGTGCCGCGTGCCCTCGTACCGCTCCTCCGGGTTGCCGAGGCCGAACACCACGAGGGGGCGCGAGAGATCCGCGTCCTCCTCGGGCGGCAGTTCGTCCTCGATCTTCGGAGTGCGCTTGCGGAACTGGGCGAACCGCCCGCCGATGGCCATGCGCGAATCGTCGGCGAGGGACGCCCCGCTGCGCAAGAAGCCCTGTCACCCTCCCGCCCCTTTGCCTCCGAACTCGCCGCCCGACTCCGAACTCCGGCCCCCTCTCCCGGCTTGGCGGGAGAGGGTTGGGGTGAGGGTCTCCTCCCCTCCCGTCTCCCAGTTGTCGACGCCGCGCACCGTGATCGTGCATGAACTCGGCACGACTGCGTTGATAACTCACGTTGTTCGCCTCGGCGGTTGGGTATGTTGGGTTCAGTCAGGCGGGGGCACCCTTCACGCGGCTCTGATACCGGGTGACGGGTGGACAGAGACCCTGACGACCAGAAGCGGCAGACCGGACGATCGCCGGCCTGCCGCTTCGCTTTTGCGCCCGCTCGCTCGCCCCTCCGGTACGCTCGCCCTCGACGAGGACGCCCCACGCGAGGGACGCCGATGGCCACGACCCGCATGCACGAGGACGAGTTCGAGATCGACCACGCGCTGGTTGAACGCCTCGTCGCGTCGCAGTTTCCGAGGTGGGCGCACCTCCCGCTGAGGGCGATCGAGACCGCGAGCACCGTGAACGCGATCTATCGCCTCGGCGATGACATGGCCGTGCGGCTCCCGTTGCGCCCCGGCCAGGAAGGCCAGTTCGAGAAGGACCGGCGCTGGCTCCCCGTGCTCGCGCCGCATCTGCCGCTCGCCATCCCCGAGCCCCTCGCGGCCGGAGAACCCACCGAGGGGTATCCCTCGGCGTGGGCGGTCTACCGATGGCTGCCGGGTGCACCGGCATCGCTCTCGCCTCCGGCGGACGCGGCGGAGGCAGCGAGGCAGCTCGCGGCGTTCATCCTCGCGCTGCAGGCGATCGACGCCACCGACGGCGTCCGGCCGGGCAGCGAGAACTACGGACGCGGCGCGCCGCTCGCACCGCGGGACGCGCGGTTCCGGCGCGACCTGGAGGCGCTCGAAGGCCGCGTCGACACCGCCCGAGCGGCGCAGGTGTGGGACGCTGCCCTCGCAGCGCCCGAGTGGGATCGGCCACCTGTCTGGCTCCACGGCGACCTGATGCCGGGGAACCTCCTGGTCCACGAGGGGCGCCTCAGCGCGGTGATCGACTTCGGCGCGCTCGGCGTGGGCGACCCCGCGAGTGACCTCATCCCGGCGTGGGCCACCGTGTCCGGCGCGCGCGACGAGTTCCGGACCGCTCTCGGCGTGAGCGTGGACGACGCGATGTGGGCGCGCGGACGCGGCTGGGCGCTGCTCGTAGCCGTGATGGGCCTGCCTTATTACCGCGACACGAACCCCGGATTCGTCGCCATCCTCGAGCCGATGCTGGAGGCTGTCCTCGCCGACCCGGACATCTAGCCGAGGCGCGCGGTCGGCTTGAGGCGGATGCGTCCGTCGGGCGCGCTCGACACCGCCGCCACGAGGTGCATACGGAACGTCGCAGCGGCGAGGTTGACATCCGAGTCGGTCACGACCGGGAAGTCGTCCGCCAGCCGCGCGAACGGGGAGGGCGCCTCGTCTGCCAGGACACGGTCGAGGCGCTCCAGCAGCCCGTCGTCGAACACACTCGCGAGGTCGGCGGTCTCGCTCGCCTGCATCGCGCGGAGCACGCGCTCCAGCTCCGCCAGCCCCTCGTCCGCGAGGATCTTCGACGAGAGCGCCTGCGCAAGGCGCGCGAGTCGCGCCCGCATCGCGCCCTCCACCACCGCGAGGGCGTCGCGCACCGCCTCGAGCGCCGGATGCATCCCGCCGAGCGTGACATCAGCGGTCGTTGCGCCCTCACCCGGCGCGACGGGCATCGAGGTGAGTGCCGCCACCGCCTCATCGAGCGCCGCTTCCGCGGCCCGCTCGGGTGGGCCGAGGGAGGTGAGGCGGTTCAGCCGTGCGAGGGCGTCCCGCGCCGGACGTGCTGCCTCGACGCCGGCGAGCGCGGCGAGGGTGTCTCGGCGGACGCGCGCGTAATGCTGGTCATAGGCGAAGCGGTAGCGGCGCATCCATTCGTCCAGCGAGGCGAGCACGGCGGGCGGCAGGCCCTCGCGGAGTGCGCGCCGAGGTGAGGCCTGCTCCAGGAGGAGCATCCGATCGAACGCGAGCGCGGTGCCGGGAGGCGTCTCCGCCTCACGCAGGAAGCGCAGCCGCGCCGCCCACGAGCGGTCGCGCTCCTCGACGCGTGCGAGGAGCAGGGCATCCACCGCCGCTTCCGGCGAGCCGAACCGCACGGCGAACCACCGCTCGAGGGCGTCGGCGTTGAGCTGCGCCAGCGGAGTGAACGCGTCGTACCGCTCCGCGATCCGCTGCCGCTCCTCCTCCCGCCGTGTGTCGCCCTCGGGCGGGTCGAGCGGGAACGTGGCCCCCTCCACGAGCGCGTCGAGGAACTCGTGGAGGGGTGGATGTGGCTCGCGCCGCCACGGGCACGCGCGCCACGCGAGGGCGCTCGGGGTCCTGCTCGCGCGTGCGCCCGCGTCGTACGTCGCGACGAGGTCGCCGATGCCGTCCGGTTGCATCTCGACCACGAGCCACGCCGGACGGTCCTCGGGCGGTCGGCCGCGCCGCAGGCGGAGCAGGCGGATGTCCGCCTCGTCGCGGTCGAGCAGATCGAGGTAGGCGGCCGACCAGCGCGCAGCCTCCACCACCTCGATGGCGTAGGGGACGCCCTCGGGGTCGCGCTCGTAGAGCAGGTAGCGTCGTGCGGCGGGCGGGTTCGTCATCCCCTCGTTCTTACGTGATCGCGAACCACTTGTTGAGGGTGGGATGGCGCAGGCCCGTGACCTGGTTGCGGTGCTCACAATTGTTGTTGCGGGCGAGCGAGCCGCACACCTACGATTCGCGCGCCTCTGCGGGTGACCAGCGTCACTACGCCCGAGACGCCTGACCATCTACCAGGATCGGAGATGAACGATGGCGGACATCATTACTGCCGCGCGCGCCGAGGGCCGCTTGCTCCTCACCGAGGTCGAATCCAAGCAGCTGCTCCAGGAGGCCGGCATCCCGGTCGCCATGGCGCACCTGGCGAAGAAGCCCAAGAAGGCCGTCGAGATCGCCGACGAGCTGGGCTACCCCGTTGTGATGAAGATCGTGTCCACGGACATCTCCCACAAGTCAGACGTGGGCGGGGTCGTGGTGGGTCTGCGGGACGCCAAGTCCGTCCGCAAGGCCTACAAGGAGATGATGGAGCGCGTCACCGAGGCGGCTCCGAACGCGAAGATCGACGGCGTCGCCATCCAGACGATGGCGAAGCAGGGCACCGAGATCATCGTGGGCTCCACGACCGACCCGCAGTTCGGCCCGGTGCTGATGTTTGGCCTCGGCGGGGTGTTCGTCGAAGTGCTGAAGGACGTCTCGTTCCGCGTCGTGCCCCTCGAGGAGCGTGACGCGAAGCAGATGGTGCGCGAGATCAAGGGACTCCCGATCCTCCAGGGCGTGCGCGGCCAGGAGGCCGCGGACCTGGAGGCGGTCGAGTCGCTCATCCTCCGCGTCTCCGACTTCATCGAGACGCACCCGGAGATCGCGGAGCTGGACCTGAACCCGGTGTTCGCCTACAGCGACGGCGCCCTGGCCGTGGACGCCCGGATCGTGCTGACGGAACCGAACGGGGCCTCCGCGTGAACGTCGAGCGCGACCGCCTTCACCGGGCGTTGAACCCGAAGACCGTCGTGGTCGTCGGGGACAAGGGCCCGAACTACCAGTGGCTCTCCAACATGTCGGAGTTCACTGGCCAGCTCTACTCCGTCCAGCTGGACGAGAAGGAGATCCCCGGCATCGAAGAGAAGGGGATCCAGAACTTCAAGGGCCTGATGGAGGTCCCCGGCGATGTGGACCTCGTCGTCTGCGCGGTGCCGAGGCAGGTGACGCCGTTCATCGTGGCTGACGCCGTGAAGAAGGGCGTCGGGGGCGTGGCGATGTTCACCTCCGGCTTCGTCGAGACGGGCGAGGAGCTCGGTGCGCAGCTGCAGGAGAAGATCGTCGGACTCGCGCGGGAGGGCGGATTGCCCCTCGTCGGGCCGAACTGCATGGGCGTCTACAACCGCCGGCTGGGAGTGAAGTTCACCAACAACCAGGAGCAGGGAGAAGGCGGCGAGATCTCCGTGATCTCGCAGAGCGGCACCCACGGCATCGGCATCACGATCGGCGCGCAGAACCTCGGCCTGGCGGTCACGCGCACCATCTCCATCGGTAACGCCGCCGTCCTGAACGAGGCGGACTACCTGGAGTACCTGCGCGACGACCCGGACACCTCCGTCATCGTCATGTACCTGGAGGGCGTCCGGGACGGCCGGCGCTTCGCGAAGCTCCTGCGCGAGGTCACCCGCGTGAAGCCGGTGATCATCTGGCGCGGGGGCCGCACGAAGGCCGGCGCGAAGGCCGCTGCTTCGCACACCGCCTCGCTGGCCTCCGACGACGCGATCTGGGACGCGCTGCTGCGGCAGGCCGGGGCGATCTCCGCCGACTCGCTGGAGGAAGCCCTGGACGCGCTGCAGTGCATCGTGCGGCTGCCGCGCAGCAGCAAGCGCGGACTCGCCCTCATCGCGATGACCGGCGGGCAGTCCGTCGCGATCACCGACCAGTTCGAGAAGGGCGGGTTCGAGGTCCCCGAACTGCAGCAGAAGTCCTACGACCGCCTCGGGGAGTTCTTCATCACGATCGGCGGATCCTTCCGCAACCCGTTCGACGCCGCCTCCACCATCGGCCGGGAGACGGACAACCTGCAGAAGATCCTCGACATCCTCGCGGACGATGCGAACATCGAGGGCGTCGCGCTGGAGATGCAGGCGCGCGACTTCGACCAGGGGACCGAGCGCGTGGACGGCCAGGTCAAGCTGGTGCAGCAGTACCGCGAGCGGACCGGTCAGCCCGTCGTCTGCCTGATGCCGGAGGGCAGCCCGGGCCAGATGGGGCCAGAGGTGGTCACCGCGGCCCGCTACTACGTCGCCAAGCAGGGTGTCCCCGTGTTCCCCTCGTTCGCGCGCGGGGCGCAGGCGCTCGGCCGTGCGGTGCGGTACTGGCAGTGGCGGGACGAGACCGGGACGTAGCGGCCCGCGAGGGCCGAACGGATACCCCAGTGGGGTGTACCCTCCTCTCATGACGACCTCTGAGGCGGCTCTCGGCTCTCCTGGGGTGCCTGACGGTACCCCACAGGGCTCTCCTGGGGTGCCTGACGGTACCCCACAGGGCTCTCCTGGCGCGCCTGAGGGTGACCGTGGGCGCATCTACCTCGACTCGGCCGCGTCGGCGCCGCTGCGCGCCGAGGCGCTTGAGGCGATGATGCCGTATCTCACCTCGGCCTACGCGAACCCCTCCGCCCACCACGGCGCCGGCCGTGACGCGAGCGATGCGCTCGAGGCGGCGCGCGACAACGTTGCCGTCATCCTGGGTGCGGTGCCGGAGGAGGTGGTGTTCACCTCGGGCGGCACGGAGAGCATCAACGCGGCGATCAAGGGCGTGGCGATGGCGCAGGCGGAGGCCGGCGTCGGGCGCCACATCGTCACCACCGAGGTCGAGCATCACGCCGTCCTCCATTCTGCCCAGTACCTCGAACGCTTCGGGTTCGAGGTAGAGCTGCTCCCGGTGGACGAATACGGCCGTGTGTCGCCCGAGGCGGCCGCCGCGGCCGTGCGCCCGGACACCGCGCTGGTCTCGATCGGCTACGCGAACAACGAGGTGGGCACGGTGCAGCCGCTCGCCGAGATCGCCCGCGCGGTGCGCAAGGCCGCCGACGCCCTCGGGCGGCGCGTGCCGCTGCACACGGACGCGGTGCAGGTCGCGAACACGCACGCGCTCGACGTGGATGCGCTGGGGGTGGACCTGCTCTCGCTCTCGGGCCACAAGTTCGGTGGCCCGAAGGGCACGGGTCTGCTCTACCTCCGCCGAGGCGTCCCGTTCCTCGAGCTGATCTCCGGCGGCGGGCAGGAGCGCCAGCGGCGCTCCGGGACGGAGAACGTCCCCGGCGTGGTGGGCATGGCGACCGCGCTCCGCCTCGCACAGGAGGAGCGCGAGCAGTTCGTGGCGACCACCTCCGCCCTGCGTGACCGGCTGCAAGAAGCGGTCCGCGCCTCCTGCCCGGAGGCTCGCATCAACGGCCACCCGACGGAACGGCTGCCGCAGAGCGTCCACGCCTGCTTCTCTGACCTCGAAGGCGAGGCGCTGGTGACCGCCCTCGACGCCCGCGGGATCGAGGCGTCCGCGGGGGCGGCCTGCACCTCGGCGACGTGGGAGCCCTCCCACGTGCTGTTGGCGATGGGCGTGCCGATCGAGCTCGCGATCGGGTCGCTGCGGATGGGGATCTGGCCGACGCTCACAGCGGAGCAGGTCGACTACGTCGCGAGCGTCCTCCCGCAGGCCGTGGCCGAGTGCCGCGAAGCGGCCGCCCTCGCGCGCCGGTAGCCGCCCTCGTCGTCAGCCCGCGCGTCTCAGCACGCTCGCAGGCCCCTCAGGGGCTCGTTTCGTGTCCACAGTGGCGGTTCGAAGCATCTGTCTACGCAGAGCAACAGATCGCTTTACATATCCGTTTATCGCGAATACCGTGTGAGCAGTTGATCCAATGATGCCGACCTTGGATGGACAGTGCTCGTGCCTGACTCCCCCTTTGATGACTACCTCGACCTAGTCGAGGCTGCCCGGGAACTGGGTATCCACCCCCAGAGCCTGCGCCGCCTGATCAAACAGGGCCGCGTCCCCGCCACCCTGTTCGCTGGCAAATACCTGATCGAGCGGGACAAACTGGACATCTTCAAGTCCAGCTACGACCCTCGCCCGGGCCGTAAGCCGATCCGCCGCCTGCTCTAGCGCTCGCAACCATCGAGGTCATCGACGGCGCCCAGAGGGGCGCCGTGTGGTGTCAGGCGGGCGGCTCGATCTCGATGTCGTCGGTGTCGAGGTCGAACAACCGCACAGCGAGGCGGATGACTTCGTCGCTGGCTTCATCCACGCCGACCACCTCCAGGCGGAGTGGGACGCCGCGTTCCTGCTCCACCCAGATCTCCGCTGAGAGGGTCGCGTTCAGCTCCGTCGGCAACACCACGCCGTCAGACTGGAAGAGCTTGTAGAAGGCCTCCTGGTCCAGCGTGAACCGTCGCGTCGGGACGCCCTCGAGCGATTCCTCCGTGGACGGGTAGCTCCGCAGCTGCTCCGCGATCAGGTCGTACTGGCCGACGTCGTCCGCGAAGAGGACGGAGGGTCGGAAGTCCGCACCGACGTACGTCGCGAGGATGGAGGAGCCCCCTTCCTCCCACGGTCGGGAGCCTTCCCGGATCCACATCCGGTCGCCGACGGTGACCGACTCCGTCTCGATCTGCAGGAAGTTGAGGTTCGCCGTGGTGTGCGCGTGCTCCCGATCCGGGTTCAGCCGTTCACCATCGATCGTCAGTGTGATCGGCTTGTCGAGCGATAACCCGGAGGGCGCTTCCGACGTGTCCAGGACGGACGGCATGATCCACACGTCGATCTCGAAGCGGTAGGACGCGAGATCCGCGGGCGAGGAGGTGACGAGCGTCTCGGTGGGCGCCAGCGTCTGGCTGGCCTCGTCCTCTCCGTCATTGTCGCCGCAGGCGACGAGGAGGAACGGGAGCGCTGCGAGGAACGCGGCGACGGCGAGAAACGCGGAACGTCGACGCATGGGGCCTCCCGGCGGATCAGATGCCACCGACAGCCTAGTCGAATTCCGAGCGCGGCTCGCCCTCCCGGTTCAGGTAGCCTTTCGAGCGGTCGTAGTCCTCGCGCGTCACGTGCCCCGCCGAGTGGAGGTAGGTGAGGAGCACGTCCAGCGACAGGACGCAGTGCATCTTCACGCCCATCGCCTCCAGCCGCCGCGCGGCGCCCTGCTCGCGGTCGACCAGCACCACCGCGTTCGACACGATGAGGCCGGCATCGCGCAGGCCCTCGATCGTCTCGACCAGCGAACCACCGCCGGCTGCGAGGTCGTCCACCACGAGGACGCGCTGCCCGGGCCGGTAGATGCCCTCGACGTGCGGGGCGAGGACCTCGTCCGGGTCGCGCGCGGGACGGAGGTAGAGCAGCGGCCGGTCCATCTGAAGCGAGAGCGCGGTCGCGATGTGCAGTCCGCCGATGGGCACACCCGCGACGGCGTCGAATGGCTCGACCACGCGGTTGCGCATCACCATGCCCAGCTCCAGGTCGTCCTGGATCAGCCGCACGGTCTTCTTGAGGGCGTCCGGGCGCGAGATGAGCAGCTTCGCGTTCACGTAGACCGGCGAGTTGCGCACGGTCCGCCCGAGGCTGAAGTCCCCGAACTGGATCGCGCCCAGCCTCCAGAGGGTGTCCGCCAGCCAGAGGCGGCCCTGTGCGTCGTGGTTGCCGGAGTCGTTGCCCTGGTCGGTCGTCATGGCCGGCCCTTCGTCTGGACTTCCAGCGCTTCGGGATTCAGGAGGTGGCGTACCCGCTCGCCGCGCATGCTGGCGAGGAGGCCGTCCACCGCCAGGTGCGCCATCTTCGTGCGGGTCTCCACCGTGGCGCTGCCCACGTGTGGCGAGAGGACGATGTTGGGGGCGTGCACCAGCGGGTCGTCCGGTGGCAGCGGCTCCGGCGTCATCACGTCCAGGCCGGCCGCGGCGATTGTGCCGTCCTCCAGCGCCGTGATGAGCGCCGGCTGGTCCACGACCGGTCCGCGCGAGGTGTTCACGAAGATCGCGTGTGGCTGCATCCGCGCGAAGAACGAGGCGTCACAGATGCCTCGGGTCTCGTCGGTCAGTGGGACGTGGACGGAGATGAAGTCCGACCGCTCCAGGAGCTCCTCCAGCGGCACGAAGGTGCCGGGGAAGTCGGGTTTCTCGCTCCGCCCGGTGTAGAGGACGGTCATCTCGAACCCCGTCGAGCGCTTCGCCATGGCCTTCGCGATGCGCCCCGGTCCGAGGATCCCGAGCGTGCGCCCGGTCACCTCGCTGCTGAGCTGCCACGTCGGGTTCCACTGGCCCCAGCGGCCCTGCTCGATCGCGTCGCGGCCCTGCGGCAGGCGCCGCGCCGCGGCCATGAGGAGCGCCCACGCCATGTCGGCGGTCGCGTCGGAGAGCACGTCCGGGGTATTCGTGACCAGCACGCCGCGCTCCGTGCAGGCCGGGAGGTCGATGTTGTCATAACCCACGGCCAGCTGAGACACCGCCCGCAGGCCGGGTCGCGCGTCGAGGAAGGCACCGTCGATGCGGTCGTTGATCATGCAGAGGAGCCCCGTGCAGCCTTCGGTACGTTCGAGGAGCACCTCGTGCGGGGGCGGGTCGAACTCGGGCCACACGTCCACGGCGTCAGCGCCCAGCGCGCCGCGCAGACGGGCGATGGGGCTGCCCTCACCGGAGCCGCCCGGCAGTTCGCGGGTGACGAAGACACGGGGCGGGGTGGAAGGCATGAGCCGATTGTAGCGAGGAGGACGGTTGGGACGCCTTCGCGTGCCTCCCGCGCCCTCCGAGAGGTCGGGTTACCAGCTCAGCGAGCGATCCGGGAGCACCAGCGGGACCGGCGTCCCCGGCCCCATCACCTCCGCCCGCCCCTCGAGGTAAAGCTGAGCCGTCAGCGCGCACGTCACGGCGTCCAGCTCGTCGTGCGAGACCCGTCGCGACCGCGGAATGCCGAGGACCCCGCGCCGCTTCAGCCCTCGACGCAGCTCGTCGAGGCCAGCGCGCTTTCGCGGGATGGCCAGCACATCCTGTGTCATGCCCGGATACGTCTCGATGACCTCGTAGCCGCGGGCCTCCAGCGTCTCGCGGAGGGCGATGCCGCGGAGGGTGAGCTTCACCATGCTCGGGAGCAGGGTGGGGAAGGGACGGTAGCCCTCCCGCGCCGCGATACGGTCGACCTCGCGCATGATGCCGTGATCGGCGCACGCGCACGTCGGATCCGCACAGTCGCGCCCCTCCGGTAGCGCGAGCGGCGCATCGATCGCCACGACCCGGGGTGCGCTCGCCTCTACCGCCGCGAGGATCGCCTCGTCCGTCCGCGCGACACCGAGGAAGCGCAGCCGGAGGTCCTTGGTCATCGTCGCGACGCCGGTGGGGTATCGCGGCCCCGAGCGCAGGTCGATGCCGAGCGTGACCGTGCCGTCCGAGGGAGTGTGGGGTGCCCTCGATGTCCGCGTGACTGGCTGCTTCGGGCGAGCGTTCAGTGAGTTGACTGATAAACTCATGATTCCAGGACATCCCGAGAGAATGTGGTCCCGCGCGGCGGTCGGCCGGCGGTCAGGTGAAGGGTACCCAGATGGCAGAGAAGCGCGAAGGCGAGCCGTTTACCCGCATCGACGTGCACGAGGCGAAGGAGATGATCGACGGCGGCGACGTCCAGGTCATCGACTCGCGCGAGCCGCACGAGCACGCTGAGGGCCACGTCCCCGGCTCCCTACAGATCCAGCACATGGCCACGCTGGCGCAGGCCGACAAGATCGCCCGCGACAAGCCCGTGCTCTTCATCTGCAAGTCCGGCCAGCGCTCCGCCGTCGCCGCCGAGTTCGCCGCCGCCCTCGGCATCGAGGACATCTACACCGTCGAAGGTGGCCACGACGCCTGGCGCGCCGCCGGCTACCCCCTGGACGAAGGCCTGTAGGAGCCTGCCGGCTCGGAGGTCCAGCCTCACGGCTCAACGAGAAGCGCCGTCCCATTGGGACGGCGCTTTGCTTTACCTCCGGTTCCGGCCCCCTCTCCCGAAACCGGGAGAGGGGGCCGGAACCAGAAGGCGGAGTCGCGTTCTGCTTCCCGCCTCTCGCGCTTCCCGGGGCTACGGCGCCTCAGCCTCGCCGAGGATCTCCTGCACCGCTGTCACCAGCTGCTGCGTCGTGAACGGCTTCTCGAGGTACCGCACGGCCGCTGCGTCCAGCAGCCGGCCGGAGGGCTCCCCCTCGATGTCGCCGGTCACGAACAACATGCGCCCGGCGAGGTCGGGCCAGCGCTCCAGCATCTGCCGGTAGAGGCTCGCGCCGTCCATTCCGGGCATCCGCAGGTCCGTGATCACGAGGTCGAACGTGCCGCCTTCCAGCAGGCGGAGCGCTTCCTGTCCGCCCTCGGCGGTCTCCACGTCGTACCCGGTCGCGCCGAGGATCTCGCGGGTCAGCGCGCGGACGGAGGCCTCGTCGTCCACGACGAGGATGCGTGGACGCGTGGCCGAGGCGAGGGGAGCGAGGGCATCCGTCGGTGCTGGTGCGTCCTCGGCCGGTGTGGGGGACGGCGTGGTCTCCGGCCGGGGCAGCTCGATGACGAAGGTCGCACCGCCGAGGGCGTTCCCCTCCACCCAGGCGCGTCCGCCGTGGTGGCTGACCACGCCGTAGACGATCGCGAGACCCATGCCCTGGCCCGAGCCGACCTCCCGCGTGGTGAAGAACGGTTCGAAGATCCTCGGACGCAACTCTTCCGGAACACCGGGGCCGTTGTCCTCGAACGAGACGTAGACGTGGTGGGCGTCGTGCCAGGTGGTGATGGTCACCTCGCCGGCATGCCATCCCTCGCTCTGCAGGGCCTGGTGGGCGTTGTTGAGCAGGTTGAGGAACACCTGCTCGAACTGGCCCTCGTCGATCAGCACGTCCGGGACCAGGCCGAGGCGCGTGACCACTCGCACGTTGTCCATCTCCAGCGCGTACCGGCGGAGGTCCACGATGCGGCGCAGCATCTCCTCGATGTTGACGAGTCGTCGCTGGCCGGGGCGCTGGCGGGCGAAGGAGAGCAGGTTGCGGACGATCCGCGCGGCTCGCTGCGCCTCGTCCTCGATCGTGCGGAGCGCATGATCGCGCTCCGCGCCGGCGAGCCCGCCGAGGATCTGCGCGTAGCCGAGGATCGACGTGAGGGGGTTGTTCAGCTCGTGCGCGACTCCCGCCACCAGCTGTCCGAGCGACTCCAGTCTCGACCCTGCGAACGCCTCATCGGTGCCGGTCGGAGGCGGAGGTGAAGACGGGGCGGGGGGCTCCGACGGCTCGGGCTCACTGGGGCGGATGGCGCGCACGGGGAGCGGTGGGACGTACCTCGGCCCCTCCTCGGGCGGCCGGCGCAGCGGGAGCGGGATGATGGGCGCCTCCGGCCCCAGCGCCTCGCCGAGGCGGCGCACCGTGCGCTCCGCCAGGATGCCCTCCGCCGCGGTGAACGCGAGGGGAGCCGCGCGGAACAGCGCGAGGGCGCCCACGACCTCGGTCTCCGCGTACAACGGGATGAGGATGCGTGAGTGCATCCCGAACGCCGGCAGGCGTCGCAACGGGCTCGTCGAGCCGGCGTCCGAGCGCAACTCGCCCTGCATCGACGGTTCGCCCGAGGTGCGCACGAGCGCTTCGTTGGCCTCGGGGGGCGACCAGCGCGCGCCGCGCGCGACGCCGGCCATCGGCGTGGGGTAGGTGGCGACCACCTCGACGCCCGCGGGCTCGCCCGCAGCGTCCGAGGTGTACCGGAGCACCGCAGCCCAGTCGAAGCCCATCGCGGACTCCAGCGCCTGCAGGACGGAGCGGGCGATCGCTGCCGGCTCGTCGAGGTCATACAGCGCGTCGTAGGCGCTCACGAGCGCCCTGAGGCCCTCGGCATCGCGTGACAACGCAGGTGACGTCGGCGGCTCGACACGGTCACGTGGAGGGAACGCCTCGCGCGGATGGGAGCGGAGCGGTGCTGGCCGCAGGCCCATCACCATCAGTTCCGAGGAGGGCGCGACGGGCGCGACCGTCGCGGCGAGGGCGACCTCCCGGTGGCCATAGCGGAAGGGCAGAGTGCCCTCCCACGTCCCGCCGGTGGTGACGGCGCGTCCGGCGGCGCGCGCCTCGGGCGTTCCGGGGGCGGCGACCAGGGTGCTCCACTCGCGCCCGGCGAGGGCGTCCGGATCGGGGGCTCCCAGGAGCTCGCAGGCGCGTCGCTCTGCCGTCACGACGATGCCGTCGCGACGCACGATCAACCACGCGGACGGATCGTCGGTCCGTGGGTTGCTGGTGCCCTCAGTCATCTCGCCCCGCCGCCCGGCGTCCGCGCTGGCCCCACCCCGAGAGTCGTGGACGGGCACCGGGCTCTGATCAGGGCCGTGGTGAGCCCGCTCTGCCATGGATCTATCTTCGGAACGCGGCTGAACACCGCGTACCCTGCCTGTCCAGTTGATCGGCACGAGGTACGACTGATTACCAGCCCACGGCTGGCGTCAATTTCGTCGTTCTGGTGTCGCCCATCGCTGCGCAACTACGGCCGCCGTCTGCTCGTGCGTAGCGGACACGATGGTCGTTAGCATGTCGTCAGCGGTATCGAACCGTCGACGCACATCCAGGGCTCCGAGGAGCGCCTGCAACTGCCGTTCTGAAACCATGCCCCGCCCAAGTGCACCGACACGGTCCGCCAGCGATCCGGCCGTGGCCGGCAGGTCGGCGTCCCGGTGGTACT
>JALOAM010000219.1 GCA_023228765.1 Dehalococcoidia bacterium
CGTGCCGGACGTGATCCGCTACATCGAGGAGACCCACCACGACGTCACCGCGTTCCTGCGTTCCGTCGCGGACTCGCTCGGTCCGGAGTCCCGCTGGATCCACTACGGCCTCACCAGCAACGACGTATGGGACACCGCCACCTGCCTCCAGATGCTGGAGGCCCTCGACCTGCTCGAGACGAAGGTGAAGCACCTCCGCGAGGTCATCGCGCGGCGCGCCGTCGAGCACAAGGACACGCTCTGCATCGGCCGCACGCACGGCGTGCACGCGGAGCCCACCACCTTCGGCATGAAGATCGCCGTGTGGGTGGAGGAACTCCGCCGCCACGAGGAGCGCATCGCGCTCGCCAAGAAAGAGGTGGCTGTCGGGCAGATGTCCGGCCCCGTCGGCACGCACGCGTCCGTGCCGCCCTCGGTGGAGGAGAACGCCTGCAAGCGCCTCGGGCTGGAGGTGGCCAAGATCACCACGCAGGTGATCCAGCGTGACCGCCACGCCTTCTACCTCAGCGTCATCGCCGGCGTCGGCGCGAGCCTGGAGAAGTTCGCCACGGAGATCCGCGGCCTCCAGCGCACCGACATCCTCGAGGCTGAGGAGCCATTCGACGAGGGCGGGCAGACTGGTTCGTCGTCCATGCCGCACAAGCGCAACCCCGAGCTCTGCGAGCGCGTCTGCGGCATCGCCCGCACGCTGCGCGGCTACGCCACCACCGGCCTGGAGAACGTCGCGCTCTGGCACGAGCGGGACATCTCGCACTCCTCGGCGGAACGGATCATCCTCCCGGACGCGACCGGCCTGCTGGACTACGCGCTGCACATCTTCACCGGCGTGATGGACGGCCTCGTGGTGTACCCGGAGCGGATGCTCCGCAACCTGGAGCGGACGCAGGGACTCATCTACTCCTCGAAGGTGCTCAACGCCCTCATCGAGACGGGGATGCAGCGCGAAGCGGCCTACTCCATCGTGAAGCGGAACTCCATGCGCGCGTGGCGCGAGGAGGTCCCCTACCGTGGCCTGCTCGAACAGGACCCCGAGGCCTCCTCGCGGCTCTCCTCTGAGAAGCTCGATGAAATCTTCGATCCACGTGCCTTCCTGACACACACCGATGAGACGTTCCGACGACTGGGGCTCATCCGATGACCGCCTCGACCCCTCCGATGCTCACGACGGACCTGGACCTGCCGAAGCTGCACCAGGGCAAGGTCCGCGACGTGTACGAGCTCGGCGCGGACCGCCTGCTGCTGGTCGCGTCGGACCGTGTCTCCGCCTTCGACGTCGTGATGGGCGAGGGCGTCCCGCGGAAGGGCGAGGTCCTGACCCGGCTGTCGCAGTTCTGGTACGACAAGACCACCGCCGTCGTCCCCAACGGCTTCATCGCCGTGCTCGACGCGACGAACGCCGAGGAGTTCGGCGTCACCGACCCGCGCTACTTCGGCCGCTCGATGGTGATGCGTCGCGCGGAAGTGCTGCCGGTGGAGTGCGTCGTCCGGGGCTACCTCGCGGGGTCCGGGTGGAAGGACTACCAGCGCTCGATGAGCGTCTCCGGCGTCCCGTTCCCCATCGGCCTGCAGATGGCGTCGAGGCTGGACGAACCGGTGTTCACGCCCTCCTTCAAGGCGGAACCCCCCGCCCACGACGAACCGATCTCCTACGCGCGGGTCGAGGAGCTCATCGGCGCCGAGTACGCCAACGCGATCAAGGTGCGCTCGATGGCCCTCTACGGGTTCGGGGCGCAGCAGTGCCGGCAGCGCGGGATCATCGTGGCCGACACGAAGTTCGAGTTCGGCCTGATCAACGGCGAGCCCTGCCTCGTGGACGAGGTCCTCACCCCGGACTCCTCGAGGTTCTGGCCCGCCGACCAGTACGAGCCCGGCCGCGACCAGCCCTCCTTCGACAAGCAGCCGCTCCGCGACTACCTCGAGTCCCTCCCGTGGGAGAAGACGCCGCCGCCGCCGATGCTCCCCGCGCAGGTCGTGGAGGAGACGAGCGCGCGCTACCAGGAGGCGTACCGCCTGATCACAGGGGAGCCACTGCCCCCTCCCGCGGTCTGACGCTAGCCTCGACGGGTACGCCCTCCAACGACTCCCCGTCCCAGAAGGAAGAACCGATGGCCACCTTCATCGCCCACGTCAACGTGATGCTCCGCCCGGTCATCAACGACCCGCAGGGCCTCGCCGTGAAGGACGGCCTCCACAGCCTGGGCTTCGAGGGCGTCTCCACCGTCCGCGTCGGCAAGCGTGTCGACATCACCGTGGACGCTGATTCCGCCGCCACGGCGGAGACGCAGGTCCGCGAGATGTGCCGCCAGCTCCTGGCGAACCCGGTGATCGAGGACTTCGAGATCACGGTCGCGGAGGTCACGGCGGCGTAGCCGCCCTTCAGCCGCGCGTTCGAGGGCTGCTCGTGGCCGTCGGGGGCCATTTCGGCTCGCTGACTTACGCACCAACGCACACCGTCCGGCTCCATTACCGTCAGTCCTCCAGGCACGAGAGGACGCGCGTTGCTCCGTCTGGCCTCCACGAACCGGGTGACCGAGCTGTTCTCCGTCAGCGGCTATCGGCCGCTCTGGCTGGGTGCCGTGCTGTTCGCCCTCGGGGCGTGGAGCGAGCGGGTGGCGGTCGGGTGGTACGTGTTCGAGACGACGGACTCGGCGTTCATCACGTCGCTGGCGACGACGGCGTTCATTGCGCCGAGCCTCCTGGTCGGGCCGATCGGCGGCGCGATCTCGGACCGGCTGCCGCGCCCGAACGTCCTCGCGACGGCGGCGCTGCTCAAGGCGAGTCCGATGTTCGTCATCGCCTTCCTCGTGCGTGATGCCGAGGCGTCCCTGCCGCTGATCCTGCTGCTGCTCATGGTCTCCGGCGTCGGGATCTCTCTGAACATCTCCTCGTTGCACACCCTGTCAGGCGATCTCGTCGGGGCGCAGCGACGTGCGAGGGCCATCTCCGTGGTGTCGACGGGGCAGCGCGCCATCGCGGCGGCAGGAGCACTCGGAAGTGGCGCGCTCATCACCGCCTACGGCGCCACGCCGGCGTTCCTGCTCGCGGGGAGCGCGCTCGTCCTCGCCGCGCTGTCCTACCGCATGGTGCGGGAACCCTCGGTCCGACGAGGAAGCAGCGGCATGTCGTTCCTCGGCGAGGCCGTCGACGGACTCCGGCTCGTGACGAGGATCCCGTTCGTGGCGATCATGCTCGCGCTCACCGTGATCGTGGAGATCTTCGGGTTCGCGTTCATGTCGCTCTTCCCCGCGATGGTGGAACGCAACCTGCACCTCGAAGCAAATGCCCTGGGTGCTCTGACCGCGGCGGCGAGCATCGGTGGGGTCGTAGGGACGCTCACCCTTGCATTCGTGGCAGACCGACGCCGCCTCGGGGTGGTCTTTCTGGTCGTGATCGCGATATTCGGCGTGCTCATGGCGACGATCGGAGTGTCCGAGTGGTTCCGGCTCTCGCTGGCGCTCGCCGGCGGCATCGGCTGCTGCGCCGCGATGTTCGACGCCCTCCAGTGGATCCTCCTGCAGGCCGGCGTCGACGACTCCCTCCGAGGGCGCGCGCTGGGCGCCTGGAACGTCGCGATCGGCTTCGGGTGGATTGGCCCGCTCGCCCTCGGCGGGGTCGCGGACGCCGTCAGCGTGACGGCGGCGTTCGTCCTCGCCGGGATCGTGCTGGTCGTGACGGCGAGCATCGTCGCGGTGGGCGCGAAGCAGATCCGGACGATGGCGGGCTGACGGAGCGCCCTCGGGCCGCGCGTCAGTTCCGGAGCAGCGCGAGCAGTTCCTCGTGGACGCGGCCGTTCGAGGTGACCGCGTGGCCGGCGTCGATCGTGGCGCGGCCCTCGTCGTCCGTGAGGCGGCCGCCGGCCTCCTCCACGATCACGATGAGGGGGGCGAGGTCCCAGGCCTTCGGGCCGTCCTCGTACATCGCTTCGGCGGCGCCCTCCGCGACGAGACAGTGCGCCCAGAAGTCGCCGTAGCCACGCTCGCGCCAGGCGAGGTCGTTCACGGCCTGCGCGTTGGGCCACCGCTGGAGGGCGTACTTCATACTGCCGTTCAGCACCTGGGACTCCGCGATACGGTCGACGTCGGAGACGTGGATACGCTCGCCGGCGTGCCCGCCGCTCGTGCTGCCTCGGTAGGCGCCCAGCCCGCGGGCGGCCCACCAGCGGGTGCCGAGCGCGGGCGCCGAGGCCACCCCGACCTGCACGACACCGTCCACCTCGTAGGCGATGAGGCAGGCCCAGATCGGCAGGCCGCGCGCAAACCCGTGCGTGCCGTCGATGGGGTCGAGGATCCAGCGGCCGGTGCCGGTCGTGCCCTCCGCGTAGCCCTCCTCCTCGCCGAGGATCGACTCGCCGGGGTAGCGCTGCGCGAGCAGCTCACGGAGGCGCGCCTCGACGGC
>JALOAM010000220.1 GCA_023228765.1 Dehalococcoidia bacterium
TCCGTCACGGTCGACATGCGGGCGCGGACGGCGCGCACGGACGACGGCACCAACGTCATGGGGCTTCGCTCAGCGGACTCAGAGATGTGGTCGTTGGAGCCCGGGGTCAACGAGGTATCAGTCACGGCGGCGTCAGGCGCGGGCACCACGGTGCTCTCGTACTGGCGGCTGCTGAGTGGGGTGTGAGCGCATGACCGAGAAGTCCTACGTCTGGGAAGTGGACGGCGGTGGCGACGAGTCTCCGCACAGCGTGGCCGAGTGGTGCACGGTCGAGGCGGCGATCGCCGGCGCGGCAGGCGCAAACGAGGGCGTGCTGCCGCGCATGCTCAACGAGCTGGCCCCCAGCACACAGTCAGGGGCGACACAGATCCGGATCGCCTCGGGGTGGGCGATCGTGGACGGCCACCCGTACCACAACGACGGCAACGAGGACTTCACGCCGGTCACGCCCTCGACGGGCACCACGGGGCGTCGGGCGGTGCTGCGGGCCGACTGGAGCGCCCAGACCGTACGCATCGTGGAGATCAGCAGCGCGGACGGCACCGCCACGATCCCCTCGCTGACGCAGACGTCGGGGACGACGTACGACATCCCGATCTGCCAGTACACGGTGACGACGGGCGGGGCGATCGGGTCGTTCGTCGACGAGCGTGAGTTCGCGGGGCAGCACGGAGCGTGGCGGTACGTCTCGGATGTCTCACTCGCCGAGGCGGACAAGGTGAGCTCGATCGCCGTGAGCCTCCCGGCGGGCACGACGATGGTGCGCATGACCGGCTCGATCATGTCGGACACAGCGAGCCGCACCCTCTGGCTGCGGCTCAACAACAACAGCAGCCCGGCTGTCTACGCCAGCCAGAAGACCACCTCGTCCGGCGCGTCGCCTGCATCGGCGCGAGTGAGCAGCCAGGCACAAATCGTGCTCGGCGGGACGATGAACAACACCGTGCACCGAGGGACATCGTTTGAAGTGACGATCACCAAGCGCGCCGCGGCGAGCCCGGCGCGCATCCAATTCCGGGCCGGTACCGACCAATCGGGCGCGATCCTGGACGAGTCTGGGTCGGGCGACTGGGGGAACACCAGCGACCTCCTGACCAGCGTCAACCTGCTGCTGAGCAGCACGGGCAGCATCTACGGGTCGCTCCTGGTGGAGGCATTTGTCCCATGACCTATCCGCGCGAGACAGACGCCGACGGCGTGTGGGAGATCCGGGGTGCGCTGCGGCTCCTGGTGGAGCCGAGCGTGGCGTTCGAGGAGACACGCGGCGAGGCGTTCGAGCCGCCCGCAGTGCCCGACTACGCCGCCGCGATGCTCGCGGCGTTCGTCGCACTCGAGACACTGGCTGAGGACACCGCGGACGAGCTGCTGGCGGCGACCCCATCCTTTGGGATCGCGATGACCCAGGGCAATGGCCCGCTCTCCTGGCAGCGGCTCACCAACGCGCTCGCCAAGGAGCGTGTCACCCAGCAGCAATACGACGCGATCGCGGGTGCCCTGACCGCGAACCACATCCCGGCCGAGTGATGCGACTCCCGCGCGTCCCGCGCATTGCCTGGGTCGTCCTCGTGGTCGCGTTCGCCGGCCTCGAAGGGATAGCGCTCGTCAGCGACGCTGGCGACGACACCTTCAGCGCGCTGGTGGGGGACGTGCTCGCCGCCGCGCCGGCGCTCGCCGTGCCGCTCGTGGGGTTCCTCGCGTGGCTCGCCTGGCACTTCGTCGGGCCGGTGCTACGCGGGATCGTCCGTGAGCACGAGGGCCAGCAGGCCGGACACCACGACGCCGCCGAGGACGACATCGCGCGCACCGTACGTGACGCCCGAGAGGATCGCCGCGGCGAGGAGGCCGACGCAGCCGAGGGAGCCGAGCAGGCGCAGCATGACCGCCAGTCTAGAGGTCGCCCGTGAGCGGCGCCGACTACCAGATCCTGGTGCGCGACCTCAGCACGCTCGAGGTGGTGGGCGAGGTCCCGGTGTACCGCAACATGACGTGGCAGCGGCGCGACCTGGAGGCCGGGTCGTTCAGCCTGACCGTCCCGCGCCAGCGCCTCGTGACGCGCCGCGTATACGACGCGGACGAGGAGGAGTGGAGCGAGACCAGCGCCGAGGAGTCGTACGGCGACCTCATCGCCCTCGGGCGGCTGATCGAGGTGCGACGCGACGACGGCGACGGCAACGAGTGTGAGTTTGCCGGCGTCATCACCGACCGCGCCCTCGACGCTATCCGCGACCAATGGACGCTGACCGGACCAGACCTCAAGGGCTGGTTCCTCGAGCGCCGTATTGTCGGAGCGACGGTCGAGGAGACCGTGGCGGCCACCGCGGGCGAGACCGCGATGAAGGGCTACGTGGACGACCACGGCGGCACCAGCGGTCACCCGTTCGCCGGCGAGCTGGACGTCGACTGGGACATCGAGGCCGACACTGCTCGCGGCCCGGACGTGGACTTCACCGCGCTGCGCCGTAACCTCCTGCGCGAGGTCCTCGTGCCCATCGGGCGGCAGAGCGACCTCTGGCACGACGTGGTCATCGTCGAGGACGGCACGCCGGGCTACGAGTACCGCGTGTACGAGCAGACCGATGCCACCCTGGACACCGGCGCGATCCCATTTTCGGTCAGCTGGGACAACGTCGCCGCGATGACGTACCGCGAGAGCATCCGCGGCGTCGCCAACGACCTCACCGTGCTGGGCGACGGATCGGGCGACTCGCGCACCACGCGCAACGTCACGGACACGAGCCACATCAACGCTCACGGGCGCACCGAGGGGCTCCTCGACGCGCGGGACGCCACCACCAACGACGAGATCGACGAGCAGGGCGCGACCGCGATCGCCGACGGCATCCGCGAGGCCGTCCAGGTCACGGCGGAGCCGCTGCAGGCGGGCGTGGGCTCGGTGTACCGACGCGACTGGGACATCGGTCGCGTCGTCACGGTGGCAATCGCGGACGAGGCCATCAGCGCCGACCGTCTGATTGTCGGCGTCGAGGTGGTGTTGGAGTCGAGCGGCGGCCGGCCGGATGAGCGGGTGCGGATGTTTCTGGGCGACGCGGAGCAGACCTTGCCGAGGGTGTTGGCGAGGCAACTACAGGCGCGCAACCGGGCGTCGTACGAGTAGAGCGGAGCGGGGCGATGGTCCTGACACGGATACGCGACATCTGCCTCACCATCACGGCCGTAGCCGGTGCCGCCGCCGTGCTGTTCGCCTTGGCGGACCGGGCCGGGCCGATGGCCACGCTCGCGATCGCCTCGGCGCTCGGGATGCTCGCGATCGTCGTCGCGGGGCAGCGGGCGTACCGGTGGGGACAGACGCTCAGTCAGACCGTCGAGGACGTGCGGTACCACCTCGGCAGCAACGGGGAGCCGCTGCACGACCGGGTCACGCACCTCCAGGCGAGCGCCGAGGCGATCCAGGGCCGCCTCGAGCGTGGCGACCGCTGGATGGACGAGCACGTGCGGACGATGCACGCGGTGAGGGCCGAGCGGAGGGTGCGATGACGCTGGTCTTTGCTCAAACGAGGGTCGTGGGCGGGCGTGTCGAGGGGCTGCCCGTCTCCGGACGTATCACCTCGCCGTTCGGCGCCGTCGGCGACGCCCGGCTCAAGGACGGGACGGTGCTGCACACCACGGGGCACACCGGCGTGGACATCGGCGCGCCGCTCGGTACCGAGGTCAAGGCACCGGCCGCGGGCAGGGTCGTGGACACGTTCAGCCTCGCAATCCCGAGCGCCGCCCCGTGGATCGCCGACTGGAAGCGCATCTACGGCAACAGCGTGATCGTCGAGCACGCGGGCGCCTACTACACGCTCTACGCCCACCTCTCGGCGCTCAAGGTGCGGGAGGGGCAGGCCGTGGTCGCCGGCGACGTCCTCGGCCTCGTCGGGAGCACGGGCCTCTCCACGGGGCCACACCTGCACTGGGGCGTGGGCGGGCCGGGGAACCGCTACGTGCAGCGCGACAAGGGGCTCCTCGACGCGCTGACGCTCATCGGCACGCCCGCGAAGGAGCCCGCGAAGCCCAAGGAGGACAGCATGGCAGCCCAGCAGGGGCAGTACGTGGTCAAGGCGGGCGACACCTTCGACTCGCTCCTCGTGCGCTTCGCCCACATCGACCCGCTCGACCTCGTCGCGTGGAACGGGTGGACGGACACGCCGGTGCTCAAGGCGGGCGATGTCGTGTGGACCGCAAAGCCGCCCGCTGGTTCCTCTTCTGGCTCCTCACCTGAGGCGCCGAAATCGGCACCGCCTGCGAACGACAAGGTCGCCGAGCTCGAGGAGCTCGTGGACGAGCTCGCCGAGGACTTCCTGCGCATCAGCGCGAAGGTCCAGCGACTACGCATCAAGGCCGCGGCCCTCTAGGCCGCAGAGAGGACAGAGGC
>JALOAM010000221.1 GCA_023228765.1 Dehalococcoidia bacterium
TGGGAGCTGGGGGGCGGAGGGGCCCTCACCCCGGCCCTCTCCCGGAACCGGGAGAGGGTGGGCAGAAGGGGAGAGGCGGAGGTGGAGAGGCGGAGGAGACCCTCACCCCGGCCCTCTCCCGGAACCGGGAGAGGGGGTCGGAGGCAGAAGGCGGAGGAGGCGGAGGAGACCCTCACCCCGGCCCTCTCCCGCTGCGCGGGCGAGGGGGTAGGAGGGCGGGGGCGGAGAGGCGGGAGCAGACCCTCACCCCAACCCTCTCCCGGAACCGGGAGAGGGGGTCGGAGGCGGGGGGCCGAAGGGCGGAGGGGGAGCGGCGGGGCGGAGGAGGGGCGAGTGCGGGCACGAGGTCAGTCGCGGCCGGTGATGGTGGCGATGTCGATTTCGTTGCCGGCGGGGTCGGCGAGGGTCCACCAGGAGGGGGCGAAGCCGTCGCGGACGATGCGGCCGCCGGCGGCGAGGGCGGCGGCGACGCGGGCCTCGGCCTCTTCGTGGGGGAGCCAGACGGCGAAGTGGATGGCGCCACCGCCGTCGCCGCGGGGTTCCTCCATCTGCTCGAACCAGAAGGGGACACCTCGGTCGCTGGGGTCGACGAGGTCCTCGGCGGGGTTGTCGCGTCGCGGTTCGTAGCCGAGCGCGGCCTGCCAGAACGGCATGATCGCGGCGATGTCGAGCGCGCCCGGGACGACGAGCTGGCTGTGGATCCTCGACGGGTCCGAGGCGAGGCCGAGCTGCCGTGCGACACCGGAGATCGCGCGGGCCGCGTCGACGTCGAGCTGGCTGATGCCGTAGAGGTCGTCGGTGTAGGTGATGAGGCGCACCGAGACGCCCCGCGGCCGGAGGTCGACATCGGGCGGGTGGGCCTCCAGCGCCGGTCGTGTGGCGAGCGCCTGCACGAACCGCGCGCCCTCCGCGAACGAGGTGGTCGCGAAGTAGGCGCGGGCGCCATCTCCCACGACGCGCCAGTCCTCGACGCCCTCCGCCTCGCTGAACTGCGTGGGCATGATCGACTCGGTCATCTGCGCCTCCTGGTGCGCTGGGCCCGACCGGGTCTCAGCGTACGGCAGGCGCGAGGCGTCCCGCGTGCGTCCGTGGCGCGTCACGCGCTCCGGGCGTCCGCCTCTCCGTCTTGCTCTCTGTCCTTCTCCCCCGACTGCCCCACAGGCTGCTCCCCGGTCCGCTCCACCGTCTGGTGGGCACCGCCGTCCTCGCTGGCCCGGCGCGCCCAGCGGCCGCGCGCGACCTCTGTCGCGAGGGCGTCGAGGGGGCTCGTGAAGGCGACGAGCGGGTCCAGGAGGGCATCGAGCCAGCCCTGTGCGGCCTCGATGCCCGCGGCGTCGAGCGCGTAGACGCGGCGGTTGCCCTCGGCGCGCACGGCCACAAGGCCGGCCTCGCGGAGCACCTTCAGGTGCTGCGAGACCGCCGGCTGCGAGATCGAGGCCATGGCCCGCATGGCGGCGACGATCTCGCCTGCCGGCTGTTCGCCCGCGGAGAGCAGTCCGAGGATCTGCCGCCGCGAGCGGTCGCCGAGGGCTTCGAAGACTCGTTCCATCAGGAGCAGGTCCGGGTGGCCTAGCCGCCCGGCTCCCTGCTGCCCGGTTCCCTGCTGGCCGCTTCTCCGGCGGGCTGATCGTCCTCCTCGGGGACGACCGTGTAGAAGATCACCGTGTTCTCGGCGGCGGCGCGGGCGGCCTCGGGGTCGTCGCCGTCGGCGATAGCGGCGTCGGCCCAACCGGTGGCGGCGGCGCGGACGAATTCGATGCCGGGCGGGGTGGTGGGGAACATCGCGCCTGCCTCGGCGTCCACGGCCTCGCCGCTGTCGATGTGGAGCCCGAGGCCGATGAGGCCGAGGTCCCAGCCGACGCCGACGGCGCCCGGGCCGAACTGTGCCGCAAAGTCGGGGTCGACGTGCGACTCGTGGGCCAGCTCCAGCGTGGTCGCATCGCCAGGGGCGCCTCCGGCTCCACTCTCCGCCGGGGTCAGCGTGACCGTCAGCCACGAGACCATCGGGCCCATCTCCCACGTCAGCGCGAACGACTCGGGCTCGTCGCACCGCTCGACGACCCCGCCCGCATTGCCCTCGACCTGGTAGCGCCCGCCCACGCGGAGGTCGCCGCTGACCGGCAAGAACCACCGAGACAGGCGCTCGGCGTTCGTCAGCGCATCCCAGAGGTCCGCGCGGTCCGTGGGATACGTCCGCCGCGCCACCGCGATCTTCGTCGGCGCCCCGTCACGAGAGCCCGTGCGCACCTCGCGGGTCACGAGGCCAGCCGTGGCCAGGGGGTCGGTGATCATGAGCTGCTCCTCGGTACATCTGTATAAGTTGTCACTTATCCTTGAAGCGGGACTCTACCGACCGTGCAGCAGGGTGACAAGCCCCCCGAGGCAGCGGCCGCGGCGCGGAAGCGGGCTCTCGGGTCCAGCTCGTCGCACCTCGGATTGGTGAGCGTGGGCGACCAGCGAGGACGATCGTCCCGCTTTCTTCACACTTGAGAAGTGATGACAATCACCAGTAAGCGGGAAGGGCGTAGAGTGCCGGGACCGAGAACGGACTTCTGCTACGCTCCGTCATAATCGATCGTCCTGGAGCTTCGAGATCACGACTCAAACCACTACCATCATCGACGTGGCGCGCGCCGCTGGCGTCGACAAGTCCACCGTCTCCCGGGTCCTCAACGGCTCCGGGACGGTGGCTGCTACGACACGCGAGCGGATCATCAGCGTCGCCCGCGAGCTGGGGTATCGCCCCTCCGCCGCCGCGAGGGCGCTCCGGAGCGGGTCGTCGTCCGCCCTCGGCGTGGCGATCGCCGGACTCGGGCGGGAGGCCGCCGCGCAGTTCCTCGCCGGCGCGCAGGCGGAGGCCTCGCGCGAGTCGCGCGCGGTGCTGGTCGCCGACCTCGAGTCGTGCGGGCCGGGGCACCCCCCGTTCGAGCTCTCCGTGGACGCCTCGATCGGCTGGGGCTGGCTCACCGAGGGCCAGCGCCGAGCACTGAACACCGGCCCGGCCGCCCCGCTGCTGGTGGGCGAGTGCGCCGTCTCGCAGTTCATCGGCAGCCAGGAAGAGCAGATCGCGAGCATGGCGGCGTTCCGCGCCCTCGCGCGGCTCGGCCACCAGAAGGTCGCACTCGTCGAGGAGCACGAGGACCTCGGCACGATCCGCGAGGCCGCGCTCCGCGATGCGCTGTACGAGTCCCCCCTCAGCATGCTCGGGCAGACCGAGGTGGTCCGCGTGGACGAGGCGACGCCCCAGGGCGCGTTCGACGCCGTGCGGGCGCTCCTCACAGAGCGGTGGACCTCGGCGATCGCAGTGGGATCCCCGGGGCTCGCGCCCGCGGTGCTGGAGGCGGTCTCCGAGTCCGGCCTGCAGGTCGGCGAGGAGGTCTCCGTGCTGCTCTTCGGGGACTCCGAGTGGGCTCGCGCCTACCGTCCGCAGCTCAGCGTTGTCGCGCACGAGGTGATGACCGACGGCCGTCTCGCCGCCGAACTCGCCCTGAACCCCTCGATGGACCTCGCCACGTTCGAGGTGGGCCAGCACTGGGAGTTCATCCCGCGCGCCTCCTTCGGCCCGCCGCGCTTCATGCCCGGCTGCTGACCCCGGCTGCTGACCTCGCCCGCGTACCCCTCCAACCCTGCTCTGACCGACGTCGCTTCGGCCCGTCGTGCGTCCGCCCGACGTTGACACGGTGGCAATGTTCCTGTAACAACCATCCCGCAAACGTTTGCTTTCCCGTTGGCGTGAAGGTCACGGCAAACGTTTGTGGGGAGGGGCTTCGTGTTCGTCTTCATCGTCCGCCGGCTCGTGAACATGATCCCGACGCTGATCGGCCTGTCGCTGATCGTCTTCTTCATGATGCGGGTGGTCCCGGGCGACGCGACCGACCTCATCCTGGAGGAAAGCCCGACCGCCGTCCGTAAGGACGAACTCCGGGCAGAGCTCGGCCTGGACCGGCCCCTGCACGAGCAGTACCTGATCTGGATGGGTGGCGTGGTCCAGGGCGACTTCGGGCGCTCCTTCTGGACGAACAAGCCGGTCATCGACGCGATCAAGCAGACGGCGCCCGTGAGCATCGAGCTCACCATCTTCGCCTCGGCGTTCGCCTTCGCCTTCGCCGTCCCCCTCGGCGTCCTGTCCGCCGTTAAACAGAACACGATCTGGGACTACCTCGGCCGGTCGATCTCCATCGCGGCCCTGTCGATCCCCAACTTCTACCTCGGCACGCTCGTGGTGGTGCTGCCGGCCGTCTTCTGGGGCTGGGTCCCACCGGTCTCCTACCGGCATATCTGGGACGAGCCGATCCAGAACCTCCAGCAGTTCTGGCTGCCCTCGCTGGTGATCGGGGCGTCTGCCTCGGCGTCGCTGATGCGCATGACACG
>JALOAM010000222.1 GCA_023228765.1 Dehalococcoidia bacterium
CACTGCCATTGCTGGCAGTGGCCCGGCGGCTTCGCCCTCTGGATCGGGTGCCGCGGGCGGCGTCAGTGGTCACGACGCGCGTCCGTCCTCTGATTCCCCGGCGTCATATACAGCGCCGTCTTCACGGACGCGGACGAAGTTCATCCCGCCCACATCACGAACGAGTCCCTTGAGTTCAAGGAGAGCGAGCGTACCGGACACCATCGCTGCCGCCAAACCCGCAAGTCTGGCGACCTCGTCAATGTGCTGCGGTTCTCGCGAAAGCACGCCCATCAGCGCGCGCTCCTCGGAGGACTCCGGGGGCGCCGCCCGCCCGAAGTCCAGCTGCGCCCCGAGGCGTGCGAGGTCGAGCGCTTCGAGGATGTCCTGCGCGCTGCCCACGGGGGTCGCGCCGTCCTTGATCAGGCTCAATGGCCCGCGGGACTGCGGGGAGAAGATCGAGCCGGGGACGGCGAACACGTCCCGGTTCTGCTCGGTGGCGAACTTCGCGGTGATCATCGCCCCTGACTTGAAGTCACCCTCGATGACAAGGGTGCCAAGCGCGAGCCCGGACAGGATGCGGTTCCGTCTCGGAAAGAAGTCCGCGCGCGGCTTTGTCCCCAGCGGGTAGTCCGAGACGAGGGCGCCCTGCGCCGCGATCTCGTCCGCCATCCGCCGGTTCTCTGGCGGGTAGATCGTGTCGAGCCCGTTGGCGAGCACCGCGATCGTGCGCCCGCCCGTGTCGAGGGCGGTCCGGTGCGCGATCGTGTCGACGCCCCTCGCGAGGCCGGAGACGACCGTGACCCCGCTCGCCGAGAGGCCTCGCGTCAGCTCGGTGGTCGCCTGCCGCCCGTAGGCCGTGGCGCGCCGCGTGCCGACCACAGCCACGCCGCAGTCGTCCTCCGGGGTGAGCATCCCGCGGACGTAGAGAACGGGCGGAGCATCGTCGATCTCGCGGAGGCGTGAGGGGTACGCGGGGTCGACCTTCGCGTACGCCTGCACGCCAGCGGACTCCAGCCGCTCGATCTCGGCGTCCGGGTCGCCCTCGGCGCGGGCACGGACCACCGCTTGCGTGGTGCGGGCATCGAGGCCCACGGCGGTCAGTTCACCCTCGGAGGCGCGCCAGGCCTGGGACAGGTCGGGGAACGCCCGTTCGAGGACCCCGAACCGCACGCTGCCGAGCCGGTGGATGCGGTGCAGCGCCACGCGGTACGCGAGGTCGCTCGGGGCACCCGCGTGTGGCGTCCCGCTGGGCGCGGTCGAAGGCGTCGTTTGTGTCGTCACAGGCGACAGCGTAGGGACGTTGTCACGCGATGCGGGAGTAGGGGATGGCATTAGATGTGGAGCCGAGGCGGCGGCTACACCGCCTCGGCGTGTTCGGGGGTGGAGGCCTCGGTGGGGACGTAGAGCTGGACGTTGACCTTCTTGATGCGCCGGCCGAGGACGGACATGACGCGGAGGCGGACGGCGATCTCGTCCTCGTCCAGGTCGGGCAGCGAGGGGCAGATGACCTCGTCGCCGGGCACCGCGAGGCGGCCGAGCTCGGTGACGATGAGGCCCCCGACAGTGTCGATGTCCTCCGAGTGGATCTGGGTTTCGAAGATCTCGTTGAGCTCGTCGATCGTCAGGCTGGCGTCCACCACTGCCTCGGTGTCCGAGATGCGGGTGATGTCCACCACCGCCACGTCGTACTCGTCCTCGATGGCGCCGACGATCTCCTCGACGAGGTCTTCGACGGTGATCACGCCGGCGGTGCCGCCGTACTCGTCGACCGCGATGGCCATGTGGACCTTGTCGCGACGGAGGTCCGCGAGGAGCTCGTTCGCACGCTTCGTCTCCGGGACCACGTAGGGCGGTCGGGCGATGTCACGCAGCGCGGGGACGCGACTGTTCGGGTGCCCGTTCGGGCTGCCGTTCTGGACGTATCCCAGCAGGTCCTTCGCGTAGATCACGCCGATGACGTGGTCCAGGGACTCCTCGTACAGGGGGATGCGGCTGTAGCCGGACTTGGAGACGAGGCGCACCACGTCGCCGAAGGACACCTCCGTGGAGACGGCGGTGACGTCCGTGCGGGGAGTCATCAATTCGCGGACGGTCTGGTCCGACATCTCCAGCACGCCGCGGATCATGCGCCGCTCCTCGATGAGGACGGCGTCGTCGTCGGCCGCCTCGAGCGTGCCGACGAGCTCCTCGGTGGGGTCGAGCGCCTCCGAGGTGCCGCGCAGGCCGAGGGCGCGCAGCGGCAGTGCGGTGGGGGCGGAGAGCAGGAAGGCGACCGGGCGGAGCAGGGCCTGGAGCGCGCGCGCGGGAGCATCCAGGCGGGCCGCCGCGCCCTCTGGGCGGGACAGCGTGAGGATGCGCACGGCGGTACGCAGCGACGAGATCACGAGGATCGTGACGACGGCGGCGAGCAGGACGCGGGTCACCTCCACGCCGTCGAACAGGACGACCAGCGCGGCGGTCAGGGTGACGGTGGACAGGGTGACGCCGGCGCGCAGGTGGCGGAGCAGGCGTTGTCGCTCACGGACGTAGATCCGCATGAGCGGGACCACGCCTGGGGCGTCCACGCCCCGGACGCGCCGGCGCGCCAGCATGATGTTTGAGGCTTCGACAGCCACGGTGATGGCGAGGACAACGCCTGCGCCGATCGCGATGATGAGTGCGGCGAGTGAGTTGGTATCCAAAACCACGAGGCGGAGACCCTGCTCCCGGTCCGGGAGGACGCCTACGCCGAATGACCCCCTTCGTTCCCGGCGTTCTCCTCCGCACCGGGCGCCGGCCGCAGTCTGGCCGGGACGCCCTGCACGAGTGCTCCGTCCGGAACATCGTGTGTGACAACGGCACCGGCTGCCGTACGGGCGCCGGTGCCGATCCGGACCGGCGCTACCAGCACCGTCCCGCTCCCGATCGAAGCTCCCGCACCGACCTCGGTGCGACTCTTGATCCGGGTCGATTCATCGTAATTGGCCGTGATCGATCCTGCAGCAAAATTCACGTCCGGGCCCAGCTCGGAATCCCCGATATATGAGAAGTGGCCCACCTGCGTGCGCTGCCCGATCCGAGAGGCCTTCATCTCCACGTAGTTGCCCAGGTGGACGTCCTCTTCGAGGGTGACGCCGGGCCTCAGGTGGCAGTACGGGCCGATGGTCACGCCGGGGTGGATCGTTGCTTCCTCGATCGTGCTGGAGCCGATCTCCACGTTCGCCGCGATCTCACTGTCGCGGATGACTGCGTTCGGGCCGATGCGGCAGCCGCTGCCAATGCGCGTGCGGCCCAGGAGGTGGACGCCGGGGGCGAGCGTGGTGTCCGCCTCCACCTCGACCGTGGCATCGATGAACGTGGACGGCGGGTCCATCAGCGTGACGCCGGCGAGCATGAGGCGACGGCGCATGCGCTCGCGGAGGACGGCCTCCGCCGCCGCGAGCTGGATGCGGTCGTTCACCTGCTGCACCTCGACCGCCTCGGTGACCTGGTACGCCTCGACGCCGCCGGCCTCGACGGCGCGCCCGATGAGGTCCGCGAGGCTCACATCGCCCTCTTCGTTTGCGGGAAGGGCGGCGAGGGTGTCGAAGAGCCAGTCCGCGTTGGCCGCGTAGAGGCCCGCGTTCACCTCGGGCTGACCGCGCATGGCGCCGGACAGCTGCGTCTCCGGCACCACGCCCTGCACGCGGCCGTCCCGCCGCTGGACGCGCGCGTAGCCCGCGGGCTCGTCGAGGTACGCCGTGAGGAAGGACATCACGCGCCCGGAGGCGACGTGGCGCCCCGCCAGTTCGAGGAGCGTGCGCACCGTGAGGAGCGGCATGTCCGCGTGCGCGACGAGTACGTGCCCGGGGGCCTCGGTGAGCGCGTCGCGCGCGGCGAGGGTGGCATCGCCGGTGCCTCGAGGGGTGTCCTGCACCACCACCTGTGCGCCCGGGCCGTCCACAACGGCCGCGATCGCGTCGCGGGAGTCGGGGGAGGCGACGACGATGATGTTGCGGCAGCCAGCCTCGCGGAGGAGTTCGCAGACGAGGCGGACCATGGGAACGCCGGCGACGGGGTGGAGCACTTTCGGCAGGGCGGAGCGCATCCGCGTCCCCGGCCCGGCGGCGAGGACGACGGAGGTCCACGCTTCCAGTGAGGCCAGCGGCGTGGTCATCGGGGTCGTCATACGGGTGGCCATGGGTGTCCTCGGCGCCCCTGGGAGACCGGGCGCCCGGTGTCGAGTGCGATCGGATGCCTGAGGTCACGTCCGCCGTCACGCGGGCGAAATTGACCACCGATCTGCCCGATTTTACACTCGTGCCCCGCTCACTCTCCAGCATCCGCCTACTCCCGCGTGGGAGCGGCTCGCAGCACCGAAAGAACCGCCTTGAAGGTCGACGAGCTCCGGCAGGCCTTCTTGAC
>JALOAM010000223.1 GCA_023228765.1 Dehalococcoidia bacterium
CATCCGCCCCGAACACCTCGCCCGAGTACATCCAGCGGAGTGCCTGCTCCACGCCCACGATGCGCGGGAGGTACCACGAGGCCGCCGACTCCGGCGTGATGCCTCGACGCGCGTAGACGAAGCCGAAGCGCGCCGCCGTCGACCCGATGCGGATGTCCATCGCCAGCGTCGTGGACGCGCCGAAGCCGACCGCCGCGCCGTTCACGGCAGCGATCACCGGCTTCGGGAAGTCGAAGATGCGGTTGGTGACGTTGCCACCCCGCGCCGCCTGCTCCTCCTCGGAGAGGACGCGGGCCGCCTCGGGCAGTTCGCGGGCGGGACCGGCGGACATGTCGGAGCCGGCGCAGAAGGCGCGCCCCGCGCCGGTCACCACCACCGCGCGGATCGCGTCGTCCGCCTCCGCCTCGTCGAACGCGAGGTTGAGCTCCTGGGTCATCGTCTGCGTCTGCGCGTTCAGCTTGTCGGGTCGGTACAGCGTGATCGTCGCGATCCCACCCTCGACCTCGTAGACGATGTCCTCGTAGTCCATGCGGGGGTCCCCTCCGGCTGCGTCGCCCTGGTTGAGGCGGGCTGACGTGCGAGGGGAGAGTAGCCGTTCGTGCCGCCTCAGTGCCGTCTCAGTGCCGCCGCGCCGTGATGCGGTCCGGGCGCGCGCGATGACCGAGGGAACCCCGCCCCCGCATGAGGAGCACGCCGGTGGCGGTCCCCGCGACGACGAGGCCACCCACCCCCGCGAGGTCGGCGACCGAGACGCTCGCCGTGTGCGCGTCGTCCACCTCGGCGGTGCGCGAGGGGACACCGAGGTCACGCCCGGCGAAGAGGGCGCTCGTGTTGCCCGGCGAGAGTGAGGCGGCAGCAGTCACCGAGCCCGTGACCGCCTCGTGCTCCGGAGGAGCGACGAATCCGGCCACGATACCGACCACCACCAGCAGCCCGAAGGCCGCCAGGACGAGGCGTGTCATGCCGATCACGCTACGTCGCCGTGGTTGGCCATGGGATGCAACAAGGTGTCGCCGCTGTGACGTTCCCGTCACAAGCCGAACGAGGATGCCGGTGCTTACGGCGCGTGTGCCCCTCGGCGCGCGAGGCCGAGGAGAGTGACCGCCACCCCGAGGCCGACCCACGGCGCGAGGCCCCTCGACGGGTCGGGGATGCCACCGTCACCGGCGTTCGCGGGAGAGGGTGCGCCATCGCCGGGCGATGTGGGGGAGGGCATCGCGGGACCCACTCCCGGTGGATATGGCGCGAAGTTCTCGAGGGTGTAGTACGGGCCGACGCCCACCGTCGGGCTGACCACGAGGGCGTGGCCGTTGCGGTCAAACAGGGTGATCGCAGCCCCATACTCACGGCAGGCCGCAGGCGCATCCTGCGAACTCACCGAGAGCCACAGGGACTGCTCGCTGATCACGGCGGTGCCGCAGCGTGCATCGCCGACATAGGCCGTCAGGCCCGTCAGCGCGTCACGTAGCTCCGGCGTCAGCTCGAAGACCGCGATGCCGAAATGCACATCCGGACCGTCGACGGCGGGCGGCGGCACGAAGTTCTCGATGGTGAGCGAGGACCCCGGCTCGAAGACCGGCGTGATGAACAGCGTGTAGCCGACGTCATCGATCGAGGCGACGAGTTCGACGACACGCCACACCTCGTTGCAGACCGCTGGCGTGCCCGGTCCGCCGACCTGCAGCTCGCTCGACTCATCGAAGTCCACTTCGCCGCAGAGGGTGGTGCCGATGTACGCCTGGACGCCCTGGTACTCGGGGTCCGGGCGCACAAACGTGATCGTCATCGGGGCGCCCGTCTGCGCCAGCACGGACGCCGCGCCGAGGGCGAAGACCAGCGTGGCGAGGATGGCGGCGGCGGCGCGTTTCATGCGCCGCAGACTAGTGGATGGGCCGTGGATTGTCGCTACGCCTGCCTCGGACGCTCGGTGCCGGGTTCGGTGGGGGTGATGCGGACGCGGGCACGGAAGAAGTCGAAGAAGACGCGGCCCACGGCGAGCATCGGGACAGCGAGTACGACGCCGAGGAGGCCGAACAGGCTGCCGACGGCGACCACGGTCAGCAGCACGAGGATCGGGTGGACTCGGACGGCGTCACCCTGGATGCGCGGGGTGAGGAAGTTGCCTTCGAGGATGTTCACGGCGAAGTAGAGGAGGATCACCCACACCGCGTCCCACGGGTCGCCCAGCAGCGCCAGGATGATCGCCGGCCCGGCTCCGAGCCACGCCCCGACGTACGGGATGATCGCCGTGATCGAGACCCACAGCCCGAGCAGCACGGCGTACGGGATGCCGAGGAAGAACAGCCCGATCGCCACCAGCACGCCCTGCACGATCATGATCGCGATCAGCCCGCCGAGGTAGCGCGACATCGACGTGCCGAGGTCTGTCCACAGCTGGTCGAGGTCGTCGTGGTAGCGCTCGGGGAAGGCCGCGGTGACCTTCCGCCGCAGGCGGTCGGCGTCCAGCAGCAGGGTGATGCCGACGAACAGGATCCCGAACAGCGTGATGAACAGCCCCAGGATGCTGGTGATCCGCCCGAGGACCCCCGTGACCAGCGGCTCGATGCTCTGACCGGCGCGGTTGCCGAGTTCGGCCTCCAGGTCGCCGATGCGCTGCTCGGTGTCCGCGGGGAGCAGGCCTTCCTCCTCCAGCCGTAGCGCCTCAGCGCGCAGTCGTTCCTCGGCGTCGGTGACGATGCCGGGGAGGTCCTCGACGAACTCCGTCACCTGCGTCGCGATGGGCGGCACGACGATCATCCCCGCGATCGCGAGGACCCCCACCGCTCCGAGGATCGTGAGCAGCACCGCGAGCTGCCTCGGCATGTAGTTGTCGAGGACGCGGACGGGGTAGGACAGCAGCAGCGCGAACGCCGCCCCGCCGATGGCGATTGTGACCACGTTCGGCACGAGCCACAGCGCGAAGATGATGAGCCCGGTGATGACCGCGGCGCCGATGTACGCCGTCCGCCGCGACACGTCGATCGGCGTCGGCCGCCGATCCCCCACCAGGGCCGGTCGCTCCTCGGCGCGCTCGCGCTGCTCCTCGGGACTCCCGGAGTCAGAGGGCGGGGGATCGGGTGCGGTGGTCACGCGGGGGATTGTAGGGGGCGGGGGTGGGTGGTGTTACGTCTCCCCACCCCGTCGCACACGATATTGGCGATGTGGGATACCTCGATCCTATCGCCTGTAGCTTGCCTGAGGTGGTGTATCGAGAGGGGGTAACCCGTTTACGTAGGCAACCAGGGCGTCGAGACGAGGAGTGTCAGGGCGGGCGATTGTAGGCGTGTCACGACCGCGCGTTAGTCGAAGCGCAGAGAACCAAGATCCATCTTTCCGCCAGCGTCTTAAAGCATCTAGTCGATCTGCATGTGACGGACAGAGCGCCACGAGCGTGCGCTTCTCCTTCGGGGCATCGTGTCGAGTGACAATGAAGTTCCATGCCGCATCAACAGGGCAATCACGAGCCCCACATATCCGAGTTTGACTGACCATGCTGTCTCCGGCGAGTAGTGTGACCGGATAGTACTGAATTACGGACGAAAATCCCCTGCTGTATTGTCACCCATCGTGCTTAGCGGTTGGCACCCAACACGTTCTTCAAAAACCGCCCCGTCAGACTCGCCTCACACTGCGCGACCGCCTCGGGGGTGCCGGTGGCGACGAGTTCCCCGCCACGCGCGCCGCCGGCGGGGCCGAGGTCGATGACCCAGTCCGCGCCCTTGATCACGTCGAGGTGGTGCTCGATGACGACGACGGTGTTGCCGCCGTCCACGAGGCGTTGGAGGACCTCGAGGAGGGCTTCGACGTCCGAGAAGGAGAGGCCGGTCGTGGGCTCGTCGAGGATGTACGCGGTACGGCCGGTGCTGCGCTTCGAGAGTTCCGTGGCGAGCTTGATGCGCTGCGCCTCGCCGCCCGAGAGCGTGGTGGCGGGCTGGCCGAGGCGGATGTAGCCGAGGCCCACGTCACGCAGGGTCTCCAGCTTTCGCTTCGGGCCGGGGAAGGCGTCGAAGTACTCGATCGCCTCGGTGACGGTCATCTTCAGGACGTCCGCGATGTTGGCGCCGCGGAACAGGATCTCCAGCGCCTCGCGGTTGTAGCGGTCGCCCTTGCAGACCTCGCAGGGGACGGTGACGTCCGGGAGGAACTGCATCTCGATGAGGTTGTAGCCGTCGCCCTTGCAGGCCTCGCAGCGGCCGCCCTTCACGTTGAAGGAGAAGCGCCCGGGGCCGTAGCCACGCGCCTTCGACTCCGGCACCTGCGCGAACAGGTCGCGGATCTGTGTGAACAGGCCCG
>JALOAM010000224.1 GCA_023228765.1 Dehalococcoidia bacterium
CCATGCCGATCCACAGCCACTGTTGCAGGGGGTTCACGAAGACCTGGATCTCCGTCAGGCGGTCCTCGTCCCAGCCCTGGACGAACAGGTAGAGGTCGCGCTGCAGGTTGCCGTCGACGTCCACGAGCGCCGTCGGCTGGTCCGGGAAGTTCGTGAAGAACCGGCGGCCCGGCTCCATCACCTCGACCACGCGGTCGCCGTCCAGGACCGTGATCCGAGCGACCACGTCGATCTCGATGCCGTCCACGCCCGGCTCATAGGTGAGCAGGTCGTCGAAGCGCATCGTGTAGCCGCCCGCCTCGAAGGTGTCGCCCGGGGAGACCACGGCGCGGACGCGCTCCTGGTACACGTGCGTCGCGATCACCGAGATCGCCATCACGGCCACCCCGATGTGCACGAGGTAGCCCCCGTACCGCCGAGGATCGCGGTTGAACAGCCCGCCGAACGCTCGCGGCCACGAGGCGCCCCGGGCGGTGCGGAGCGCCCGGGTGCCGACGACGTACTCGCGGAGGCTCGCGACGATCACGAGGATGGCGGCGGCGAGCGTCCCCACCGCGAACAGGTCGCGCACGCCGAGGGCAACGAGTGCGAGGACGATCAGCAGCGTGACGAGCACCGGGCCGGCGAAGCGTCGCCGCAGCAGGCCGGGCGCGGCCTTCCTCCACGGCAGGATCGTGCCGATGCCGACCAGGAACAGCATCACCATCAGCAGGGGCCCGGCGACGTCGTTGTAGAACGGCGGGCCCACCGTGACGCGCACATCCCGGAACAGCTCCGAGAACACCGGGAACAGCGTCCCGCCGAGGACCACGAGAGCGATCGCGACCATGACGTACGTGTTCAAGATCAGCCCGGTCTCGCGTGAGACGAGTGACTCGAACTCGTAGTCGGAGTGCATCCTCGGCAGGCGCCACACCATGAGCACGACCGACGCGACGAGGACCATCCCGAGCAGGACGAGGAAGTATGCGCCCACCTCGGACTGTGCGAAGGAGTGCACGGAGGCCACGAGGCCGGAGCGCACGTTGAACGTCCCGAACACGGCGAGGGCGAACGCCGCGAGCACCAGGACCAGGTTCCACGCCTTCAACATGCCTCGGCGTTCCTGGACGATGAGGGAGTGGAGGAATGCGGTCAGCGGGAGCAGCGGGAGGATGGCGGAGTTCTCCACGGGGTCCCAGCCCCAGTACCCACCCCAGCCGAGCACGGTGTACGCCCACCACCCGCCGAGCACGTTGCCGATCCCCAGCACAAGGAAGGACGCCAGCGCCCAGCCTCGGGCGTGACGGATCCAGGCGTTGTCGATCTTGCCCGCCATCAGCGCGGCGGCCCCGATGATGAACGGGATGGAGGTGGAGACGAGGCCGGTGAGCAGGAACGGCGGGTGGATCAGCATCCCCGGGTCCACCAGCAGCGGGTTCAGTCCCTGTCCGTCAGCGGGGGTGACCGGGCTCAGGCGGAACGGCGAGGCGAAGAACACCGCCGCGGTCAGGAACGTTGCGATCACCGCCCCCGCCGTCGCCACCGCATGCGGGGCGCCCCATGAGATCTTGGGGACGGTGATGCGCGTGAACAGCGCCATCCAGACGGACATCATCCACGTCCAGAACAGCAGCGATCCGGGCTGTCCGCTCCAGAGCGACGCCCACTTCATGTGTGTCCGCATGTTGCTGGAGGAGACGCTGGCGACGTGCTGGATCGAGAAGTCGTCCGTGAGCAGCGCGTATGCCAGCAGTGCGATCGCCAGCGTGTTCAGCCCGGCGACGGCGTAGATCGCTCGGCGTCCCACCGCGAGGGCGGATCGCCGCCCCGTGCGGTGTCCGTAGATCGACGCCCCGAATGCGACGAGCGCCGACGCCAGCGAGACGAGGAGGGCGGACGCTCCGAGGGTCGCGACGACGTTCATCGCCGCGCGCTACTCGCCGGACTCGGACTCGGAGTCTGCCGGGGGAGTGGTGGTCTCATCGACGAAGTGCGAGGAGATCGAGTCGGTGGGCGGGGTGTCGGAGAAGAACTCGTCTTCGTGCTTGATGATCACGGAGTCGGCGTCCACGCCGCCGGGCACGCCCGTGCCCTCCACCACCACCATCGCGTACGGGCCGAAGAGGTTCGGGACCACGCCGTTCTCGAAGCGGACGGACACGCGGTCGTCATGGTCGCCGAAGATGTCGAAGGCGACCGGCCGGCCGGCGACCTCCTGCACGCTGTCGCCGTCGACGCGGCCGGCCACGCGGACGCGCGTGCCCTCCAGCGTCCGGTCCGCCAGGTACTCGTGGGGCTCGAGGTAGTACGAGATCGAGGAGCCGGCCGCCTGGGCGGCGAGGATGGTGATCGCCCCGGTGGCGACGATCAGCAGGATCACGAGGCGCGCTCGACGGCTGGCCATGAGCTGACTCATGTGTTCCCTCCGGGTGCGTCTGTGGGAGCGTGTGGCTGGAGGTTGGTCACGACGCTTCTTCCGCGATGCGGTCCAGCTCCGTGCGGAGCGTCTGTTCGTCCAGTGGGCCGGTGTAGCGGGAGCGGATCTGGAGGCCCGGTTCCAGGAAGTACGCGACCGGGAGGCCCTCGACTCCGTAGTCTACATAGACCGAGCGCTCGGCGTCTCGCGCGAGCGGGAAGGAGAGCCCGAGGTCATCGATGAACGCCTGCGCATCCGCCTCGATGTCCCAGATGTTCAGCCCGAGGAAGACGTACCCGCGGTCTCGGTACTCCGGCCACAGCGCCTCGATCGTCGGCGCTTCCTCGATGCAGGGAGCGCACCAGGAGGCCCAGAAGTAGAGGAAGACCGGCCGGTCCTGCACTGAGGAGAGGGAGAAGGGCTCGCCGTCGAACCCGACGACGGTGAAGTCAGGGGCGAGCGCGCCGCCGCCTTCCTCGCGTCCGCCCTCGGCCTGTCCGACGCCCTGCCAGAGCGCAACGGCGAGGATGAGCAGCAGCAGGCCGATGAGCCCGCCGACTCCCGCGGCGACCAGCCGAGTGCTGTGCGCATTGCCCATCGCGACGACCACCCCACCGTCCGTCCACGATCGAGGCTATGCGGCTCCTCGCGCTGACTTCAACGAGAAGTTGTTAGCGGTGTCGGAGGTCGTGGACCCCGGGGTGGTGGAGTCCGGCAGGGGTGATGGACGAGGCCTCCGCGCCCGTCCGAGCTCACCCGGACCGGCAACGCTCGGGATCGGCCTGCCGGACACCCTCGGAACGCCCTCGTTCGAGTGAGTCCGCGGCGCGGCTCATACCACCGGGAGGGCGCGAAACGCACGCCCCATGGCTCGCTCCCTTGACCCTGCTTCGGACCGATGCTTAATTCACGGGGGCCAGCTACGCGCTGGCCGGGATGTTCGCGCGCCCTGAGCGCGCGTCGGCAGGCGTCCAGTGCACGGGAGGCGCGCGTGGGCAGGTCAGGTCCGGGGCGAATCATCGCTCTCGTGGTGTCGCTGGGCGTCACCCTCGCAGTCACCGGCATCCTGTACTACTGGTTCGATCATGCGGCGTCTCCGGACGACCACATGATGTCCTCGATGTCGCCGGTGTCTGACAACGGCGACACGATCCAGAGCGTCTACATCCTTATTTTCTGGCTCGCCGGCATCGTCTTCGTCGGCGTCATGGCCCTCACCCTCGCGTTCTCCCTGATGTTCCGGGAGCAGGAGGGCGTGGAGGCGGTCCAGTCGCACGGCAACTCGCGGCTGGAGATCCTGTGGACCTTCATCCCCGTCGTCATCGTCGTGGTGATGGCCGTCCCCACCTTCGACGCGATCGTCCAGATCGAAGGCGACGCGCCGGATGGCGCGCTCGAGGTGCTGGCGACCGGCCACCAGTGGTGGTTCGAGTTCGAGTACCCCGAGGAGGGCATCCTCACCGGTACCGACCTGCACGTGGAGGCGGGCCGCCCGGTCCACGTCCGGCTGCAGTCTGACGACGTCATCCACTCCTTCTGGGTGCCCCGCCTGATGGGCAAGAAGGACATGATGCCCGGCCACGAGAATGAGATCTGGTTCACGCCGACCGAGCCGGGCGTCTTCCAGGGGCAGTGCGCCGAGTTCTGTGGCCTGTCGCACGCGAAGATGCGCTTCCGCGTCGTCGTGCACTCGTCGGAGGACTACGCCGCCTGGCTCTCCAGTGTGCAGGCTGGTCCGCTGGAGCCGCAGGACGAGCTCGCCAAGCGTGGCCAGGAGGTCTTCACGAACCCCGCCTCGCAGTGCCTCGCCTGTCACACCATCGACGGTCTGACGGCCGGCATCAT
>JALOAM010000225.1 GCA_023228765.1 Dehalococcoidia bacterium
CCTTCGCCTGGGTCTTCTGCGCCATGCTCATGCCCATCTGTTCCGCGCGTTCATCATCGGCGGTCGATACTACTCAGTGGTCCCGCCACGTCCGAGGCGACGACGCCCCGCCCGATGGCCTCGGTCCGTCGAGCCATCGAAGCGGGGCGGCGGGGTCAGAGGGGAGCGCCCTCCGAGGATCAGCTCACCGCTCGCTTCACCAGTGCGCTGATCCGGGCTTCATCGGCGTCGTCGAGGGACGTGAAGGTCCACGCGACGGGGTGCATGTTCGCGCCCTCCTCGCGGGCCGGGTTCACGACTTCTGCGAAGCCGAAGACGAGGTAGTCCTTGTCCGGCTTGATGTAGCAGACGTCCTTCCCGTTCTTCACGTAGAACGGGAGTCCCCAGCGCACGACCGGCTCGAGCGACGGTGCGCTCTCGCGGACGATGGCGTGTAGACGCTCGCCGATCTCCCGGTACGGCGCGGGGGCCTTGCGGATCTTGTCGAGGGCGGCGTCGTCGCCCTTCTTCGTGAACAGCATGTGCGTGGCTCCCTTCGGGTGCCGGCAGGTCCGAGGGCTACGGGTGCTGCTGGAGCCGGATCAGGTTGCCGGCGGGGTCGCGGACGGCGCAGTCGCGCACGCCGTAGAACTGGTCCGTCGGTTCCTGGATGACCTCGACGCCCGCGCCCTGCAGCTTCTCGAAGGCGCCGTCCACGTCCGGGGTGCGCAGCACGATGCCGGCGTAGGTGCCCTTCGCCATCATCTCCGCGATGGTGCGCTGTTCGTCCTCGGTGACGCCGGGGTCAGCTTCCGGCGGGTTGAGGACGATCGCGACGTCCGGCTGGCCGGCCGGGCCGACCGTGATCCATCGCTTGCCCTCGTACCCAACATCGTTGCGGACCTCCCAGCCGAGGGCGTCCCGGTAGAAACCGATGGCGGCGTCAGCGTCGTTGTGCGGGAGGAAGCTCGAGTGAATCGTGATGTCCATGGCAGTCACTCCTTACTGGACCGTGGGGGTGAATGGTGCGCTCCATGGATGTCACTCTACGAACCGCTGCGGGCCGTCGCTTCTCGATTCCTGACCGGTCTGCTCACCTGCTTCACCACGCAGGAGGGCACGCCCGCGAGCTCATCGAGCGCCTGCTGGCGGTAGACGCTGGGCGGCACGCCGACCAGCTCGGTAAAGCGGGTGCTGAACGTCCCCAGCGAGGAACATCCCACCGCGAAGCAGACCTCGGTCACACTCTGGTCGCCGCGACGCAGCAGCGCCTTCGCGCGCTCGATCCGCCTCGTCATCAGATAGCTGTAGGGCGACTCGCCGTAGGCGCGCTTGAACTGGCGGCTCAGGTGACCGGCGGACATCCCCACGCCACGGCCCAGCGCCGCGACATCGAGCGGCTGGGCGTACTCGCGGTCCATCCGGTCGCGGACGCGGCGCAGGAGAGCGAGGTCACTGAGGTAGTCGTCGGCCTTGGTCGTCATCCGGTCGATCGTGTCACGTCGCCGGGCGCATCTCAACCCGCACCGGTCACGCCTCACCCCGCGCGCGCCGCCTCGACGAGTTCGAGCGATGCACGCGTCCACTCCATCGTCCGAGGATCGCGACGGATCTCGTCCGGGGAGAGCCACTCCAGGCCGGCCACCTCGTCCGGGTCCATCACCCGAGGCTCCCCGGAGACCCAGCGGCACCAGAACACAAGGTCAAGGATCGGCAAGATGCGCCCGTCGAACGACCCGTCGAACACGTTGCTCCTCGCAAGGCGTTCGTCCGCCACCTCGACGCCCGCTTCCTCGAGGACCTCGCGGCGCAGGGTCTGCGCCAGGGTGTCCTCGCGGGGATCGTCCAGCTCCACCTTGCCCCCGGGCGGCACCAGGGTGCCCGGCGCGATCTCCTCGGACGCGCCGCGCTCGATCATCAGGTAGAGCCCGTCCGACTCGCGCCAGACGAACGCCTCCACGTTCACGATGAACATCGGCGGGGTGGCGCGGTCGCCGGAGGATCCAGCGCGGGCGGAGTCGGTCATGGTGCGAGTAAAGCAGAAGGGCCGTCCTCTAGGACGGCCCTTCGCGCGCTGGTCTGGGTCGAGGGCGGGCGTGCCGCCCTCGGTCCTGTGTGCGCCACCTGTTCCCCGGCTGGCCGCCCTCGACTAGCCGCGAGGCAGGCCGAGGCCGCGGGTGGCGATGATGTTGCGCTGGATCTCGGACGTGCCGGCGGCGATCGTCGCCGAGACCGAGGAGACGTACCGCTGGGTGAACTTGGAGTTCACGGGCGAGTACTTGCTCTTCTTGTCCCACACGTTCGAGTAGAGCCCGAAGACCTTCACACCCGTGTTCGAAAGACGCTGCACCAGCTCCGAGTTGTAGAGCTTGGAGGTGGACGCCTCGTAGTTGGGGATCAGGCCTCGCGCCTGCATCGAGATGATGCGGAACGAGAAGTTGTACATGATCTCGGACTCGATGAAGCGGTCCGCCACGTCCAGCCGGAGGTTGTTGAACTCACCCAGGCGGGAGCGGTCCTTGCCCTCGCCGTTGGCGTAGGCGATCAGGTCGTCGATGTCCTTGCGGGCGGAGACGGCGCCGGTGATGTTGGAGCGCTCGTAGTCCAGCAGGGTCATCCCGACGTACCAGCCGCGGTTCTCCTCGCCGACGCGGTTCGCGACGGGGATGTGGACGTCCTCGAAGAACGTCTCGTTGAAACCGTGGCTCCACGCCATGTTGATCAGCGGGCGGACGGAGATGCCCGGTGCGTCCTTCGGCGTCAGCAGGAAGGAGATGCCGCGGTGCTTCGGCGCGTCCGGATCCGTCCGGGCCAGCATGAAGAGCCAGTCCGCCTGGTGCGCGCCGGAGGTCCAGATCTTCTGCCCGTTGACCACGTACTCGTCGCCGTCGCGGATGGCGCGCGTCTGCAGCGACGCGAGGTCAGAGCCGGCGCCCGGCTCGGAGTACCCCTGCGCCCAGACGACCTCGCCGGAGAGGATGCCGGAGAGGTGCTGCTCCTTCTGCTCGTCCGTGCCGTGCACGATGAGCGTCGGGCCCAGCATGCCCACACCGGAGCCACCGACACGCGGGGCGCCGGACTTCGCCATCTCCATGTTGTAGATGAACTGCTCCATGGGGCTCAGGCTCGCCCCGCCGTACTCCTTCGGCCAGTGCGGCGCGATCCACCCCTTCGAGGCGAGCGCGTCCGACCAGGACTTCGCGGTCGCCACGATCGCCGGGTCGTCGCTGCGGCGGTCCGCCTGCCAGCCGCCCTCGAACTCCTCGTCGTCATCGGCCTTGTAGCGGTCCGGCAGGCTCTGATCGATGAAGGTCTGCACTTCCTTGCGGAAGGCGGCCTGTTCGGCGTCGTCGTTCCAGTCCATGTCTCGTCCTCCGTCGCACCCGTCTACCGGTGCACGCGAGCCCGGAGCCTTCCCCCCAGGGAGGTCGGGCCGTTACGGGCCGCATGGTAACGCTTCACCGTGAGGATTTCGAGACTACAGACGTGATGCGGCGGTGCGTTCGCCGGGGTGGAGGGCGTCTCTACGGCTCAGATGGGGAGCCCGCCGACACCTCGGAGGCGAACCCGAGATCGCGCAGCGCGCGGATCGACTCCACGGCCGAGGTGTGCCGCACGAAGATGCCGCCCTGCGCTTCCCAGAGGTGCGCGTACTTCGTCGTGTCGTCCACCAGCACGTCGCCGGGGGCGGCGTAGGTGCACTTGTCGCGTGCCATGCACGTGGTCACGGGGATGTGATCGCCGAGGTGGGCGCGGACCCAGCGGCGCTTCTGCACCACGGCCCAGTCGCCGCGGGGGAGGCCGGTGAGGATGTGCGGGCGGAAGGGGAGGCAGTAGGACCACAGGAGGTCGGCGTCCGGCATCTTCGGCATCGTCTCGAAGAAGCCACGCTCCCGGGACGCGAGGCGCCACATCTCCTTCAGCGGCACCTCGCGTGGGCGCTTCCCGAACAGGGCGAGGAAGTGGCCCTCGAAGTCCGCGAGCACGCCGTCCAGGTCGAGGTAGAGCGTCATGCGGTAATCGAACACGCCAGCGCGTTGCACGAGGATGACCGGCAGCAGGCCAAGCGCATCAGCTTCCTTCTCGCCTCAAGCCCAGCTCAGGCGAGGAGCGCCTCGGCGGCTTCGTGGGCGAGGCGGTGGTTGATCACGTAGGCGGCGCGTGCGCCGGAGCCGACCGCCATCACGACGGTCTGCGTCCCGCCGAGGAGATCGCC
>JALOAM010000226.1 GCA_023228765.1 Dehalococcoidia bacterium
CACGCCCAGGCTCTCGAGCACGCCCGCGGCAATGCCTTCGCCCTCGCGGACGAGGCCGAGGAGCAGGTGCTCCGTACCGATGTAGGAGTGCTGCAGCCGGCGCGCCTCGTCGACGGCCAGCTCGATGACTTTCTTCGCGCGCGGGGTCAGACCGATCTCACCGGAGGCCTGGCGGTCGCCACGCCCGATGATGAACTCGACAGCCGAGCGCACCTTGTTGAGCTCCACCCCGAGGTTCGCGAGGACCTTGGCGGCTACGCCGTCACCCTCGCGCACCAGGCCCAGGAGCAGGTGCTCCGTGCCGATGTAAGAGTGGTTGAAACGTTGCGCCTCTTCCTGAGCGAGGGTCAGGACGCGACGCGCGCGCTCCGTGAACTTATCGAACCGGTCGGCCATAGTTGGCTCCGTTCGCCTTCCTCGAGTCCCTCATTCGGACATCCGTCCTCGTGAGAGGGGCCTGGTTCAAGGCTACCACAGGCCCTCGTTGCGACCCTCCCGCAACCCACGCCGAAGTACGCGCGTGGATCGTTGTCCGGTCGCAGTGATCCGGACCCAGGAAACCGGGGAACTGTCCTTCAATGATGGGTGGGGGAGACACCCCGCGCCAGTCGGCGACTTCCCGATCCTCGGCCCCGATCCGGGACCACGTGTCCCGGCTGCATCTCGCGGGCCGTCTCCGTGTCCCGTGGGACAGCGCACCTCATGCGGGAGGGCGGGAAGCCGGAGAGTCAAACGCGCCAGTTGGATCATACCAACCGGCGCGCTTGCGGATGCATTGCTGAATCTTGCGATTACTTCGCGTACCGCCCGCCCTCGATGAGGACGGGCGGTCATCGGTCACTACTCGTCGGAGGAGTCTTCCTCTCGCTCGGCCAGATCCGCCTGCGCCTGCTGCATGGCCGCCTGCATGGCGGTCAGCACCGGGCCGTCGTCCTGCATCGCGGCCTGGCGAGACTGCTGCTCGTCCTGCCGTGCGGCAGCGGCCTGCTCGCGACGCGCGCTCTCGGAAGCGGCCTGCGAGGCACGCTCGGTGTACCGCGCCTCGAGGGCGGCCGCCTCGTCCGGGAAGGACTTCGCGGCATCCTCCGGCAGCTCCGTGGCGCGGCCATCTGCGTCGAACTGCCAGCCCCGGATGAGCGCCTCGTTGCGCGCCTCGCGCAGGGAGAGGCCCAGGCGGTGCCGGTCGTGCTCGATGCGCACGATCTTCAGCGGGACGATGTCGCCCTCCTGCACCACTTCCTCCGGGTGGCCGATGCGGCGGTCCACCAGCTCGGAGACGTGCACGAGGCCCTCCACCGGACCGGGCAGGCGCGCGAAGGCGCCGAAGGCGACCAGCTTCGTGATGACACCGGGGACCACATCGCCCACCTGGTAGCGGGTGATGAGCTGCTCCCACTCCTCCGGCGACGCGCGCCGGATCGAGAGGGCGATCTTCTTGGTCTCCAGGTCCACCTTCATCACGTAGACCTGCACCTCGTCGCCGACGTTGAACAGGTCCTCCGGGTTCGCGTTGCGGTCCCAGGAGAGCTCGGACAGGTGCACGAGGCCGTCGGCGCCGCCGAGGTCCACGAACACGCCGAAGTTACGGATCGAGGTGATGCGGCCGGTGCGGATCTCGCCCTCGGTGAGCTCGTCCAGCAGCCGGTCCTTCTGCTCCGCGCGCCACTCCTGCAGCGCCGCGCGCTCCGAGAGGATCACGCGGTTGCGGCGGCGGTTGATCTCGATGACCTTCAGCCGCAGGTTGCGGCCGACCTGCGCGGACAGCGGGTTGGTGCCATCCGTGCCGGGCTTGGCGCCCACCACCTGCGACATCGGGATGAAGGCGTTGACGCCCTCCACGTTCGCGAGGAGGCCGCCCTTGTTGTAGCCGGTGACTTCGGCCTCGAAGATCTCGCCGGCCTCGAAGCGGTCCTGCAGGACACGCCAGCCCTGCTCACCGCGGGCGCGGTCGATCGAGAGGGCCACCTGGCCCTCCGCGGTCTCCGGCTGCAGCACGTAGACGAGGATCTTCTCGCCGACGCTGACCTTGCTCATCGGGTCGGCGCCCATCGAGTGCATCTCGCCCTGCGGCACGATGCCCTCTGACTTGAAGCCGATATCGACCAGGACACCGTCCCGCTCGAGGCCCATCACGGTGCCTTCGACCACTTCGCCACGGCGGAGCTGTCGAGGTTCCGCGACGTCGCTTTCTTCGAGAAGCGCCGCCATGTCTTCAATCTCGGCGCTCGGGGATGTCGTCTGGTTCGTCAAGTGCTGTCTGCCTCCGGAGTGATTTGTCCCCTACGCCCGCGGACGCCCAACCGGACGTTCAGGAGACCGGGGCATCGTAGCACCGGCGTCCCGCTTCACCGCGCACGAAGGTTCGGGTGTGATCCCGCCCCTGGACCAGGGGCCCGTGCAACAACTGACACACGAGGGGAAAAGTACCCCAGTCGTGCAGCAGGCCATCCGGTGCTCCCGGATGGCCTGCATGGATCCTGGCGGTGGCCTATTTTCCGCACTGGGTTGCCCCAGCAGTATCGTCAGCGCTACGACGTTTCACTTCCGTGTTCGGAATGGGAACGGGTGGGGCCGTCGCGCTCTGACCACCAGGAGCCTGATTATCTCGACTTCAGGGGTGTTAGCGCAAGGGTCTCGGCGCGCTTTCCAGAGAGAATTCTCAGTTCGCTGCCCCACCCTCACGATCATCGCCCGCGCCGCGCTCGCCGAGCCGCTTCTCGAACCAGTGCGTCGCGAACGGTTCATCCGAATACGGCGGGATCTGCTCGTAGCCCGCGGAGCGGTACATCCCGATCGCCTCGGTCAGGTGCTCGTTCGTGTCGAGCCGCAGCACCTCGATGCCACGCGCCCGCGCGAGCCCCTCCACGTGATCGAGGAGCCGCCGCCCCAGGCCGAGGCCCCGCGCGCCGGCGTCGACCCACATCCGCTTCACCTCGGCGAAGCCGTCGTGCTGCTTGAGGCCCGCGCACCCGATGGGAGCCCCCTTCAGGTACGCGACCACGAACACGCCATGTGGCGCGCGCATGTCCTCAGCGGTCGGGACGTCCTCCTCGGTCACCGGTCGAGCGGCGCGGCGGCCGAGCTCGCCGAAGAACTCATGGAGGCAGTGCGCCACGTCCGGGTCTGCCGGATCCACCTCGCGCAGCTCCGCCGCTGACGCTGTGAGCAGGCGCTCCACCTCCGCCATCGCCGCCACCAGGCGGCCGCGCTGGCCCTCGGAGAGCGGCGCCAGGAGAGACTCCGCCAGCTCGTCACTCCGGCGATCGAGGACCACGCGCTCCATTCGCCCCTTCGAGGTCAGCCGCGCGAGCCGCACACGCCGGTCCTCCGGGCTCACCACCACCTCGATGAGTCCTTCGGCCTCGAGGTTCCGGAGCAGCCGGCTGAGGTACCCCGAGTCCAGCCCGAGGCGCACGCGGAGATCGCGGACATCGGCGCCCGCGACACCGACCTCCCACAGCAGGCGTGACGCGCCCAGCGGGCGCCCCCGCGCGAGGTACTCATCGCTCAGCGCCCCGATCCGCTCCGTCACGAGACGGTTGAACGACCGAACCTGCGGGACGCCCTCGATGGGCGGGTGCGAAGTAGGCGTGACCATTCGCTGATGTTAGTCAGAGGATCCAGCGCGTCAAGGGCCCGGCGTCCCAGAATCGAGCCGTCGCTACCGGGAACCTCGGGCACCGCATGGCATGAATGCAGAGCAGCCGCGAATGCAGAACGGCGAGGCCGGTGGGCCTCGCCGTTCGCTTGTTCTTGGTAGCGGGAGAGGGATTCGAACCCCCGACCTTCGGGTTATGAGCCCGACGAGCTACCGCTGCTCCATCCCGCGCCGTACGTGCAGGCTACGCCAGCTGTCGATGAGGAGGCAAGGGCAGCAATGCTGCCGGGGAGCCTGGCGCCATCGAAGAAGCGCGAACCTGCGGGCTCCCTCGGAGGGAGCGGTGTGCCTTCACACAGAACATGCAAGGAGAGTGAGGATCGTTCCGGCTCGCGTACCGCTGCCTGCGAACAGGCGGCGGAGCATGCCTTCGAGTGACGAGCACATCACGAGATGTGCTTGAAGGAAGGTCAAGTCCTCGACCATTAGTACCGGTCAGCTGAGCGCATTGCTGCGCTTACACCTCCGGCCTATCAAGCGGGTAGTCTTCCCGCGGTC
>JALOAM010000227.1 GCA_023228765.1 Dehalococcoidia bacterium
TGCACCTGCCGCCGCGCTCAGCCTTCCGGGACGCGGACGGCTACTACGCGACGCTCTTCCACGAGCTCGCCCACTCGACCGGGCATCCCTCTCGACTGGACCGCGAGGGCTACCAGGAGTCGGCCCCGTTCGGGTCACCGGTGTATTCACGCGAGGAGCTGGTCGCGGAGTTCGCGGCGGCGTTCCTCTGCCAGCAGTCGGGGGTCGACGCCTCGCGCCTCGACCAGTCGGCCGCCTACATCGCGTCGTGGCTACGCGCGCTCGAGGACGACCGCCGACTCGCGGTTGCCGCCGCCGGACAGGCCCAGCGCGCCGTCGACCACATCCTCGGCCACGCCCCGCCGGCGACCGCCAGCGATCAGGAACAGGAGCAGATCGATGTATAGCCCGAAGATTCCGGAACGGCTGATCCCGCCGCTCTACCGACTCGGCCAGGCACAGGGCCGGCCGATGACGCACCTCGTCGCCGAGGCGGTGGAACGCTACCTCGCAGCAGAGGGGTGGCTCGATGACCTTGAGCCAGCCGACGTCCCGCCCGGCAACGTCGTGCGCGGGGTGTTCGACGGCGCAGACGAGCGCAGCGCCGCCTGAGTGCCATGCCTCGCCTCCGCCACGTGATCGAGGTGCCCGGGTACGGATTGCCCGGGCACCTCGCCCGCACGCTGTGCGGACGCACCGTCGCCTTCGGACGGATGCCGAACGTGCCGCGCACCGACGCGCGGTACTGCGCCCGCTGCCGGGCACGCGCCGGCGCGGAAGCGCCGCGGTGACGGCGCCACTGTCGCCGGGCACCCAAGTCCTGCGGCTCCACCTCGCCGGCGTCCTCGACCTCGCCATCCCGCACGGCCTCGTGGAGGACGGTCCGGGCTGGGACGCCTGGTTCGAAGGGGCGCTCGCGGCGGCATTCGCAGACGAGCGCTGGTCGGAGGCGACTTCGATCATCCGCTCCGAGGTCGGCTACCTCGATGAGGACGGGCGCTTCCGGCGCTCCACCTGAAAGGAGACATGATGGAGACGATGCACATCCGCTGCGCCGGGTTCAGCGCGGCGGTCGACGCCTACGCGCGGGACGACGGCGACCTCTGGTTCATCTCGATGCTGGGCAACCAGCAGTCGGTACGTGCGCTCTGGGCGCGGCTGCTCAAGGGCGAGCCCGCGGTGCTCAGCGACGACGCGCTCATGGGTGGGCGCTACTGCGAACTCGCCCGCGAGGCCCGCGGCACGACCCGCTTCCACGCCGCCAGACTCCCGGTGACGGGGGCGACACAGGGGATGCTCATCCCCGAACACGCGCTCTACGCAGGGGAACGCTTTGACTTCCTCCTGCTCGCACGCAGCGCCGAGGAGGCGCCGGCGCTCCACTACCGCTTCCTCAGCCGTCGCGTCGACCTCCCGCTCCACCCGCTCTGGGCGGACTGGCTGTGGGAGCGCGCGCTGCAGCGGGGCGAGGCCCGTCCGCTGGACGCGCTGGGGGTCCACGCCTGGCTGTGCGTGCCGGACCGCAGCGACCTCACGCAGGCGCTCGGCCGGGCGCTGCGGGGGCACCGCATCCCGGTGCCCACCGCCGAACGGGCGGACGCGGCGTGAAGGCGCGACCGTGAGCCGCCTGAACGCGGCGGCCACCGCCCAGTACTTCCCGACGCCGCCCGAGGTGGTGGCGCGGATTGCGAGCATGCTTCGGCCTGCCTCGCACGGCGGGCGGGTCGCCATCCGCCTGCTCGACCCCTGTGCCGGTACCGGCGCAGCCCTCCGGCAGCTCGCGGATGCCGTCGGCGGTGAGACCTACGGCGTCGAACTGGAGGCCGACCGCTACGAGGAGGCGTCGACGCTCCTCGACCACGCGCTCCCCGGGAGCGCCCTCAGCGCGCGGATCGAGGAAGAGGCGTTCTCCTGCCTCTTCCTCAACCCGCCCTACGACGAGGACATGGAAGCGAAACGGCTGGAGCACACGTTCCTGACCGCGACGACCAGGTACCTCCGTCCTGGAGGACTGCTCGTCTACATCGTGCCGCAGCGGCGGCTCGCGAACTCCGCGCGCTACCTCGCGGGGCACTACCGCGACCTCGCCTGCTGGCGCTTCCCCGACGGCCTGTTCGATTGCTTCGGTCAGGTCGTGGTGCTGGGCACGAGGCGCGAGGAGGTGGCCGGCGACACGGCGCTGCTCGCGACCGTCGAAGGCTGGGCGACTGGGCCGCTGCCTGTACTACCCGTCGCGAGCGACGCGACACAGCAGCGCACGCTCCCGGTGCTGCCGGCGGGCGAGGTGCTCTTCACTTCGTTCGCCTTCGATCCGGCAGAGGCCGCAGGCGAGGCACGCCGCACGGGCCTCTGGGCGCACGCGGCGCTGATGGAGCGGCTCTGGCCGCCCGAGGAGCGGCGGGTGCGCCCGCTGATGCCGCTGCGCCGGGGACACCTCGCCGTGATGATCGCGGCGGGCTTCCTCGACAACATCCTGCTCGACTCCGGCGGGGGGAGGCTGCTGGTGAAGGGACGGACCTACAAGGTCTCCGTCCCGGTCTTCTCGCCCGACCCCGACGTCGAAGTCGAACGTGAGGTGATGCGCACCTCGGTCGTCGCACTCGACCTGCGCACCGGCGAGGTCGAGGTGATCGACACTGGTTCCGGCGATCCCTCCGCGGAGTCCGCGGCGGCGTGACCGACCTAGCCACCTTCCTCTCCGAACACGGAGAGGCGATCGCGCGCACGACCCTGCGCGCCTACCCGCCCGTCTACTCGGCCCGCAACCGCGACGACTGGGGCTTCGACCTCACGCGGCTGCGGCGCCGTCCGCTGGGGGCGCAGGGTGACGCGATCCGCGCGGTCGCACTCTCACTGCAGCGACACCGTGGCACCAACCTCGTCGGCGAGATGGGGACGGGGAAGACGACGATCGCCACGAGCGCCGCCTACCTGGCGGGGTTCCGGCGCGTGCTCGTGCTGACCCCGCCCCACCTCGTCCGCAAGTGGAGGCGCGAGGTGGAGGAGACGGTGCCGCTCGCCTCCGCCGTGATTGTGACGACGGTCGGCGACCTCGCACGGCTGCCGCGTGACGAGCGGCGTCCGCAGTTCGTGATCCTCTCGCGCGAACGGGCGAAGCTCTCCTACCGCTGGCAGCCGGCGGTGGTCTCACGGCTCGATTCGAGCGGCGGACGCGCGCATCGGGCCGAGGACGGCGAGCCGCTGCAGCGGCTCTGCTGCCCCAACTGCTTCGAGCCTTTGCTCGACGAGGAGGGGCTGCCGGTCGAACTCGACCGGCTCTCGCGGCGCAAGCACACATGCGAGCGCTGCGGCTCACCACTCTGGCAGGCGGACCACCGCGGTCCGCGGCGCTATCCGCTCGCGGACTACATCAGCCGGCGTCTGCCCGGACACTTCGACTTGCTCGTCGTCGACGAGCAGCAGGAGTACAAGGCGCGTGGCTCGGCGCAGGGGATCGCGGCGGGCACGCTGGCCGAAGCCTGCGGGCGAACGCTCACCCTGACGGGGACGCTCGCCGGTGGCTACGCCTCCACGCTCTTCCACCTGCTCTGGCGCTTCTCTCCCGCGGTGCGAGAGGAGTTCGCGTACGGGGAGGAGGGACGCTGGGTCTCGCGCTACGGCCTCGTCGAGCGCATCACCAAGCGCGGCGACGACGGAGCGTACGAGGACGGCCGCACGAGTCGCCGCCGCGGCTACCGCACCCGCACGGTGGAGAAGCCCGGCGTCTCCCCCGCCGTGCTCTTCCACCTGATCGGCAACACCGTCTTCTTGCGGCTCGCCGACGTCGCCGCTGGACTGCCCGAGTACCAGGAGGAGGTGCGGCTGATCACGCTCGACCGCGGGAGCGAGGGAGACGAGGTCCCCTCGCAGTCCGTCGCCTACCGGCGGCTCGCCGACGCGCTGCACGCGGCGGTGATGCAGGCGCTTCAGGGCGGCTCGCGTCGCTTGCTGGGCGCCTATCTGCAGGCGCTGCTCGCCTACCCCGACGCATGCACGCAGGGGGAGACGGTGGTCGACCCGGGGGACGGGGAGGTGATCGCCTCGGCCCCGGCGCTCCCGGACGACCGTCTCTACCCGAAGGAGCAGGCGCTCGTCGACCTGGCTCTCGAGGAGCGGGCACATGGCCGACGCGTCCTGGTCTACGTCATGCACACGCAGAGCCG
>JALOAM010000228.1 GCA_023228765.1 Dehalococcoidia bacterium
AGCCCCACCGGCGGTTCCTCCGGCGTGCTCCCCATCGCGCGGGTGTTGCCGCCCGAGCTGAAGGCGCGCCCGTTCCCGTGGAGGATGGCGACCCACGCCTCCGGATCGTCACGGAAGCGCTCGAACGCCTCCTGCATCCCGTCCCGGATCGTGGGCGTCCAGGAGTTCAGCGTCTCCGGCTCGTTCATGGTGATCCACGCGACGTGGTCGCGGAGTTCGTAGTCGACGGGCATCGGGCATCCTTCCAACGCGGCCACGCCGCGAAGCGGGTCGGCTGGGAGCTAGATCACCTCGGCGGCGGTCAACGCCTCGAGCTCTCCGGCGCTGAACCCCAGGAGGTCGCCGTAGATCTCCTGGTTGTGCTGTCCGGGCTTCGGCGCCGGCGCGTACACCCGCGGCGAGGCGTGCGACAGGCGTGGGAAGGGCGCGGGCTGCTTGATCGTCCCGACGTACGGGTCGTCCACCTCCACGATGTCCTCGCGCGCGATGTAGTGGGGGTCCTGCAGGATGTCCGCCACGTCATAGATCGGGCCGAACGGGACGCGGTACTTCTCGAGCAGGCCGCTCACCTCGTCGTAGTCGTGCGCCGCGAACCACGCCTTGAGGATCGCGGTGAGCTCGGGCACGTGGTCCATGCGATCGCCGATCTCCGCGAAACGCGGGTCGGTCGCCAGCTCCGGCATGCCGATGGCCTTCGTCAGCTCGACCCAGTGGGTCTGGCGCAGCGCCAGGACGATGAGCCACTTCCCGTCGCGCGTCTCGAACTGGTCGCCTGGCACGCGGCCCGGACGCTGCGTGCCCAGGCGCTGCTGGATGATCCCGAACTTGTCGAACTCGGGGACCATCGGTCCCGAGAACCGGAAGATCGACTCGTACAGCGCGAGGTCGATCAGCTGTGGCTCGTGGCAGTCCTGCGAGTCGCGGTGGACGATCGCCGAGACGACCGCCAGCGCGCCGAAGAGGCCCGTGAGGTAGTCACCCAGCATGTAGCCGGGGTGTGCGGGCGGGCGGTCCGGTTCGCCGGTGACGTGGATCAGTCCGCCGTACGCCTGCCCGATGCGGTCCCAGCCGGAGCGGTGGCTGTTCGGCCCCGTCTGCCCGTACCCGGAGACACGCAACATAATGATGTCGGGGTTCGACTCGGCGAGCTGGTCGAGGCCCAGCCCCCACTTCTCCATCGTCCCGGGGGAGTAGTTCTCCACGAGGGCGTCCGAGACGCCGATGAGGCGCTTGAGGATCGCGGCGCCCTCCGGCTTGCGCATGTCGAGCGTGATCGACTTCTTGTTCCGGTACTCCAGCGACCGGCTCACCTTCGTGGCCGGGTTGCCCACTTCCTCGTGAGCGACCGAGGGCAACTCCACCTTGATCACCTCGGCGCCGAGGTCGGAGAGCAGCGATCCGGCGAACGGTCCGGCAATCGCCTGACCCGCGTCGATGAACCGGACCCCGGCAAGCAACCTGTCGTGAAGCATGTGTCCTACTCCGCCTAGCTGATGTCGTCTGGCGACTGGATGAGAAGACCTGGTGCAGCGAAGCCCTCGCTGCTGGGGTGACTCCGTGGCGAGCCGTCTGCGCGCTACGTGCCGCGCATCCTCGGATCGATCGCGTCGCGCACGGCGTCACCCAGGGCGTTGAACGCGAAGACCGCGAGGGTCAGCGCGATGCCGGGCGCGATCGCCATCCACGGCGCCTGGTACAGGTACTGGCGACCATAGCCCGAGATCATGTTGCCCCAGCTCGGGTGAGGCTCCGGCACGCCGAAGCCGAGGAAGCTCAGGGATGCCTCGGCGAGCACGGCGGAGCCGAGGCCGAGCGTCGCGATCACCATCATCGGGCCGATGAGGTTGGGCAGGATGTGGCGGAACATGATCCAGCTGTCGCGCGCGCCGAGGGCGTGCGCGGCGAGGATGTAGTCGGACGTGCTCACGCTCAGCGCGGACGAGCGCAGGACGCGAGATGCGCCGAACGCCGCCAGCAGGCCGATCCCGAACATCACCTGCCACAGCCCGCCGCCGAAGAGCGCCACGAGCATCAGCAGCAGCACGAGGCCGGGCAGCGCCATGATCGCGTCCACGATCCGCTGGAGGATCGCGTCGTACCAACCGCCGATGTAGGCGGACGAGACGCCGATGGCCGTCGCCAGCGCCAGGGAGATCGCGACGGCCCCGAACCCCACGGTGAGCGAGACACGCCCCCCGTATGCGACGCGGGAATACACGTCCCGTCCGAGGTTGTCCGTCCCGAACACGTGATCGAGGCTCGGCGACTGCAATGCGGCCCGGCCATCGATCATGAGCGGGTCGCTCGCACCGAACAGCGGCGCGGCTGCGCTCCAGAGCATCAATCCGAGGAGGACCAGCGCCGAGGCCGCACCCAGCGGCTTGCGGCGGATGAACCGGCCCACCCATGCGCCTCGACGGGTGGAGCGTGAACGGGGACGAGCGCCCTCGATCGGTGAGAGCGCCGACTCGTCGCGGGTGGTGGTCAGAGGAATGGGGTCTGTGGTCATTATCGGTACCGGATCTGTGGGTTCAGGTAGGCGTAGCTCAGGTCGACGATGAGGTTCACGCCCACGATGGTGACCGCGAACAACAGGTTCACGCCCTGCAGCACCGGGTAGTCGCGTAGTCGCACGGCGTTCACCGTGAGGCGCCCCAGGCCGGGGAGATTGAAGATCTGCTCGGCGATCACCGTGCCGCCCAGGGCGCCCGCCACCTGCAGGCCGATGATCGTGATCACCGGCAGCAGGGCGTTCCTCAAGGCGTGCTTCAGCACGACGTCGCGGTAGCGGAGCCCCTTGGACATCGCCGTGCGCACGTAGTCGGAGCGGAGCGTCTCCAACAGCATCGTGCGGGTCATGCGCATCTGGGACGCCGCCAGGCTCGATCCGAAGATGAGCGCCGGGATCAGGAACTGCACGAAGTTCGACCAAGGATCCTGGAAGACCGTCACGTACGTCACCGGGGGGATCCAGCCGAACAGCACGGAGCCGTACAGGATCACCATGGTCCCGAGGAAGAAGTTCGGCACGGCCAGCAACAGGAACGAGATCGACCGCAGCCCGTAGTCGAGTGGCGTGTCCTGCTTCGTCGCGGCGATGACCCCGACCGGGAGCGCGATCGCGGAGGCCACCACCAGCGTCATCAGCGCCAGCTGCAGCGTCACAGGCGCCCTCGACGCGATCTCGTCGCGGACCGGGACGTTGTTGAACAGCGACCGTCCGAGGTCCCCGCGAGCGAGGTCCAGTATGTAGTCGCCGTACTGCACCATCAGCGGATCGTTCAGCCCGAGCTTCTCGCGCAGCTCGTCCATCGATCCGGCGTAGCTCGACTGCTCGTCGAACATCACGTCGACGGTGTCGCCCGGGATCATGCGGACCAGCAGGAACAGGATGGTCGCCACGAGCCAGACCGTGGGGACGGCCAGGCTCAGGCGGCGGAGTACGTAAACGAACACAATCGCGTCCAGCTTCCGTGTGCGTCGCGCGTACCTCGCCGGGCACGCGCGACGCGGGACGAAGATGGGGGCGCTACGCGCTCAGCCAGACGTCCGTCTGGTCGTGCCGGTCCCCGTCGCTCCACGGCGTGAAGTTCCAGCCGTGCACGCTCGCATCCGTCATCTGGTAGGACGGCGCGACCGAGGCGAGGATGCGTGGCGCCTTCTCGATGATCAGGCGGTCCACCTCGCGACAGATCTCGCCGCGCTCATCGGGGTCGAGCGTCTGGGCCTGGCGGTCGATGAGCTCGTCGACCTCCGAGTCCGCGAAGTTGGTGTAGTTCCGGCTGCCGTCGGAGCGGCTGTAGACGCGGAGCGTCGCATCCGCCTCCGGCTCCACGGTGTAACCGCCGGCGAACATCGCGTATTCCTTGGCGCCCTCGCCAGCCTTGTACGCGCCGTACTCCACGTCGTGGATGTTGGCCTGGTACCCGGCGCGGGTCAGCTGGGCCGCCCAGATCGTGGCGATCGGGTAGGCGAGCGTGGTGTTGTCGATGGTGAACTGGTAGCCCGGCTCGATGCCGGCGGCCGTCAGCAGCTTCTTCCCCTCGGCGATGTCCGCGTCCTTCTCCTCGGAGCGGTAGCCGGGGAGGGAGCTGATCTCTTCCTCGGTGAGCGAGTACCGAGGCAGCGTGAGGGA
>JALOAM010000027.1 GCA_023228765.1 Dehalococcoidia bacterium
TGCGGGCCGCGCGAGGGGCTCACCGAGGAGGGCGAGATGGACCTGGGACGAACTGGAGGCGAAACACCTGCTGGCCGAGCGTGCTCGGCGCGAGTGGGCGCAGATCCCGGTCGCGCACCTCGCCACGGTGCGGCGCGACGGATCGCCGAGGGTCCACCCGGTCTGTCCTCACATCGCGGGCGGACGCCTGTACGTGGTGGTCGGCGCGCGGTCGCCGAAGCGCTTCGATCTCGCGAACGACGGTCGGTACGCCCTCCACACGCTCGAGTCCGGCGAGCCCGGCCCGGAGTTCGATGAATTCGAGTTGGCCCTCGAAGGCCGCGCCCGCCGCGTGCCAATCGAGGACGCGGTCACGTGGGCAGCGGTCCGCGAGGTCTGCTTCTACGAGATCCCGGATGAGGACTGGCTGTTCGAGCTCGACATCGATCGGGCCCTGAGTGCGACCTGGGATCCGCTCGGCACGCCCGGCCGTCGCGCGTACCGCCTGGCCTGGCGCGCCGGCTGGGACGGGGCTCGCCCACCCTCGAACGAAGCGCCTCCCCGGGCGTAACGCGAGCGACCGAGGCTAGACGAGCAGGTCGGGCCAGAGCTCCTCGACGCTCGCAGCACCGCAAAGGGCCATCGCGAGGTCGAGTTCGGCGCGGAGGATCTGGAGCATTCGGCGCACGCCTTCCTCGCCATCTACGGCGAGGCCCCAGAGGACCGGCCGTCCGATCAGCACCGCGTTTGCACCGAGGGCCAGCGCCTTCACGATGTCCGTCCCGCGCCGCACGCCGCCATCGAGCAGCACCGCCGCGCGGCCGTCGACCGCCTCGGCGACCTCGGGCAGGGCGTCGATGCTGGCGATCGAGGTGTCCAGCTGGCGCCCGCCGTGATTGGAGACGATGACGCCGCCCACACCTCGCTCCACGGCGCGCTCGGCGTCGTCGCCTCGGACGACACCCTTCACGAGGACAGGGAGGTTGGTGAGCGAGGCGAGCCACTCCACGTCGTCCCAGGTCAGGCCGGGGTCCAGGACGGAGGCGAAGAACTGGAACAGCCCGGAGTCCAGCCCGTCCGTCCCGATCTTCGCGAGGCTCCCCGAGAGGTTGGCCGCGGTGAGCCCCTCCGGCAGGGTGAAGCGGTTGCGCGCGTCGCGCTCCCGTCGCCCGAGGAGCGGTGCGTCCACGGTCATCACGATCGCTTCGTAGCCGGCCGCCTCAGCGCGCCGCACGAGCTCCGTGGTGAGGCCGCGGTCGCGGAACACGTAGAGCTGGAACCACCGCCGCCCGCCCGGCGCTGCGCGGGCGACATCCTCGATGCTGGTCGTGGACAGCGTGGAGAGGACCTGCGCGACGCCCTCGGCGGCGGCCGCGCGCGCGACGGCGATCTCGCCGTCGTCATGCGCGAGGCGCGCGAACGCGGTGGGGGCGATCAGGACGGGCCACTCGTGCTGGCGGCCCATGATCTGCGTGGTCAGGTCGCGCTGTGCCGTCCCCGCGAGCACGTGGTAACGGATCGCGATGCGCTCGAACGCCTCCCGGTTGTCGTGCAGTGTGATCTCGTCCATCGCGCCGGAGGAGTAGTAGTCCCACGCGAGGGGTGACAGCCGCTCCTTCGCTGCCGCCTCGAACTCCGCGAGGTTGACGAGGTCGCCGGTGCCACGGAGGTCGACCACCGCTAGAACTGCTCTTCCAGGGGCCGGCCCCACTCGAAGGGCCGGGTCAGGACATAGCCCATGCCGAACTCCGTCGCGAAGTGACGCGTCGCCTCCCGCACGGGCTCGGTCAGCTCGAAGCGGTACCCCACGCTCTGCGCGTACCGGCGCTCGTGCCACACGTCCAGGTAGAGGATCGCCGTGGCGCCTTCCGCGGAGCGTGCGGCGCTCTCGGCGACTCCGGCCACCTCGTACATCACGCGCTCCAGCGAGTTCTGCGGATGCAGCCGTCGAGGCAGGACGAGGGCGTTGCTCTCCGGCACCCGGAGCTGGACCGGGCCGATGCTCTCGTTCGCGCCCTCCGCCGCGGGTTCGACCTCGGGCGCGGCGAGGTGCTCGGCGGTCCACGCGAACGCGCAGACCTCGGTCAGGACGTCCTGCAGCCGATCGTCGCGGTCGCCGGTCGCCTGGCAGGAGGCCGCGCCGTGCGCCGCGCGGAGGCGCTGCCCGAAGAGGTCCATCCGTCCGGCCTCGTCCACGAGCTGCAGCGCCCGGCCCAGCCAGTACATCGGCGGGTTGTGCTCGGACGTCTGGGTGAGGGACCACGCGAGCCAGCACGGATCGCCTCCCCACCCGAACGAGGGGGCGACCTCCGGGAACTGCTCACGCAGCCACTCGGAGGGCTCGGGATCGGCGGTACGGGTGTGGGCGAGCATGGCTCCCATCCTACGAGGAGGAAGCGCGAGGGCCTATGTCTGCCTGGTTCTGCCCCCTCTCCCGGTTTCGGGAGAGGGGGCCGCAGGCCTTGGTAGCCCTCAGCGGTCGCGGTTGTAGACGGGGAGGCGCACCCGGTCCGTGTGGCCGACGGCGGTGATCGCCGTGGTCATCACGAAGCCGACGAGGAGGGCGAAGGCCGGATCCTCGGCGAGGGCGAACGTGAGGAGGCCGCCGAGCGCGGAGGCCGAGGCGTTCAGGCCGCGGCGCAGCACCCACGGCACCTCGCGGACCATCACGTCCCGGACCACGCCGCCGCCGGTCGCCGTGAGGATGGCGAGGATCACCGCAGCCGGCCAGTCGAGGCCAGCGTCGTAGGCGAGGAGGGCGCCTGTCGGCGCGAATGCGCCCGTGCCGATGGCGTCCGCGACCTTGAGCACGGGGCCCGGGGCGTGCCAGCCCAGGATCGCGGCGCCGATGGCGGCGGCGGTCGTGGCGATGGCGAACAGCAGGTAGTCCGTGTTCTCGAACACGCGGGGCGTGTCGCCGATCACCGCGTCGCGGATCACGCCTCCACCGATCGCCGTGACCAGCCCCAGTGCCGCGAGGCCGTACAGGTCCAGCTTGGCGCGGAGACCCACGGCGACGCCGGAGATGGCGAACGCAATGATCCCGATCCGGTCCGCAGCCGATACGAGGTCGAGGATGTCCACGAGAATGCACAATAGGGCGGGATCTTCTCGACCGCTCAACCTACTGGTCATAGCCTGTCTGCGTGGATGACTACCTGCGCGCCATCCTGCTCGGCATCGTGCAGGCCGTCACCGAGTTCCTGCCCATCTCCTCTTCCGGGCATCTGATCCTCGCGCCCGAGATCCTGGGCGAGGACGCTTCCTCCCTCACGTTCGACGTGGGCCTGCACGTGGGCACGCTGATGGCCGTGCTCGGCTACTTCTGGCGGGACTGGGTCCGTATTGGCGTCGCCGCGTTGCACGACGTGCGCTCGGAGGGCGTCGCCGTCCGGCGGTGGTCCGTAGACGCGCGGCTCGGGCTGCTGCTCGCGCTCGGCACGATCCCGGCGGTGATCGTGGGCGTGCTGTTCGAGGACTGGATCGAGGAGAACGTCCGCGATCCCCTCGTCATCGCGGTGATGCTGATCGGCGTCGGCATCCTCATCGGCATCGCCGACCGCTACGGCTCGACCATTGGGCGGCTCGTGGACATGACCCCGGGGCGCTCGTTCCTCATCGGCTGCGCGCAGGCCGCAGCCCTCATCCCGGGGGTCTCGAGGTCCGGCGCGACGATCGCGACGGCGCGTACCCTCGGCTTCGACCGGCCCTCGGCGGCGCGGTTCTCGTTCCTGCTCTCGGCGCCGGTGGTGGCGGGGGCGGGCATCCTCAAGTTCACTGAGGCGATCGCCGGCGACGACGTGATCGCGTGGGGACCCCTCCTCGTGGGGGCGGCCACCGCGGCGCTGGTGGGGGCGCTGGTGATCAAGGGGTTCATGGCGTTCATGCAGCGGGCGACCTTGGCCGTGTTCGTCTGGTATAGAATCGCGCTCGGCCTGGCGGTCATCGCCGCCGTCGCGATGGACGTGATCTAGCGCACCGCTCGATCAGCACCTCGCGCTCGCACTGATCGGGGAGTCCGGTGCTCGAGCGATTCAACCTCCAGGGGCGCTCCATCGTCGTGACCGGCGGCGGGCGAGGACTGGGCCGAGGCATGGCGCTCGCCCTCGCCGCGGCCGGCGCGAAGGTTATGGTCGCCGCCCGGACCGAGGCCCAACTCCTCGGCGTCGTGGACGAGATCCGCGAGGCCGGCGGGACAGCCACACACTTCGTCTACGACGCCACCTCCGAGGCCGACGCGGACGCCCTCGTGGCTGCCGCGGTCGGCGAGTACGGACGCCTCGACGTCATGTTCGCCAATGCGGGCGGTGGGGGTGGCAACGTCCCCAACGAGTTCTGGGACTACCCCACCGACGCGTTTGAGGACGTCCTGGCGACGAACCTGAAGTCGGCGTTCTACGCCTGCCGTGCCGCCAGCAAGCAGATGATCGAGCAGGGCGACGGGGGCGTCGTCGTCCCGACCGCCTCGGGCACGGCGATGCGAGGCAACCGCACCTTCGCCTACCCGACGGCGAAGGGCGGCGTCGTTTCCCTCGCGAAGTCGATGGCGACGATGCTGGGGCCGCACGGCATCCGCGCGAACTGCATCGTCCCCGGCTACGTCTCCCAGCGTCCGCCCGCCGACGATCGTGAGCGCGCGGAGCGCGAACAGCGCGGCCATTTTATCCCGGTGGATCGCCTCGGCGAGTGGTGGGAGCTCGGGCCGCTCGCGGTGTTCCTGGCCTCGGACGCCTCGTCCTACATCACCGGGCAGACGTTCATCATCGACGGCGGCGGGCTTGCCGGAGGCCTCGGCCCCGCGGGTTTCCGCCCGGTGTACGAGGGGTAACGGCGATGACGAACGAGTACCCCACTTCCGGTTTCTGGGACCTGACGGGCAAGAAGGCGATGGTCATCGGCGCGGACAACCCGGCCGGCGGCGCGATCGCCCGCGCCTACGCGGAGGCCGGCGCAGACGTCGCCCTCTGCGCCCTCACGCCCGACGAGGCCGTCATGCGCGCTCGGGCCGTGCGCCGTGACATCGAGAAGATGGGGCGCCGCGCGCCCGAGTACATCATGGACGTCACCCTCGGGAAGAACGTCCAGGTCACCACGCGTCAGATCGTGAAGGAGCTGGGCGGGCTGGACATCGTCGCGGTCGCGCCCGACCTATTCCTCGCGAAGCCGATCGCGAAGACCACGGACACGGACCTCAACCGGCTGATGCAGGTGAACTTCAACGCGCACTTCTTCGCCGTCCGCGCGGCATCGGAGGAGTTCCGGCGCGCCGGGCAGCCCGGACGCATCGTGTGCGTCACCAGCGTCATCGGTGAGCGCGGACTGCCGAACGCGACCGCGTACGCCGCGGCGCACGGCGCCGTGTACAACTTCGTGCGGGCCGCAGCGCTGGAGCTGGGGCCCGAGGACATCATGGTGAACGGCATCGCCCTCGGGTGGATGGACTGGATGGACGACCGCATCCAGCCGGAGGACGAGGAGGCGCAGCGCGCCGTCCGCTTCACGGTCATGCGTCGCCGAGGCACGCCGGAGGAGGTGGGCCCGCTGGCGGTCTACCTCTCCAGCGAGGTGGCGACGCGATACATCACGGGTCAGATCTTCCCGGTCGACGGGGGCCTGCTCCAGCACCTGTAGCGACGCCCACGGGCGGGCGACAGGCGCCGAGGCAGAGCGCGTCCGGGCAGTGCGGTTGAGGGGTCAGAAGTCCGGAAGTCCCCTCCCCCGGCAAGGGGAGGGGGTTGGGGGAGGGGTTACACCACCAATTCTGTCTCCCCCTCCCTCCTAGGGAGGGGGCCGGGGGAGGGCGAACGAGCCCGTCGAAGCGCCCTCGGACCTGTGCAGACAACGCGGTTCGGAATCGAGCAGTTGGACCAAGGAGGAAGCCAGTGGGCATCCTGGATCAGTTCGACCTGAGCGGTCAGTGCGCCATCATCACCGGCGCCGGGACCGGCCTCGGGCGTGAGATGGCGCTCCACCTGGCGGAGGCCGGGTGCGACATCGTCGGCGTCGGCCGGCGCCCCGAGCCTATCGAGGACGTCGGCGAGGAGATCCGCGCGAAGGGTCGCCGCTACCTCGGCATCTCGGGTTGCGACGTGACCAACTCGACGGCGGTCAACGAGATGGTGGCGAAGGCCACCAGCGAGATGGGGCGCGTGACGGTCCTCATCAACAACGCCGGCCTCGGTGGGACGGGTCGAGGCAAGACCCTGCCCGAACTCACGGACGAGGACTGGCGCAGCGGCATCGAGTCGAACCTCGACACCGCGTTCTACTGCTCGCGCGCCATCGTGCCGCACCTGCTGGAGCAGGGCGGCGGCACCATCATCAACATCACCTCGGGGTGGGGGTACCGTGGCGGTCGCAACAACTGGATGTACCCGGTCGCCAAGGGTGGCGTGATCCAGCTCACGAAGGCCATCGCGATGACCTACGCGCGCGACAACATCCGCGCCGCCTGCATCGCGCCCGGCCTGTTCCCGAAGACGGACGACGAGACGATCCTCACCGGCCTCGGGGAGAAGCAGCCCGCGGGACGGATCGGCTTCCTGCGGGAGATCGGGCCGCTCGCGGTGTTCCTCGCGAGCCCGGCGGCCTCGTACCTGAGTGGTGAAACCGTGCTGATCGATGGTGGCGCGATCGCCGCCGGCATCACGCCGGCCGGCCTGGTGCCGCGGGCGGAGGGCTAACCGATGGACATGTTCAGCCTGAAGGGGAAGCACGCTCTGGTGACCGGCGCGACCGGCCCGTTGGCGCGCGCGGCGGCAGTCGCCCTCGCGGAGGCCGGGGCCACGGTCTCCCTCACCACGCTCGACGCGAACCAGCAGAACGAGGTCGCCGCGAACTCGATCCTGAACGAGTGCTGGAGCGCCGGCTCGCAGAACGGGCAGGTGAAGACGCTGGATCTCAGCAACTACGCAGCCGTCGAGGCGGCCGTGGACTCGCTGGAGCGCATGGTCGGGCCGATCGACATCCTGGTGAACGCCGCGCACTCGGCGAACATCAAGCCGGTCGTGGAGTCCACCATCGATGACTGGCGTCACGAGCTGGACCGGAACGCGACCGCCGTCTTCGCGCCCACCCTGGCCGTGGGCAAGCGGATGGTCCCCCGGGGCAAGGGACGCGTCATCAACTTCGTGTCCGACCTCCACGACCGAGGCGTCCCGAACGCCGCGCTGTACGGCGCCTCGCAGGGTGCCGTCCTCGGCTTCTCGAAGAACCTCGCGATCGAGTGGGGCCGTGGTGAGCCGCTGGTGGAGGACCGTGTCACGGTGAACACCATCGTGATCGGGTTCATGGAGGGCGTCCCGGGGCCGCACAGCGACCCCGCGCTCGCGGAGGTGATGGAGCGCTACATCCCGCTCCGCCGCCTCGGCCAGCCGGACGACATCAAGGGCGCGGTGGTCTACCTGGCCTCCGACCGGACGAACTTCGTCAACGGCGAGACCATCACCATCGATGGCGCGATCGCGCACCACGCGTAGCGCAGGGAGCTGTATTGACCACATCGGGGCCGGACGGATCACGCGCGGAGAAGTCCGTAGGCCGTCCTGGCCCCCGGTGGGAAGCCGGGGACGCCATCGTCCCCGCGTCCGAGGCCGGAGCCCCCGAGGTCATCGAGGCTCGGACACTCCCGCCGCCCTCGGGTGGCCCGCAGGACGCCCAGATCTGGCGGCGGTCGATGGCCTGGCTCGTGGACGAGCTGGCACGGACGTTCTTCTATCCGCTGCTGCTGATCGTCCTGGTGATGCTGGGCGGTGAGATGCCGGACCCGGTCTCACCCACCGAGGTGACGCTGACGGCGATCCTCCCGCAGATCGTGCTGCGGATCGGGCTCTCCTGGATCTTCTGGAGCCAGGGCACCTCGCCGGGCGCGATGGTGATGGGCCTGCGCATCGTGGACGCGCAGGGCAACCCACCGGGCCCGGTCCGCGGTGGTATCCGCGCGCTGGTGGAGATCGTGAGCATCTCGATGCTGCTGGTGGGGTTTGCGTGGGCGCTGTTCACGCGGCGTCGCCAGACCTGGCACGACCTCGCCGCGGGGACCTACATCGTGGACGCGCCCCGCGCACGGGAGGCCTGAGGGCTCCCGCTGACCTCCTCCGGCGGGGGCTCCACCACGATCGATGGGTCGTTGAGGTCCAGCAGGCGCATCTCCAGCGAAAGGCGGCCGTCGCGGTCCGGGTACTCGCCGGCCACGCGCAGGAGGATCCCGACGCCGGTCTCCAGGTCCGCCCAGACGTCGATGGTCATCTCCATGCCCCGGTCACGCGGGACCACGCCCAGGACGCCGTCCCAGTAGGTGGCGTACTCGTCGAACCACTGATCGTCGAGCTGCCAGTGTTGCGCCGTGCGGCCGTCGATCTCCTCGACGGTGTGGGGACGCCCCGCGAGGTCCGCTGCGAGCTGCTCGAGGTGAGCGGGATCGAGCCCGAGGATCACGTCCGGGGAGAGGGGCACCTCCTGTCCCACCAGCGCCCCGGGAGCGGTGAGGGGTCCCCGCTCCTGCCAGGCGCCGCCGGCGACGCTGGTCCACACCTGCTCGCCGATGCGCACGGTCTCCTGCGAGGTCTCCAGCACGCCGAAGCCGACATCCGTGGTGGAGTGCTCCTGGCCGGGGCTGACCCACTGACCTTCGATGGCGATGTTGAGCGTCGTATCCGCCACGTCGAGGCCGCTCGGCGCCTCGTTCTGGTCGAGCAGGCTGCCATCGAGATCGAGCGTCAGCGTGTATCGATAGGACTCCAGTGAGCGCGGCGCCTGGAAGCGCTCCGTCGGGCCTGACGTCGCGGAAGCCTCAGGCGTGCCGCTCTCGCTCACAGCGCAGCCGACGAGGGCGAGCGAGACGCCGAGCGACACGAGGGCAGTCGGGAGCCGGACTCCGCGCATCTACAGGCGTTTCCGCAGCAGCATCGCGTTCGCGCCGGGCGGGGACTCGAAGCCGGCACCGCGGAGCGCCTCCTGCGTCCCGGGCAGGCCGGGCGGCAGCACGGTCTCGATGACCCCGAGGCTGCGCGCGGCTGCGAACTCGACCGCGGCCTCGACGAGTGCCTCCAGCCCGCCGCCCGCGAGGCGACGGAGGACAGCGGCGCCGGGTTCGCCTCGGTCGATCGCGGCGCAGCCGACGACGACGCCGTCCCGCTCCGCGACCCAGATCGCGCGCCCCTCGGCGCGGTAGTAGCCCAGGTCCACGAGGTCGTCGTCCAGGCCGGGCTCGGGTGCCGGCAGGCCGGCGGCGAAGAGGGCGCGCGTGACCAGGCTGCGCACCTCGGAGGCGTCCTCCGGCAGTGCGTCCCGGACGGCGAGGTCACTCACCGCGCGGGCTCCCACGGGAGCGAGCGTGGTTGCAGCACCTGCCGCACCACGCCGTCCGCGATCACCACGATCAGGTCGAGTTCGGTGTAGAGCGCGGGGTTCATGCCTCGGAGGGACGCGGTCACCAGTTCGTCGCCGATGTGCGCGAACGGCCCCACGACCGCGAGGACGGCGAGCTCGGCGTCGCCGCCACGCTTCTGGTCCACGGCACGCTGCACCTCCTGGCGGAAGCGGCGCCGGACGTTGGTCCCGTCCACCGGATCCACATCGGGCGGCGCGGCGATCACCGTCACGCCGGCGGGCGCGCTGTCCGGGAGGCGGGCCACGGTCCAGTGATCGTGCAGCGGGATGTCCGTCAGCTCGCCGGGTTCGAGGGCGACTGCGAAGTCGCGTACGCGCGAGACGAGGATGTCCACCTCCGCCGTCTCCTCCGGCAGCCGGTGGATCGGACGCGAGTCGAGGTGGAACGAGCCGGGGATGCCCTCTGACATCGCGAGCCAGGAGGTAGCGAGGCCGCCGACGACGGAGACGTACGCGCCCTCCGTCTGCAGCTTCGCGAGCTTCACGGTCACGGGGATGCGCGCCTCGCGCCGCTCGCCGGCATCGAGCCCTCGGAGGGCGCGGGCGAGGGTGAGGCGGAGGTCGGAGACCTCGGGCTCATCCGTGGGGATCACGCCCTTCGGCGGCACCCAGACGGCGTACGACCCAGGCACGATGCCCTCCTCCGCCTCGACGTCGCCCGAGAGCATCTCGGCGAGGGCGTCCGCGCCGGCGGGCCGGGGTTCCTCGTCCCAGAGGACACCGACGGTGGTGCCGACACGCCGGTCGCGCTGTGTCAGGACGAAGTCGAAGGCGCCTGCGCCGGCCTCGGAGCCCGCGTTCTCGGAGGACGGGCCGCCCTCGGCGATGCGGAATGTGCGGTAGAAACGCCCACCCATCCACGCGGCGAGCATGTGGGCCGCCGCGGTGCGAGTGGGGGAGGAGCCGGTCACGTGTTCTGCTGCCATCTACGCGGGCCTCTCCGAAGGAGCCCGCGAGGAACCGCGAGCGAGAGTGCTACGCCTGCTCTTCGGCGGCGGCGGCAGCCCTCGCGTCGTCGCGGCGCTGGAGGATGGGGTTGAGGCCGTTCCAGAGCAGTTGCTGGATGACGGCCGCGTTGAGGACGAGGAACAACACGACGCTGACGATCTTCAGGATGTTCGCCAGCGTGGTGTCGCCATCGCCCACGGAGCGCAGCGCGACCACCCCGATGATCGCGAGGGCCAGCGCCAGCGCGAGGCCGATGATCGCGTCTCGCGCCTTCACGAAGCGCCACAGCCCACCGATGATGCCGCCGCCGATCGCGATGTGCACCGACAGGATGCCGAGGATCGGGGAGCCGTGGTGGTGCCACAGCTGGTAGGACTCCAGGAGCAGGAGGAAGAGGCCCACGGGCCCGAGGACCGCAATTGCCAGACCGGGCAGGTCTGCCCTCTTGAAGCGCATGGTGTCCCCTTCCCTACCGCGCCGACATCATCCTTGGGCCGCGCTCACGAGGCAACCGTCCCCTGTGAAGTCCGGCTAGATCCCCGAGCGAGACTGTCCGCCGTCCACGTTCAGGCACGCCCCCACGATCCAGGATGCCTGCGCCGACGCGAGGAACACCACCGCCGCCGCGACCTCCTCCGGCCGCCCGAACCGGCCAGAGGCGATGTGCTCGTCCACGAAGCGCGCCATGCCCTCCGGGTCCTGCTCCTGGCGACGGCCCCACGAGCCGCCCTCGAAGGCGATCGAGCCGGGAGCGACGCTGTTCACGCGCACACCCTGGCGCGCCCAGTGCATCGCGTAGGTCTTGGACATCGCGATCTCCGCCGCCTTCGTGGCGGTGTACTGCGGCGCCGCGGGCGGCCCGAACTCGCGACCGTAGATCGAGCCGATGTTGACGACGGCCCCGCGCCCGGAGGCGACGAGGTGCGGCTGGGCCGCCTCCATCAGGCGGACGACGGACGTCACGTTCAGCTCGAACGTCCCGTCCCACACCTCCTCGGTCGTCCCCTCGCGCACCGTGCCGCCCGCATTGTTCACGAGCACATCGAGGCCCCCGTACGCCTCGACGGCTGCGCCGATGACGGTGGCGGCAGCGGCCGGGTCGGTCACATCGGCGGCGACCGGAGTCACCTCCACCCCGTGCGCCGCGCGGATCGCGCTCGCGGCAGCCTCGATGTCCTCCGCGGTGCGGGCGACGACGGTGAGGCGCGCTCCCTCGGCGGCGAACGCCTCCGCGATCGCGCGGCCGATGCCCCGGCTCGCGCCGGTCACCAGGACGGAGCGTCCCGCGATATCTAGCTCCACGTGTCGAGGTCCATGTGCTGCTCCTGTCCTTGTCCGCGGTACTCGCATCCTCGCAAGCTCCCGCGCGAGATCCAACCGCATGCCACTCCCTTCCGACCCCCTCCCCCTCTGGGGGAGGGCTGGGGAGAGGGCAGAGTTCACGCCGCAGTAGGCGCTCGTTGACCGCCTGATCCGCACACTCCTACGCTCGCCAGAAGTAAAGACCGCGAGTCCGGAGGAGCCCTCGGTGCCTCTCGTGCAGACACAGGTCGTCGACCACGTCGCCACGATCACCCTCGCCCCGCCCGAGGGCGGCTACGACCATGCATTCATCGACGCGGTTGGCGCGGCGGCCTCCGAGGTCGCCGGGGACCAGGACGTGCGTGCGGTGATCGTGCGCTCGGACGGGGACCTCGGAGCGGGGTGGGCCGCATCCGCGCTCGATGAGCCGGCCGGCATCCCCGGCGTCCCGCACCTCGCGAGTGGGATCGAGGCCCTTGCCGGGGTCCCGCAGCCGGTGATCTGCGCCATCCGAGGGCGGGCGCACTCGATCGCCCTCGAACTGGCGCTGGCGTGCGACGTCCGCGTGGCCGAGGAGGGCGCCACGTTCGCCCTCGCGGACACGCAGGTGGGCACGCTCCCGCTCGGCGGGGGAACGCAGCGGCTGCCTCGGGCGGTCGGTCGCGCTCAGGCGCTGCGGCTGGTGCTGCTGGGCGAGGAGGTCGATGCCGCGGAGGCGCTGCGCATCGGCCTCGTGTCTCGCGTGGTGCTGGCGGAGGAGCTCGACTCGGCGGCGCAGGCGATCGCGGACGCGGTCGCGGCACGCGGGCCGATCGCGACACGCCTCGCGAAGGAGGCTGTCCACCGGGGGGTGGAGATGCCGCTGGACCAGGCGCTGCGGTACGAGCTGGACCTGACCGTGCTCTTGCAGTCCACGGCCGATCGCGCCGAAGGTGTCCGCGCCTTTGCGGAGAAGCGCCCGCCCCGGTTCATTGGGCGCTAGGCTCTACTGTCGGTCACACCAGAGGTGTCAGGGGAGGGAGCGGGATGAACGTCATCCTGAACACGGAGGAGGCGCACGTCGTGCTGGCGCTGGTCTCCTCCACCGTGCTCGATCACGTCGACCTGTCGGACGAGGCGAAGGAGAAGATCCGCGAGTGGCGGACCGCGCGCGCGCCCGGCACGATCCCGCTGGACGAGTTCACCGAAGATCTGAACGAGGCCATCGGCAACTTCATCGACGATCGCACGCGCCGCATGCTGCGGCAGCGCGGCAAGCTGAAGGTGCGGGAGCAGTAGCCATGCGCGTTGAATTCACCGTGGACGAATGCCACCGCATGTTCGAGGCCGTGCTGGACGAGTTGCTGGCCCTGGACCTGGACAAGAAGGACCGCGCCACCCTCCGTCGGTGGCGTTCGGACGACGCCTCGCCCGGGACGCCCCTGATGCGCGCCCTGGCGACGAAGCTGTCCGAGCAGATCCAGCAGAGCCACGACCGCTCCGAGGTCAGCCCGATCAAGAAGCCCGACTGGGTCTCCTAGGTGTGGGTTTCCCGGGTGTGGGTCTCCTAGTCCGTACCCATGGCGGACGCTGACCGCCCCCTGATCCGGTTCGAGCGCGAGGGCGACATCGCCCTCGTCACACTCGACCGGCCGGAGCGCCTGAACGCGGTCAGCATGCAGATGCGGGACGCCCTGTGGGGTGTCCTCACCGCCCTGCGTGACGATCCCACTGTGCGCTGCGCCGTCTTCAGCGGCGCGGGCGATCGCGCATTCTCGGCGGGCGCCGACATCACCGAGTTCGGCAGCGCCCCCGGCCTGATCGATGCGCGCGTCGCGAGGCAGCAGCGCGACCTGTGGGGGGTGATGAGCACGCTCCCCGTCCCGTTGATCGCCGCGATCCACGGTTTCGCCTACGGCGCCGGGTGCGAGATGTCCATGTACTGCGACCTCCGCGTCGCGTCAGAGGATGCCCGGTTCGCGCTGCCGGAAGTCACCCTCGGCTACATCCCCTCGGCGGGGGGGACGCAGACGATCCCCCGGCACGCGCCACTGTCCGAGGCCCTACGGATGGTCACCACGGGTGAGCCGCTTTCCGCCGCGGAGGCGCTCCGCGCCGGCCTCGTACATGCCGTGGTGCCTCGCGAGGACCTGCTCGCCACCGCCCGAGGCTGGGCGGAACGCATCGCGGCGGCGGACCCGACGGCCACACGGGCGGCGAAGCGTGCGATCCTCGAGGGCATCGACCTGCCGTTGGCGGACGGTCTAGCGCTTGAGCGGCGGCTGGCTGACGCTGTCCGATGGACATAACCCACCGATCGAAGGCGGAGACAATGGGTGCAGGGCTCTGGTCACGGGCGCGTCGCGGGCGGCAGATCCCGCACTGGGTCGGCCCCACCGCGCTCCTGCTGGTCTCCGTGTTCTTCATCGGCGTCGTCGTGTGGGGCTGGCTGAACCCGGCGGACATCAAGGTCGAGTACTTCGACGCGGGCCCTGCGCACTCCTTCGAGATCGGCAAGGTCGCGGCGTTCCCGGAGCAGGACACCTACATCGTGGGCATGCAGGACGGACGCCTGCGCGCCATCGACGTGCGCGTGCAGCAGTCCGGGTGCACTGCGGTGTGGAAGCCGGAGGACGCCCGCGGCGCGGTCGCCAATCCCGGCGGCGTCCCGGGCGTCTTCGAGGACCCGTGCACCGGCGCGATCTGGTCGATGGAGGCGAACGCGATCGAGGACGCCGAAGTGCCGCTGAAGACGCCGTACATCGACTACCGCCCCGGGGAGGGCGGCACGCACGCGTTCGTGGAGCGCGTGAACCCGTAGCCCACAGTCCGTAAGTCCGTAGTCCGTAGCGAGGCCAATCGCAGCGGACCTGTAGCAGCAGACAGCGAGCCCTCGGCGAGGGCGATCGTGATGACTCGGGTGGGTGCTCGGGCCGGGCGGCTTCGGGCAATTGGTTGCAGCGCGGACAGCCGGTGTAGCGCCAGTGTGGGCCATTGCCTATCATGGCGCGGCTCTGAGGGGGGCCTACTAGATGAACACTGCGGAATTCCTGACCATCAGCGCCGCGATCGTCCCAGATCGGACCGCCATCGTTGGTCCGAGCGAGCGCGTGAGCTACCAGGAACTCCAGACCCGGGTGAACAAGCTGGCGCAGGCCATGCAGGCACTCGGCGTCCAGAAGGGCGAGAACGTCGGCGTCATGGCCGTCAACTGCCCGGAGTTTGTCGAGATCTACTACGCGACCGCCTCGCTCGGCGCGACGCTGGTGCCCCTCAACTTCCGCGCGAAGGCGGAAGAGCTGACCTACATGGTGGAGTCCACGGACGTCACCACGCTGTTCGTGGCGGAACGCTACTGGCCCATTTGGGAGGGCATCGCCTCCTCCCTGCCCGCCGTCCGCAACGTGGTCACGCTGGACTTCGAGCGGGACGGTTCCCAGTCCTTCGCGGCGCTGCGCGCCTCCGGCGAGGACATCCCGGTCTTCGCTGAGACGGACGACAAGGACGCCACGCTCATCATCTTCACGTCCGGCACCACCTCGCTGCCGAAGGGCGTGGTCCTCTCCTACCAGGCGCTGACGGCGCTGGTGGTGAACACGCAGTCCCCGGCCGACCCCACGATCGACCCGCAGGTCGTGCTGGTCTCGGTGCCGTTCTTCCACATCGCCGGCGCTACCACCATGATGAGCGCGGTCTTCTCCGGCCGGACGCTGGTCATCCTCCCCGCGTTCGACCCGAAGCAGTGGCTGGAGATGGCCCAGTCCGAGGGCGCAACTCACGCCTTCCTGGTCCCGACCATGCTCAAGCGCGTCATGGAGGTCGAGAACTTCGAGGACTACGACCTCTCGAAGCTCGAACTCATCACCTACGGCGCTGCGCCCATGCCGTTCGAGGTGGTCCGCCGCGCGGTGGACCTCTTCAGCCCGCAGGGCAAGAACGTGGGGCTGATGAACTCCTACGGCCAGACCGAGGCGACCGGGTCCATGACCTTCCTCGGCCCGGACGACCACCGCCTGGACGGCACGCCGGAGGAGAACGAGAAGAAGATCGAGCGCCTGCGCTCCGTGGGCCGGCCGATGCCGGACATGGAGATCGGCATCCTCGCCCCGGACGGGCGGCGGCTGCCCGTCAACGAGCCGGGTGAGATCTGCATCCGCGGCGACCGCGTGATGCGCGGCTACAACAAGCGCGACGAGGACACTGCCGGCGCGCTGGTGGACGGCTGGCTGCACACCGGCGACGTCGGCAAGATCGACGAGGACGGCTACCTGTTCATCACCGGCCGCATCAAGGACATGGTGATCCGCGGCGGTGAGAACATCGCCCCGGCCGAGATCGAGCAGGTGCTGGAGGACCACCCCGGTATCCAGGAGGCCGCCGTCATCGGCGTGCCGGACGTAGAGTGGGGCGAGGTGGTGAAGGCCATCCTTGTCCCCGTCTCCGGCGCGACCCTGCCCAGCGAGGACGACCTGACGGGCTACGTGAAGAGCCGCCTGGCCTCCTACAAGGCGCCGGCCATGTACCAGTGGGTGGAAGAGTTGCCCAAGAACCACCTGGGCAAGATTCTGAAGAACGAGCTGCGCGACATGTACGGCCAGCCTGCGAACGCCTGAACCGTACACGTCCTGTTCCGCCGCCGAGGGGCCTATCGTGGCGTCCTCCGCGTGCCGTGACAGGCGACGGTATCGTGGCGCATGCGAGGAGCAGCGATGGCGGTCTCGACGAACCGAGTGAACCAGTCCACAGGGGCGCCCCGGAGACTGGTCGGCGCCTGGTGGGGCCCCGCGGTCGGCGCCTCCGCCATCGGCTTCTACGCCACCGCTACCGCACCTCGTGACGAGGCCGGCCGCGAGATCTTCTTCAATGTCCCCGCGGGTTCGTGGGCGGTCTACGTCTTCCTCGCGGCCCTCATGGGACTGCTGGTCTGGGGCTTCGTCCGCCACGCCAGCCTCTGGGGCATCGGCCGCCCGACGCCCGGCCTCCTGCGGGACATCCCGAGCCGTCTGAGGAACACCGCGCGCCTCGGCCTCGCGCAGGACAAGGTCCGCCGCGACCGCTACGCCGGCATCATGCACTGGTCGATCATGTCCTCGATCGTGGTGCTGACGCTGGTTACGGCGCAGGTCGCCGTTGAGGCGGACACGCCGCTTCACTTCCTCTACGGGGACTACTACCTCTTCTTCTCCTTCTACGGCGACCTCTTCGGCGTCATCGGCCTCATTGGGGTCGGGATGGCGCTGTACCGCCGCTACTTCGCGGACTTCCACCGCATCCGCTGGGACGAGCGGCTTGAGGACCACCTCATCATCCTCGGCCTGGGGCTGGTGCTCCTGACGGGCTTCATCACGGAAGCCGCCCGCATCCAGGTGACCGAGCTGGACCAGCACCCCGACTGGGCTGTCTGGTCCTTCGGTGGCTACGCCATCGCGAACTTCCTCGACCTCTTCGGGTTCAGCGAGTCGCAGGTCCTCACGTTCCACGAGTGGACGTGGTGGTTCCACGTGAGCGCGGCGTTCGCCTGGCTCGGCATGATCGTCTTCACGCGCCTGGACCACCTGTTCTTCGCGCCCGTGAACGCCTTCTTCCTCCGCACGGACGCGCCGGGCCGCCTCGCGAAGATCGAGGACATCGAGACGCAGGAGGTCTTCGGCGTCGGCTACATCCAGGACTTCACCTGGAAGCAGCTGTTCGAGCTGGACGCGTGCGTCCGCTGCGGGCGCTGCACGGACGTCTGCCCGGCCAACATCGCCGGTCAGCCGCTCTCGCCGATGCACCTGATCCAGGACCTGAAGATGCACCTGGCCGACGTGGGGCCTGCGATCCAGCAGCACCGCCACGAGACCGGCGAGGCCGGCCGCGAGGTCTCGACGGTGGCTCTCACCGGGGACGTCATCAAGGACGAGACGCTCTGGGCCTGCCGCACCTGTGGCGCCTGCATGCAGGAGTGCCCGGTGATGATCGAGCACGTCCCCACCATCGTGGATATGCGCCGCTTCCTCGTGATGAACGAGGCGCGCATCCCCGCCACCGCGCAGGGCGCCCTCGAGAACCTCGAGATGCGCGGCCACCCGTGGCGCGGGACGGCGCTCGAGCGCACCACGTGGATGGAGGGCTTCGACGACGTGCCGATCTTCGACGGCACGCAGGAGTACCTCTACTGGGTCGGTTGCTCGGGCTCGCTCGTGGAGCGCAACCTGCCGATCACGAAGGCCGTGTTCCGCCTCCTGCGGGAGTCCGGCGCTTCCTTCGGGGTCATGGGGCAGGAGGAGACCTGTAACGGTGACCCGGCGCGCCGTCTGGGCAACGAGTACCTGTACCAGATCCTCGCGCAGCAGCTGGTAGAGACGTTCAAGGCGAAGAACGTCCAGAAGGTCATCACCAACTGCCCGCACTGCTTCAACACGTTCAAGAACGAGTACCCGCAGTTCGACGGCTACTTCGAGGTGCTCCACCACACGGAGTTCCTGAACGACCGCCTGCACGACGGTTCGTTGAAGGCGACGCACGCGATCAACGCGAACGTCACGTACCACGACTCGTGCTACCTCGGCCGGCTGAACGGCGTGTACGACGCGCCGCGCCAGATCCTGGAGATGGTGCCGGGGGCGAGCCTGACGGAGATGCAGCGCAACCTCTCGAAGGGCCTGTGCTGCGGCGCCGGCGGCGGCAACATGTGGCAGGAAGAGGTGGGCGAGCGCCGGGTGAACCAGGTGCGCTCGGAGGAGGCCATCCGCACGGGGGCCGATCAGCTCATCTCCAACTGCCCGTTCTGCATTCAGATGTTCGAGGATGGCGTCCCAGGCGTGCAGCCGGAGGAGGAGGGGCGGATCCGTCCCTTCGACATCGCGGAGCTGTTGGAGGACGCCGTGTTTGGTCCGGACAAGCGCGAGGAGCCTGTTTCCGCAGGCGAGCCGTCCGCGTAGAGTCCGTGGCGGGGGGGCGTGCGGCGACCCACGGGCGCCGAGCGGCAGCAGCGCGCTCCATGACAACGCGAATCAACCTGGCGGGGAGTGCTCCCGGCAGGCACACAGCGTGCGGGGTTCAGCCTCGCAGGTGAAGGAGCCAGAGCATGCACATCGTGGTCTGCGCGAAGCAGATTCCGGACCCGGAGACGCCGCCCGCGGCGTTCAAGATCGACGCGGCGACGAACAAGGTCGTCCCCGCACAGGGCATCGCGCCCGTCCTCTCACAGTTCGACGGCATCGCCGCCGAGGCTGCCCTCCGCATCAAGGAGGCCGGCGGTGACGGCAAGGTCACCGTCATCTCCATGGGCGGCGAGTCCGCCCAGGCCGCCATCAAGCAGGTGCTCGCCATGGGCGCCGACGAGGGCGTGCTGCTGAACGACCCGGCCTTCGAGGACGGCGACTCGCACACCACCGCGAAGGTGCTGGCGGCCGCCATCAAGGAGCTGGGCGACGTGGACGCCGTGTTCTGTGGCCGCCAGGCGGCGGACTGGGACATGGGCCAGGTGGGCCTCCTCATCGCGGAGAACCTCGGCTGGCCCGTGACCATCATCGCCAAGGGCGTCGCGCTGGAGGGCAACGCGCTCAAGGTGGAGCGCGTGCTGGCCGACGGCTTCGAGAAGACCGAGGTCAACCTGCCGGCCGTGGTGACCGTCTCCAACGAGTTCGGTGAGCCCCGCTACCCGAAGCTCCCGCAGATCATGGCGGCGGCCAAGAAGACCGTCACCAAGAAGACCGCGGCTGACCTGGGCCTGGACCCGAGCGAGGTCGGCAAGGCCGGCGCTCGCCTGCAGCTCCAGAAGCTGTTCATCCCGGAGAAGGGCGCGCAGGTCGAGTTCATCGAGGGCGAGACGCCCCAGGAACAGGCCGCGAACCTGGTCGCCAAGCTCAAGGCCGACAAGGCCATCTAGCGCGCGGACTTCCCTCGGGAAGTTCGACCGAGCATCGGAGAGACGCGAAACATGCCTCACAACATCCTCGTCGTCGGCGAGCTGGACGGCGGTACCCCCAGCTCCACGACGCTTGAACTCCTGAACGGCGCGCAGGGCCTGGCCGGCGGCGGCTCGGTCTCCGTGTCGCTGCTGGGCACCGGCGCCTCCGCCGCGGCGGCCCAGGCGGCTGGCGCCAGCAAGGCCTTCGTCAGCGACGACGCGAACTACGACACCTTCCGTGGCGAGCAGTGGCTCCCGGCGGTGCAGGCTGCCGTGGAGCAGTCCGGCGCGGACCTGGTCCTGATGGGCCAGACCACCGTCGGCCGCGAGCTCGGTCCCCGGCTGGCGTTCCGCCTGAACACGGCGGTTGCCATGGACTGCGTTGCGGTCACCGACAACGGCGGCACCATCGAGGCCACCCGCCCCGCCTACGGCGGTAACGCGCAGGCCACGTACACCTTCGCCACCACCCCGGCGGTCGCCACCGTCCGCGCGAAGTCGTTCGACCCCGCGACTGGCGGCGGCGCGGCTGAGACCGTGGAGCTCCCGGCAGCTGGCGAGAGCCGCGTGAACGTCACCGGCAAGGAAGTCACCGAGTCCGCCGGTCTGGCCATCACCGAGGCCCCGATCGTCGTCGGTGGCGGCCGCGGCCTGGGCGCCCCGGAAGCGTTCGAGGATCTCAAGAACCTGGCGGCGGCCATCGGCACCGACAAGGCTGCCGTGGGCGCTTCGCGCGCCGCGGTGGACCTGGGCTGGTTCCCGCCGAGCGAGCAGATCGGCCTCACCGGCAAGGTGGTGACGCCGGACCTCTACATCGCGGTCGCCATCTCCGGCGCCAGCCAGCACATGGCGGGCTGCTCCGGCTCCAAGATGATCGTCGCGGTGAACCGGGACAAGGACGCGAACATCTTCGCGTTCTCGAAGTACGGCATCGTGGGCGACTGGAAGCAGGTCGTCCCGGCGCTGATCGAGGAGTTCAAGAAGGGCTAGCGTCCTTCTTCGGCTCGTCTGGTTGGGTCTCAATCAGAGAGAGCGGGCAAACGCCCGCTCTCTCTGCATATCTCGCCATATCGCCTGCTATCAGGTGGGAGAGTTCCGGTCGACCTGACGTGTACGGGAGTGTTTGCGCACGTATGTGCACGCAAATACAATTGTGCATGGGAAACCCTACCTGGAGAACATAATGACGATCATCGGCCTGACCGGGGGTATTGCGGCGGGCAAGTCGACAGCGGCGGAGATCCTCCGCGAGTACGGTGCCACCGTCATCGATGCCGACCGCCTGGGGCACCGCTCGTATGAGCCGGGGACGCCGGGCTTCCAGAAGGTGGTCAACGCCTTCGGCCACGACCTGGTCGCCAAGGACGGCACCATCGACCGCCGGATCCTCGGCGGGAAGGTGTTCGGCGCGCCCGGTGAGCTGGAGCGCCTGAACGCGATCGTCTGGCCTGAGATCCGTGCCCTGATCAAGGACGAGGTGAAGCAGATCCGCGCGTCGGAGGATGACCCGATCATCGTCCTCGAAGCCGCGGTGCTGCTGGAGGCGAAGTGGCAGGACCTCTGTGACGAGGTCTGGGTGGTCCTCACCCCGGTGAAGACCGCCGTCGCGCGCCTCAAGGAGCGCAACAACCTCGCCGAGGATGCCGCGATGGCGCGCATCAACGCGCAGATGTCCAACAAGGAACGCTCCGCTCAGGCGGACGTGAAGATCGAGAACGCGGGCGACGAGGACGAGCTCCGCCAGCGCGTGGAGCGCGCCTGGAAGGCATTGCTCCAGCGACGGACGCCCAAGGGCAAGAAGACGGCCGGCGGCAAGGCCACCAAGACCGGTAGCATCAAGGCGGCCGAGGCCGCCGCTCCGAAGACGACCGCCAAGGCAGCTCCGAAGGCCGCGTCGAAGCCCTCTACCACCACCCGCGCGGCCGCGAGCGCGAAGCCCGCGACGAAGGCTGCCGCGAAGCCGGCTGCGAAGGCTCCAGCAACGGCGTCGGCGAAGCCCGCCGCCAAGGCGGCACCGAAGACGACGGCCTCCAAGGCGGCGCCGAAGACGGCCGCCGCGAAGCCCGCGGCGAAGGCCGCTCCGAAGGCGACCGCGAAGGCTGCGAAGCCGGCCGCCAAGCCCGCGGCGAAGGCCTCGAAGGCGGCTCCGTCCAGGGCCGCGGCGAAGCCGGCTGCGAAGAAGGCCGCTTCGGCCCGCACCAAGTAGGATTCACACGTCCGCACCGACTTCGGGCGGAACAGCATCACCACCGGCCTCCTTCCGAGACCGGTCCGCGAGTCAGGATGGCGCTTTGACGACGACGAACGTTGGCTACAAGCAGATCGCGGTCGAAGACTTCAAGATCACGGACGAGCCGTTCTACCTCCCCATCAAGGACGAGGTGGAGCTCTTTGAGACCGCGTACGAGCGCCGCATCCCGGTCCTGCTGAAGGGCCCGACGGGCGCCGGCAAGACCCGGTTCGTCGAGTACATGTCCTGGCGTCTGCACAACCGCGAGGCCCAGTCCCACGAGGAAGGCGTGCCGCTGATCACGGTCGCCTGTCACGAAGACCTCACCGCGTCCGACCTCGTCGGCCGGTACCTCCTCGAGGGTGACGACACGGTCTGGATCGACGGGCCGATCTCGCGCGCGGCGAAGGTCGGCGCGATCTGCTACCTGGACGAGATCGTGGAGGCCCGCAAGGACACCACCGTCCTGATCCACCCGCTGACGGACTACCGCCGCCTGCTCCCCGTGGAGAAGCGCGGCGAGCTGCTGGAGGCCGCCGAGGGCTTCCTGCTGGTGATGTCCTACAACCCGGGCTACCAGTCCGCGCTGAAGGACCTGAAGCACTCCACGCGTCAGCGGTTCATCGCCATCGAGTTCGACTACCCGCCCCGCGACGCGGAGGCGGAGATCATCGTCAACGAGTCTGGCGTGGACGCGGCAACGGCGCAGGACCTGGCCAAGCTCGCGGAGAAGGTGCGGAACCTGAAGGAGCACGGCCTCGGCGAGGGCGTCTCCACCCGCCTCCTGGTCTACGCGGGCAAGCTCATCGCTGGCGGCATCGCCCCGCGCCGTGCCTGCCAGGTGGCCATCGTCTGGGCTCTGACGGACGACGGTGAGGTCCAGCGATCCATCGAAGAGGTCGTGACCTCGATCTTCGACGAATAGCATCCGCCGGCGCCGGGGACGTCCCACTCCTGTTACACACGGCCAGCGACACTGGCCCAGGAGTCACGCCCCGAGCACGCGGCGGCGGAGGGGCGTATGACCCTCTCATCTGACCTGGTGACCCGTTTCGCTCCCGAGCTGAAGGGCTTCGGCGCATCCCTGCCCGACGACTTCAGCGCCGCCCTGGCGACGCTGGAGCCCCGCCTGAGCTCCGAGGAGCTCGAGCGCTGGGCGGAAGACGGCATCGCGCTCGCGAACGCCTCGCTGCGCTCGTGGGAGGCGGCGGCGGAGTACTTCCGCGCCACGCCGAAGGTGCTGGACCGCCTGGGGGCGGACGGCGTCCACGAGTGGGTGGGCATCGCGCGACGCCTCGCAGAGTCCTCCTCGCTGATGGCCGCCGCGTTCCTCAAGTCCACGCCGGACGCCCTCTCGGTGATCGGCACCGAGGACATCGACACGTGGGCCGGGCAGGGCGAGCGGCTGTGCCGCGGGAACTGGAAGTCGATCGCGCTCTCCGCGCTCTACTTCCAGGTCAGCCCACAGCTGTTCCGCAGCCTCCCGCTGGCCTCCGTCGGCCGCCTTGTCGACATCATCGACCAGCTCACGGAGCGCTCCTACGAGCTGGCGAACACCTGCCTCGAGTCCTCGCCGGCGATCTTCGCCGGCCTCGCCGAGGATGACCGCGACTCGTTCCTGCGCTTCGCGCGGGCGGTGACGCGCGCGTCCTGGGCGGACACCCGCCTGTACTTCGACCGTGGCCCGCGCCTGCTGGAGCACATCGCTCCGGACCAGCGCGCCGCCTTCCTTGACCTCGCCGCGCGGGTGACCACCGAGGTCGGCCGCCAGGGCTTCCCGCTGTTCGCGGACGCCGCGGAGGCCCTCGCGCAGGTGGCGCAGGAGGACCAGGGCGACGTCCTCAAGTTCTCCGCCGCCCTCGCACCCGGATCGCCGACTGCCGCGATGGAGTACATCAAGAGCACCCCGTTCGTCGCCACGCGCCTCACGGAGGAGCAGCGCGAGCAGTGGCAGGAGGTCGGCCTCGGCGTCCTCACCGTGGAGCGCAACCCGGAGGGGGCGGAGGCGTACTTCCGCCTGGAGTCCACGCGTGCCGAAGAGATGATGCGCGCGCTCTCCTCGCGGGTGGAGCTCTCCTCGATCAACACGATGCTGCGCATGTACGCGAAGGCGCTCTCCGGTGAGCACGTTTCCGTGATGTCCGCCGAGGACCTCGCGGGCGCGAACATCGGCTGGGTGAACGAGACTGCCGCGACCACGGAGGGCTCCGCGATCTACCTGCCCCCGTTCGTCGCGACGTTCGAGGAGCAGGAAGCCAACTTCCAGGTCTACAAGGTCTTCACCACCCACCAGACCGCCCGCATGGAGTTCGGCTCCTTCCGCTACCGCTGGGACCGCCCCGGGGCGTTCGTGGAGTCCTCCATGGCCGGTCGCGAGACGGCCGCGCGGGAGCGCCGCACGCAGGCTCAGCAGAAGGAGCGCGGCGAGGCGATCACGTCGATCCAGCGGTTCTTCAACGTCT
>JALOAM010000229.1 GCA_023228765.1 Dehalococcoidia bacterium
CTCCTACGTCGCCTGCGGGACACGCGCGTCCTCGCCGGGATCTCCCTCAGCGACGTCGAACGCGATACGCGCATCAACCGCGCCTACCTCGAAGCGATCGAGGACGGCCGCTTCGACGACCTCCCCGCCCCCGTGTACGCGCGCGGCTTCGTCCGCTCGTACTCCCGCTACCTCGGGCTGAACCCGGAGGAGTCCGTCGCAGCGATGCCGGACCTCCCGCCCCCGTTGGGCCTCGAACCCATCGCGGGACTGAGGCGCACCGTCCCGCCGGTGCTCCCGGCCGTGAACCTCCCCGTTGTCAGCGCGATCGGCGCCGCGATCCTCCTCGCCCTCATCGCCTACTTCCTGCTGCCCTCCCTCGGTGGCGGCGACGGCATCGACGCCACGCCGACCACGACGGCGACCTCCACCGTGGAGGGCGAGGGCACATCGACCCCCGCACCCGGCGAGGGCACCACCCCGCCCGGCGCGCCCACCAGCACCGCCACCGTCCCCCCGTTCGAGGAGGGCACCGCTCCCGACTTCACCGGCGTCACGCGCGAGACCGCCCAGGCGACCCTCGGCGACCTCGATGTCACCCCGCTCTTCGTCGACGCCGCCTCCGAGGCCCCCGCCGGCCTGGTCTTCGACCAGTCCCCGTCGCCCGGCACGGCAATCGAGCCGGGCGATGTCATCACTCTCTTCGTCTCCACCGGACCGTAGGGCCTCCTCCAGTCTGACCACCTCCCCCTCTGGGGGACGGTTGGGGAGAGGGCAGACGAGGCAGCCGAGTCCCCCGACACTCGGTCCGCAACGCAAGCGCGGCCCGTCCCTCCGCCGACGCGCAACCGCGATTCGTTCACGCCTCGGGCGAGGCGTTCGCAACGCCCATGGGCCGAGCCTGCGGACGCTCCCCTCAGGAGGAGGTAGGTGCGATGAAGAACCCGCTACACCTCAACGCGAGACGGGTCGGCTCCGGCAAGGACCGGCCGATGGGGGCCGCGAAGAACATCGTGGCGCTCAGCGTGATCGGCGACGGCATCGTCGCGATGATGTGGCCGAGACGGCAGCTGATGCTGTGGAAGTTCGGACCCAAGCCGTACCAGCGACTGACGCAGTCGGTGGCGGATCGGCCCCTGCTGGTGCGCGCGCTCGGCGCGGCGGAGCTGGCCGGCGGACTGTGGTGGGCGCGCCGGATCTACCAGGCACACGCGGTGTAGGCCTCGACGCGCCGAGGTTTGCGCGGGGCCCCGACCGGAGCGTTGGGCCTCAGGGGTCAGTGGGTGCGCGGGAAGCACTCCCCCACCTGGACCCTCCCCGTTCACGGGGGAGGGAACAGAGAGTCGGAGGCCTAGCCTCCGAGCTGGCGCTCGACCTCGGCGATGTGCTCGTCGAAGTGGTCACCCATGGAGATGACTTCCTGGCGGAGGGAGCGGCGGAGGCCGTTCTTCCGGCCGGGGCGGCCCCAGGAGGCATCAGGGGTGTGGGAAAGCTCACCCACCACCTTGCTCACGGCGTCCTCGAAGGCCTGGAGGAGGGATTCCGGGTTCGCGTTCTGGAGGCGCTCGGACTCCTCGGCTTCGTCGAAGGGCATACGGGCGGGGTCGGTCATCGTGGCCATGCGGTAGATGAAGACACCGTTGTGCTGCGTCACCACCACGAGGTGGGCGAGGATGCGCGCGACGGACCACCCGCCATCGTCGGGCGCGCGACGGATCACCGAGGCGGACGCCCCGCCCAGGGCGTCACGCAGGCGCTGCGGGCCCGTCGAGATCCGCTCCACGAGGTCGGCGTACTTCTCCGGCGCGCCGGTCACGAAGTCGATGCGCGTCCCCGTCATGCCAGCACCTCCAGCATCACCTCGACCTCGACGGGTGAGTTCGCGGGCAGCGCCGCGACCCCGAAGGCGACACGCGCGCCCACGCCGAGGTCCTCGCCCAGCACGTCGCGGAACAGTTCGCTCGCGCCGTTCACCACGCGGGGATGATCCGTGAAGTCGGGCGTACTCGCCACGTACCCCACCGTGCGGATCACCCGCACCCCGTCCAGGCTGCCGTGCACGCTCTTCACCGCGGCCAGCACGTTGATCCCGCACTGCCGAGCAGCGGCATAGCCGTCCTCGAGGCTCACGGCATCGCCGAGGCGTCCCGGGGAGAGGATCTGCCCCTCGCGCACCGCGACCTGCCCGGACACCACGATGAGATTGCCCGTCTTCACAGCCGGCCGGTACACGGCGGCTGGCGTGGTCGCCTCCGGCAGCACGATCCCCAGCTCCGCCAGTCGTTCCTCAGCGCTCATGTCCGACCTCGTTCTGTTCTCGTTCCTGATTCCGCCACCTCCCCTCGAGGGGGAAGGGAGGGGAGGGGGTGAAGCGGTCGATACCGCTCCCGGTCCCACCCATCGTCCGGCCGCCGCATCCTCATTCCGGGACCGCGAGCCCTCGAACATCGGAGCCGCCTACAGCGATTCCGGCCCCAGGATCCGCTCGAGGATCCCCGTGAGGTCCTCGTCGTTGTAGAAGTGGATCGTCAGCGTTCCCTTGCCGCGCGCTCCGCGGCGCAGTGCGACCTTCGTCCCCAGCTCACGCTGAAGCGCGTCCTGGAACCCCGCCGTGATCGCCTCGGGGCCACGCTCCGAGGGCGGCTTGATCCGCTTCGGCTTGTCGGCCGCGCCCGTCCATTCGCGGACCAGCGCCTCGGTCTGGCGGACGTTCAGGTGCTCCTTCAGGATGCGCTCCAGCGCCTGCACCTGCCGAGCCTCGTCCGGCAGGCCGAGGAGGGCACGGCCATGGCCCTCCGACACCTCGCCGTTCGAGATCGCGGCGCGCACCTCCACGGGCAGGTCCGCGAGGCGGATCGTGTTCGCGATCGCCGTGCGGGACTTGCCGACGCGCTCCGCGACCTGCTGCTGCGTCAGGCTGAACTCCTCGATCAGGCGCTGGTAGGCCGCGGCCTCCTCCAGCGGGTTGAGGTCGTGCCGCTGCACGTTCTCGACGATGGCGATTTCGAGGAGTTCCTGCGGCGTGCTCTGCCGGATCGTGACCGGCACCCGCTCCAGGCCGGCGCGCTTCGCGGCCCTCAGGCGGCGTTCGCCGGCGATCAGGGTGTAGACCGGCCGGCCGTCGTGGCCGGTGTCCTCCATCACGAGGAGCGGCTGGATGATCCCGTAGGTCAGGATCGAGTCCGTGAGCTCGAGGAGCTTGTCCTCTGCCATCACCATGCGCGGCTGCTTCGGGTTCGGCACCACGTCGCTGATGGCGACCTCGGTCACCGGTACGCGCTCGTCGCGGGGCGCCTGCTCCTGCTGCTCCGCCGGGATCAGCGCGCCGAGGCCACGGCCCAGTCCACCCTTACGTGCCACTAGTACTGTCCTTCCGGATCGGTGGAGATCGCGCCGACCGAGGACGGCGCAGGGGAGGCGGGCGGTGCGAGTGGCGGAGGCGGCAGCGTCCCGTACGTCGGTCCGCTGGTCCGCTCGGGCTCGCTCTGCAGCTCGGGTGTGGGCGGCGGTGCGACACCTGGCTGGAGTTCGGCCGGCGGTTGGTCGACCTCGGACGGCGCCTCCTGGCTCGGCATCGGCGAGGAGGTCACGGCGGGAGTCGAGCCCTGCCTCGCCGGCAGGCGGTCGCCCAGCGCCGTGATGAACTCGTCCGCGAGCGCCTCGTAGGCGCGGGCGCCAGAAGAAGCCGCGTCGTACTGCTGGATCGGCGCCCCGTGACTGGGCGCCTCGGCAAGCCGCACCGACCGAGGGATCACGGTGGCGAAGGTGTTGGGGAAGTGCTGTCGCACCTCCAGCTCGACTTCGCGCGACAGGTTGGTGCGCGCGTCGTACATCGTGAGCAGTACGCCGCGGATGGCGAGGCGCGGGTTCAGGTTGCGCTTCACCAGCTCGATCGTGTGCGCGAGGTGGCCGAGGCCCTCGAGTGCGAAGTACTCGGTCTGCACGGGGATCACGACCTCGTCCGCCGCGGCGAGGGCGTTCACGGTCAGCATCCCCAGCGAGGGCGGGCAGTCGATGAGCACGACGTCGAACTGCTCTCGGAGGGGTTCGACGGCGCGCTTCATGCGGAACTCGCGCGCCATGACGGAGACGAGCTCCACCTCGGCGCCGGCGAGTGCC
>JALOAM010000230.1 GCA_023228765.1 Dehalococcoidia bacterium
CCGCACGCTGCTCGATGCGCACGCCGAGGCGATGGAGATCGGGCGGCGCGTGGGCGTCCCCGTGCAGATCTCCCACCACAAGGCCAGCGGGCGCAACTTCTGGGGCCGCATCCACGACTCGATCGCGCAGATCGAGGCCGCCCGCGAGCGTGGCGAGGACGTGACCGCTGACCAGTACCCGTACACGGCGGGCAGCACGCGCCTGTTCGCGCTCATCCAGAACGGCCGTGTCGGTGACACCGGCCCCGGCGGCGAGGGCCTGCGAGGTGAGGACATCCTCCTCGCCTCCGTCCCCAACCGGCCGGAGTGGGAGGGCAAGTCCGTCGCAGACCTCGCGGACGAGTGGGACCTCCCCGAGACCGACGCTGCGCAGCGCGTGGTGGACGAGGGCGGGACGGGCACCATCGTCGTGCAGTTCGCGATGGACGAGGCGGACGTGCGCACAGTCATGGCGCACCCGACGACGATGATCGGCACGGATGGCCTCGGCTTCGGCTCGCGGCCCCACCCCCGGCACTACGGGACGTACCCGCGCATCCTCGGCAAGTACGTGCGCGAGGAGGGCGTCATCACGCTGGAGGACGCCCTCTGGAAGATGACGGGCTTCCCCGCCACCAAGTTCAACCTCCCCGGCCGCGGAGCGATCCGTGAAGGCGCCTTCGCGGACCTCGTGGTGTTCAACAAACACACGATCGAGGAAGTCTCGACGTACGAGGACCCACGGCGCACGCCGATCGGGATGCCGTGGGTGTTCGTGAACGGCGAGGCCGTGGTGCGACTGGGCAAGCACACCTATGTGCGTCCGGGCCGCCCGGTGCGCCGCGGCGTGGATGCGTAGGGTTGTCGAGTAGCGGCGCAACAGGGTCGGAGGGGTCGGGATGGCAGTGGATCAGGTCTACGACATCGTCGTGCTGGGGGCGGGGTCCTCTGGCGCGGTCATCGCCTCGCGCGCGTCCGAGGATCCCAACCGCAGCGTGCTGCTGGTGGAGGCGGGACCGGACTACGCGCTGGTGAAGGACACCCCGTACGACCTCGTGAACTCGTACCACAACTCCCTGGTCGACCATGACTGGAAGCACGAGTACCAGCCCACGACGCAGGCCCCGGCGACACCGTTCCCTCGAGGACGCGTGACCGGGGGCTCCTCGGCGGTGAACACGACGATCGCGCTCCGCGGGGTGCCGGAGGACTACGACGGCTGGGCTGCCCAGGGGAACCCGGAGTGGGCGTGGGAGAAGGTGCTCCCAGCCTTCAAGCGGCTGGAACGCGACCTCGACTTCCCCGATGCGCCGCACCACGGTGATGCCGGGCCGATCCTCATCCGGCGTTACCCGTGGGAGGAGCTGACCGAGACGCACCAGGCGTGGCTGGAGACCGCGAAGAACCTCGGCTTCCCGGAGTGCGAGGACCACAACGACCCGGACGGCTGGGGCGCCGGCGCGCAGCCGATGAACAAGCTCGCCCGCCTCCGCGTCTCCACCGCCATCGGCTACCTCGCCCCGGCGCGCATCCGCGAGAACCTGACCGTCCGCGCGAACACCCACGTGCGCCGGCTCATCGTGGAGGACGGCCGCGTCACCGCCGCCGAGGTGGAGACGGACGGCGAGGTCTCCCGCATCGAAGGGCGGCTGTTCGTGCTCTCAGCGGGCGCGATCCAGACGCCGCCGATCCTCATGCGCTCCGGCATCGGCGCCCGCGCGGACCTCGAACGGATCGGGGTGGACGTGGTGGCGGATGTGCCGGGGGTCGGCCAGAACCTGTGCGATCACCCCGCGATCGGCGTCATCGGTGAGTTGCGGGACCCCTCGCTGGCGTCGGCGACGATGCCGCTGATCCAGACGATCATGCGCTACACCGCGCCGGGTTCGGAGCATCGGAACGACCTGCAGGTGGAGCTCATCACCTGGGTGCAGCGACAGGGGCGGGAGGGGGCCGTCAGCATCTCGGCGGTGGTCGAGCAGTCGTACGGCCGAGGGGCCGTGCGCCTCGAGTCCTCCGACCCCCACGCCCAGCCGTTCATCGAGCAGCACTTCTGCGAGGACGATCGAGACGCCACGCGCCTCGTTGCGAACGTGCGGGACTGCCTCCGCTTCGTGGAGGCGAAGCCGCTCTCCGACTACATCGAGCGCATCGTCTTCCCCGACGCGTCGAGGGGCCTCGATGACGAGTCGCTCATGTCGCTCGTGAAGCGCTTCGCCCGGAGCGGGTACCACCCTTGCGGCACGGCGAAGATGGGCCCCGCTACTGACTCGATGGCCGTCGTGGACCAGTACGGGCGTGCGCACGCTGTGCAGGGCCTCGTCGTCGCGGATGCCTCGATCATGCCGGATGTGCCAAGGGCGAACACGAACCTGACCGCGATCATGATCGGTGAGCGTGTCGGGGAGTGGCTACGTACGCGGGCCGGAGACTACGGCCTGTAGGCTGCGACCCCGCGGAGGTCCTCCACAAACTCCGCCATCGCCTGCTCGCGTTCCTCGTCGCTGCGCGACCGCAGGATCGAGGAGGGGTGCACGGTCGCCATGACGCGCACCGTCAGGCTCGGCGCGAGCGCGATGTCCTCGAACACCTGGCCGCGGATCCGCGTCACGCGCGCGTCCCGTCCGAGGATCGCCTGCGTCGCCGTTGCGCCCAGGAGGACGAGGACGTCCGGCTTCACGTACTCGATCTCAGATGCAAGCCACGGGCCACACGCGTCCACCTCGTCCGGGTTCGGCTTCTGGTGGAGGCGGCGCTTGCCGCGAGGCTCCCACTTGAAGTGCTTGACGACGTTCGTCACGTAGGTCTGACCGCGGTCGATGCCGGCCTCCTCCAGTGCGCGGTCGAGGAGGCGTCCCGCCGGCCCGACGAACGGGCGGCCCTCGATGTCCTCGCGGTCGCCGGGCTGTTCGCCCACGAACATGACCCGTGCCGTCCTCGGCCCCTCACCGAGGACGCCTTGCGTAGCGTGCTCCCACAGTGGGCAGCCACGGCAGCCCTGCAACGCCTCGGCCAGCGCCCTCTTCGAGAGACGCGGCGGAAGGTAGGCCTCGGCGGCGCCGTGGTGCAGATCGGCGAGCGTGGTCGCGACGGTGTCCGTCCTCGGAGGCTCCATGGTCCGACGCTATGCGGGCAATGCTGGCGGAGGCATCGCGTCGTGCCGGAGCGCCATACGAATGCAATCGACGCTGCGCGGGGACAACGGGCGTGCAAGCGGACGCGGGTAGGGTCTGGGTGAAACCGCTGTCATGACGAACAGGAGGCCGACGTGCCCGACCTCTCCAACGCCCGAATCGCCGTACTGGCGACCGACTACTTCGAGGAATCCGAGCTCACCGAGCCGATGCGCGCACTGAGGGATGCCGGCGCGCAGGTGGACGTCATCGCGCCGCACGCGGCCAGCCTGCAGGCGATGCAGCACGAGAAGAAGAGCATTCGCATCCCCGTCGACCGCACGCTCGATGAAGCCCGGCCGGAAGACTACGACGCGCTGATCCTCCCCGGTGGCGCCCTCAACGCCGACGCGCTGCGCGTGGAGCCGAAGGCGCAGCAGTTCGCGAAGCAGATGGACGCGGACGGCAAGGTGCTGGCGGTGATTTGCCATGCCCCGTGGCTGCTCGTGTCCTCGGGCCTCGTCGAGGGGAAGACCCTGACGAGCTACCCGACGCTGCGCGATGACATCGAGAACGCCGGTGGGAAGTGGGTGGACCAGGAGGTCGTCGTGGACGGCAACTGGGTCACCAGCCGCAAGCCGGATGACCTCCCTGCGTTCAATCGCGAGGCGATCGCACTCCTCGAACAGTCGCGTACGAAGGCTGGCGCCGCGCGATAGGGCGAGGCCAGTTCGCGGCGTTTGCACCGGATCCGAGACGCCGCCCTCGGAGGTGTTACCAACGCGTCCGAGGGCGGTCCTGATGCTGAAGGCACCTCATCCCCGCCCATCGAGGAGGACTCACCATGGTCTCCGTCGGCTACGCGCTCCTGACTGAAGAGCACCCCGCGAACGACCTCGTGCGGAACGCGGTGAAGGCGGAGGAGGCCGGGTTCGCCTTCGCCGCGATCTCGGACCACTTCCACCCGTGGCTGGACAGCCAGGGCGAGAGTCCCTTCGCG
>JALOAM010000028.1 GCA_023228765.1 Dehalococcoidia bacterium
GCATGTTTCCCCTTGTGGGGGAACGTGGTCACCCGGTCCTCCGCGGTGCCGCTCGAGTCCCCGCCGGAACCGCTGCTCGTGGCCTCCTCCCGGGTGCGCTTCTTCTCCTCGCCGAGCGCCGAGCCTTTGGCCAGCGCCTCCTGTCCCTCGCGATGGAACCCGTACGCCTCGAGCGACTGGTTCAGCGCATGCCGGATGTTCACGAGACGGATGAGGGCGGCGTGGAAGCGGGTAGCCAGCGTGGTCGTCCGCGCCATCACGTCGGCGGGGAGGACGGTGTGGTCATCTCCAAGCCCGGCGGCGCTCAGGGCGGTTCGGAGCTGCGTGAGCGCGGTGGCGTACTGGGCCTGCCACTCGGCAACACGTGTCAGGTCGATGAACCCGAGGGCGACTTCCTGTGGGTCAAGGTCGGCAATCTGCCCTTCGATGGCCGCCCGGTGGGCTTCGAGCGCATCGAGCGAGACACCGACTCCGCGCTGAAGCGGCTGCACCTCTGCCCGCACGAGCTGAATCATTCCCGTCGTGCTCGACCGACGGACCAACGCCGCGAACTCAGGCGCAGCGCGCCCGGTTGCCCTCATGGTCGGCCCGAAGGCCATACCGCCAGCGTTGACGCCTGCCAGCAGCCGAGACAGGGTGCGGTTTCCGATGCGCTGCTGGAGCATGAGTACTTGGCCGCTGTCGGTCGACTGGTGAGCACTGGCTGTCCGTGACGCCGCAGATTGCACGCGGCGGCCGGGAGCGGGACGAGCACGCTCATGCTTCGCGTCGAGCATGGCGTGCCCCGCTCTCATCCTGAAATGCCGCCGGCCCCTCTTCCCACGGTAGGCCGATGGTCCGCTGTTCGTTCAGGCCCACCCGCGCCGAGTTCGTGGTCCGGAGGGGCCATCACGTGGCGATCACACCGTCACCGCGTCCCCGATCCCTTGATTTCGCCCGACTGATGAGCTCATTCGCCAGCGGTGTGACATAACACGGCCTCGCCGGGTCACCTCGGGTTCTTCGGTGGTGGGCGGTGAGATCGTTCCCTGCCGGGCGGCGGATCGTCCCGATGAAGGTGGTGCAGGAGGTGCTGGGCCACTCCCAGATGCGCATCACCTCAGACACCTACTCGCACGTCCTCCCGGAACTTCAGCGGGAGGCTGCCGACCGCCTCGGAGATGTGCTCTTCGGCGGTTCGGCAGGGTAGTGTCCCCCTAGTGTCCCTCTGACGCCCCTCTAGTGATCACAACGCGACCAGGATCCTCAGTGTTTTCAACGGATTCCTAACTACACCCACTCGTCGCGCCGCAGTTCATGCACTTCAGGCACGTTCCGTTGCGGACCATCATCAGCTGGCCGCATTCGTCACAGGGGTCGCCTTCGAAGCCCTTCATCTTGGCCTCGGCTTCCGCGGTGATGGTCGTGCGTTCCGCGACCAGGGTGGTGCTGGTGAGGGTGATCGAGGCGGACCGTGCCGCCGGGGCCGGGGTGGCGGCGGCCGGGGTGGCGGCGGCCGGGGTGGCGGCGGCCGGGGACGCTGAGGGCGTCACGGCCGCTGGAGCCGGAGTGGCGGCGATGGCCACGGGCGCGGACGGGGCCGCCACGAGGGGCTCGGGGGAGTCCTCGACCGGGTCGGTGGAGGACTCGAGCTCGTCCGGGGTGACGTGGGCCAGGTCGTCGCGGCCGAGGTAGGAGACAGCGAGCTCGCGGAAGATGTAGTCGATGATCGAGGACGAGAACTTGATCCGGTCGTTGCCCTGGACCATGCCCATCGGCTCGAACTTCGTGAAGACGAAGGTGTCGACGAACTTCTCCAGCGGGACGCCGTACTGCAGGCCCATGCTGACGGCGATCGCGAAGCAGTTCATCAGGCTGTGGAAGGCGGCACCGTCCTTGGCCGTGTCGATGAACACCTCACCGAGCTGCGGGCGACCGCCGGGGGTGCGCTCGTATTCGCCGGTGTGGATGTAGATCGTGTGGCCGCCGACCTTCGCCTTCTGGGTGTAGCCGGTGCGGCGGCCGGGCATCGCGATGCGCTGGCCGCGCGGGATCACGGTGACCTGCTCCGACTGCTTCAGCGCCAGCATCCGCTCCGCGGCGGCGATGACCGCCTCCGAGGTGACTTCCTCGGCCTCGTCGTCGTACTCGTCGATGTCGGCGAAGGCGGTGCCGGAGAGCGGCTGGGAGAGCTTCGAGCCGTCGCGGTAGAGGGCCAGGGCCTTCACGCCGGTGTCGGCAGCGGCCAGGTAGACCTCCTTGACCTCCTCGACGGTCGCCTCCATCGGCATGTTGATCGTCTTGGAGATGGCGCCGGACAGGAACGGCTGCGCGGCGGCGAGGATGCGGACGTGCGCCATCGGCTCGATGTAACGCACGCCGTACTTGCCGCACTTGTTGGCGCAGTCGAAGACCGCGTAGTGCTCCTCGGCGAGGTGCGGGGCGCCCTCGGTGGTCATGCGGCCGAGGATGGCGTCGTTCGCCGTCTCCACCTGCTCACGCGTGAAGCCGAGGGCGGCGAGCATGTCGAAGTCGGGCCGTGCGAGGTCCGCCTCCGAGATGCCGAGGACGTCCGTGCAGAACTCGTCGCCGAGTGTCCAGCGGTTGAAGACGAAGGAGATGTGGAACGCCGTCTTGAGGGCCGCCTCCACGGTGTCCAGCGCCGGCTGCGTGAAGCCCTTCTGCGCGAGTGTCATGCGGTTGATGTAGGGCGCGCCGTCCAGGGTCTGCGTGCCGACGGCATACTCCACGATCTCGTGGATCTGCTGCTGGCTGTAGCCGAGCCGCTTCAGGGCGGGCGGGACGCTCTGGTTGATGATGCGGAAGTAGCCGCCGCCGGCGAGCTTCTTGAACTTCACCAGGGCGAAGTCGGGCTCCACGCCGGTGGTGTCGCAGTCCATGAGCAGCCCGATGGTGCCGGTGGGGGCGATCAGCGTGGACTGAGCGTTGCGGTAGCCGTAGCGCTCGCCGAGCTCGACGGCGCGGTCCCACGCGCGGTGGGACGCCTCCAGCAGGTCGGGCGGGCAGGCGGACTGGTCGAGGCCGACCGGGAAGACGGTCAGGCCCTCGTACTCGATCGCGTCGACGCTGTAGGCGGCGCGGCGGTGGTTGCGCATCACGCGCAGCATCGCCTCGCGGTTCTCTTCGTAGCGCGGGAACGCTCCGAGCTCTGCGGCCATCTCCGCCGAGGCGGCGTAGGAGCGCCCGGTGAGGATCGCGGTGAGTGCGCCGGTCCAGGCGAGGGCGGCGTCCGAGTCGTACGGGATGCCCTGTATCATCAGCACCGTGCCGAGGTTGGCGTAGCCGAGCCCGAGCGTGCGGTAGTCGTAGGAGAGCTGCGCGATCTCCTGCGACGGGAACTGCGCCATCGCCACCGAGATCTCGAGGACGACGGTCCAGACGCGGACGGCGTGCTCGTACGCGGCAATGTCGAACGCGCCCGTCTCCATGTCCGTGAAGGCGAGGAGGTTCAGGGACGCCAGGTTGCAGGCTGTGTCGTCCAGGAACATGTACTCGGAGCACGGGTTGGAACCGTTGATGCGCCCGCCGTTCGGGCAGGTGTGCCACTCGTTGATCGTGGTGTCGTACTGCAGGCCCGGGTCAGCGCTCTGCCACGCGGCGAGGGCGATGCGGTCCCAGAGGTCGGTCGCGTTCACCGTGCTCGCGACGCGGCCGTCCGTGCGGAACGTCAGGTCCCACGTGCGGTTGTGACGCACGGCGTCCAGGAAGTCCGCGGTGACGCGGACGGAGTTGTTCGAGTTCTGTCCGGAGACGGTCTGGTAGGCCTCGCCCTGCCAGTCGGTGTCGAAGGTGGCGAAGTCCAGCGTGGTCGCATCCTGCTGCGCGAGCTGCAGCACGCGGACGATGAAGCCCTCGGTCACACCGTCGCGGCGGGCCTTGCTGACGGCCTTGCGAAGCGCGGCGTTCGCGCTCGGGTCGGCGCCGCCGGCCTCGGTGTCGTGTGCGGCCTCGAAGATGGCGGCGAGGTGACGGCGGGTGACGGCGGCGCCGGTCACGAGGGCTGCGACCTTCTGCTCCTCCTTCACCTTCCAGTCGATGAACTGCTCCACGTCCGGGTGGTCTGCGTCCACGATCACCATCTTGGCCGCGCGCCGGGTGGTGCCGCCCGACTTGATCGCGCCGGCCGCCCGGTCGCCGATCTTGAGGAAGGACATCAGCCCGGAGGACTTCCCGCCGCCCGAGAGCGACTCGTTCTCGCCTCGGATGTTGGAGAAGTTGGAGCCGGTGCCGGAGCCGTACTTGAAGATGCGCGCCTCGCGCGTCCACAGGTCCATGATGCCGCCCGGGTTCACCAGGTCGTCAGAGACGCTCTGGATGAAGCACGCGTGCGGCTGAGGGCGCTCGTACGCGTTCATGGAGGCGACGACCTGGCCGGTCGCGGCGTCGACGTAGGAGTGGCCCTGGGCAGGGCCCGTGATCCCGTAGGCCCAGTGCAGGCCGGTGTTGAACCACTGCGGCGAGTTCGGCGCAGCCATCTGCGCCGCCATCATGTGGCACAGCTCGTCACGGAAGGCTCGGGCGTCCTCCTCGCTGTCGAAGTAGCCGCCCTTCCAGCCCCAGTAGGTCCACGTGCCGGCGAGTCGCTCGAAGGTCTGGCGCGCGCTCACCTCGCCGCCCATCGTGGCGCCCTCGGCGGGGACGCGACGCCGCAGCCACTCCGGCACCCCGGGCTCATCGACGGTGACGGTCGCGGAGGGCACTCCGGCCTTGCGGAAGTACTTCTGCGCCATGATGTCCGTGGCCACCTGCGAGAAGTTCGAGGGCATGTCGATGTCGGCTGCCTCGAACACCACGGAGCCATCCGGGTTCACGATCCGCGAGGTGCGCTTCGAGAACGGAATGCCCGCGTACGGATCGGCATTCTCGGAGGTGAAGCGGCGGCTGATTCGCATGGTCGGGGGCCCTTCGCAGCAGTAGCTGGGCTTTGCGGTTGCCCCTAGATGTTGGGGCGGGAAACCGTCGAAGCCACAAGATCTGGTGGTGAATTGTTTAGGCGCTTGAGCAGGTACTCGGGGCGCACGGGCGATACTACGCTCTCGGCCTGCCCTGTCAAGCACGCGCTAGCGCGGGTTAGCAGATGTGTCGGCGCAGCGCCTCAACAGTACTGATGTTCGTGCCGTAGTGTCAGCCGGGTCCATCATGCCTTACAATGTTGGTGTTGTAAGGAGTCGCGTCGTGGAAATCGCAGCCAGAGTCACGTCGAAAGGCCAGATCACCGTGCCACGCGCAGTGCGGGAAGCCCTCTCGCTCCGGGAGGGCGACCGTGTCGTCTTCCGCGTCGAGGGCGATCGCGCGGTGATGGCCCGAACGCCCGATCTCCTCACGCTTGCGGGTTCGGTGAGTGTCCCCGCGGCGAAACGAGACACGCCGTGGGCGGAGGTGCTCCGCCAGACGCGACGTGCTCGGGCGGCGGCGGAGGGGTGACCGCGTTCGTCGACACGAACATCCTGATCCGGCACCTGACCGGCGATCCGCCTGACCAGGCAGCGAGGGCGACACGGTTCCTCGAGCAGGCCGACGAACTGCTTCTATCGGACTTGATCTTTGCCGAGGTGGCGTACGTCCTCGAGTCGTTCTACGAGGTGCCGCGTGAGCAGGTCGCCGACACGCTCCGCGCCGTGTTGGCGTTCCCGTCAATTCGGGTACTCGACGCTGAATTGCTCCAACGCTCGGTCGAGGTGTACGAGGTCCACCGACTCGACTTCGCCGACGCCTACCTCGTTGCCAGTGCAGAGCGGAGCGGCGTCGGCGTCGTGGCCTCATTCGATCGTGCCATCGATCGTGTCGGGACCGTCCACCGCGAGGAGCCGTAAGCCCTCGTGATCTGGTCTTACTGCGGTAACGGCGGCGCCGGGGTTGGGGAGGGCGGGTCGAGGTCACCCGGCCAGATGTGGTTGGCGAAGGCCCAGTCGACGAGGGCGATCGCGTCCTCGGCGCGGAGCGTCGAGTCCATCAGCACGATGTAGACGCGGTGGCCGTTGCGTTCCGCGGTGAGGGAGAAGGTGCGGCCCGCCTCCTCCGTGTAGCCGGTCTTGATGCCGTCCACGCCCGGTGTGTACCCCAGCAGCGGGTTGTGGTTGTAGAGCTCGTACGTGGCGGGCTGGCCGTCGCGGGTGCCCTTCGCGGTGTGCTCGACGGTGCCCACGATCTCACGGAGGTCGGGGAACCGCATGAGGTAGCGGGAGAGCAGCACGAGGTCGTACGGGCTGCTGGCGTGGCCGGGAGCGGAGAGGCCGTCCACCGTGACAAAGTGCGTGTCCTTCATCCCGAGGCGTTCCGCCAGGTCGTTCATCTTCTCGACGAACGCCGGCTCCGAGCCGGCCACGTGCTCCGCGATCACCTTCGCGGCGTCGTTCCCTGAGACGAGCATGAGGCCATAGAGGAGTTCGCGGAGCGTCAGCTTGTCTCCGGGCACCAGGCCCATGGTGGTCGAGTCGCCCTCGTAGGCGAGATCCCAGTAGTGCACCGTGGAGGTCACGATGTCGTCGAGGCGGCCGTGCTCCATGGCGACCACGGCGGTCGCCATCTTCGTCACGCTCGCGGGTGCCCTCGGGGAGTACGCATCGAGGTCGTAGAGCACCTCCATCGAGGCGTCATCGACGACGACCGCGGCTGATGCGGAGAGGTCGGGGACGGGAAGCCCGAGGGTGGTCGGAGGCGCGGCGTTGGCCGGCGTGGCGGCATCTGGAGGATTTGCCGCCGGGCTGGCGGATGCGAGCGAGGAGACGAGCGCCTCGGCGGTGCTCTCGACCGGGAACTCGGTGCCGGCTGAGGCGACGGAAGGACCGGGGCCCTCCCCGCCGCGCATCTGCCAGAAGACGAACGCCGAGACGATGAGGGCCGGTGTGACCGCCAGCATCACGAGCGCGGGCAGGGGCAACCCACGACGGGGCGGCTTCGGGCCGATCGGGCGGTTGTTACGCCCTCGGAAGGGGTCGTAGGGCTGCTGCGCCACGCTGGGCCGTTCTAGCGAGAGCCGACGATGGCCTCGAGGTCGTCCGGGGCGGAGGGGATACGGCCGCTGAGGTTTCGGTTGCCCTCCTTCGTCACCAGGATGTCGTCCTCGATGCGGATGCCGATGCCCTGCAGGCGCTTCGGCACGCCCTTCGTGCCGGGCGCGAAGTAGAGGCCCGGCTCCACGGTGAGCACCATCCCGGGCCGCAGCGGGATCGACTGGTCTCCCGCGCGATAGCGGCCCGCGTCATGCACGTCCAGGCCGAGCCAGTGGCTCGTGGAGTGCATGTACACGTGCCGGTAGGCGTCCTGCTCGATGAGCGAGTCGACGCTCCCGCGGAGCACCTTGAGGTCGATGAGGCCCTCCACGAGCGTGCGGACGGCGGCGTCGTGGGCGTCGTGGAAGCGCTGACCGGGGCGGGCGCGATCGATCCCGTTCGCCTGCGCCGCCAGGACCACCTCGTACACGTCGCGCTGCGCCGAGGTGAACCGGCCGTTGGCCGGGTACGTGCGCGTCACGTCCGCGCTGTAGTAGCCCCACTCCGCGCCGGTATCGAGCAGCATCAGGTCGCCGTCCTGGAGCTGGCGGCGGTTGGTGGTGTAGTGGAGCGTGCACGAGTTCGGGCCGGACGCGGCGATCGTCGGGAACCCGTCGCGGACCGCGCCCTCGCGGCGGTACACGCCTTCGAGGGTGGCCTGCACCTCGTACTCGTGCATCCCCGGCCGCGTCGCGCGCATCGCGGCGTCGAGGCCCTTCCCGGTGATGTCGATCGCCCGCTGCAGGTCGCGGACCTCCGCGGGGCTCTTCAGGAGCCGGAGCTCGTCGACAAGGGGCTCGGGGTCGCGGACTGCCTCGATCGGCTTCGCGCCACGCTGTGACATCGCGCGCCGCGAGGCGACAAGGGCCGTCAGTACCGCCTCGGTGTGGCTCGAGCCACCGAGGGAGAACCAGACGGTCGTGACATCCTTCAGCAGCTCGTGCAGGCGTTCCTGGAGCTCCTCGATCGGGAAGGCCTGGTCAGCGCCGTAGCGCTCGACCGCTCCGTCCACGCCGGCGCGAGGGCCGACCCAGACTGCCATCTGCGGGTCGTGCGGGCGGACGAGGAGCGTGTACGGATGTTCCGAGCCGGGGCGCAGCACCGCGATGCTCGAGGGCTCCTCGAAGCCGGTGAGGTAGTAGAAGGCGGAGTCCTGGCGGAACGGGTAGTCCACGTCGCCGTTGCGGAGCGCCTCCTGGCCGGAGACGAAGACCGCCGCGGCGTCCTTGCCGAGCTGGCGCATCAGCCGCTGGCGTCGCTGCTTGAACTCGTCTGCCACGGGGTGGCTCCGTTCCAGTACCCCCGCCAAGGTGCACTGGCCGCTGCGCGATGCACGCGAAAAGAGAGCGGCTCGCCGATGATACAGAACCGCGCCGCCAGCCTCGACCGGTACCGCCTCGACCGCTGCTATTCGAACGCGCCCCACGCGGTGCGGGCGGCGATGAAGAACAGCCCGAGGGCGAGTGCGCGCATGAGCGGCCCTTCGCCCAGCCGGCGGCGGAGGATCCGCCCGGCGGGGCTCCCGAGGACGCCGCCGAGCGCGAGCCAGGGGACGGCCTCCATCGGCTCGCCCTGGTGGTCCGCAGCAAGGTGCATCCCCACCACGAACGCGGACTGGATCACGATCAGCGCGTGCATGGAGGTGGTCGCGATGGGGTGAGGCACGCGCATGATGCGCGTCATGATCGGGACGCCGATCGCCCCGCCGCCGATGCCCGCAAGTGCGCCGAGGAAGGCGGTGCCGGCGTTCGCCGGGATGCTCGGCAGGATGGGGATGCGGTAGGCGTAGCTCGTCCCGTCGCCCGCCTCATGCAGGCGGTCCCACGCGATCCTCGCGGGGGCGGCGATGCCGGCCACCGGCCGCCAGATGAGGTACGCGCCGATGCCGCCCAGCAGGACTGCGAAGCCAATCGCGAACGCCTCGCGCGGGACGAAGCTGGTGGCGTACCCGCCCAGGAGGGCGAACGGGATCGCAAGCACCGCGAGCGCGCCCACCAGGGGGAGGTCCATGAGTTGCTCGCGCCACATGATCAGCGTCGAGGCGATGGACGAGAAGAGGACGATCGTCAGGGAGGCCGTGGTGACCTCCACGGCCTCCACGCTCGGGTAGAGGACGAGCAGCAGGGGCGTGATCAGGAACCCGCCGCCGGCGCCGATGGCGGTCGCGTACGAGCCGATGGCGATCCCGACGAGGACAAGGACGACGGCCTGGAGCGGATCCATCGGCGCAGCATCCACGCTCTCGCGCGGATGCTCAAACCCGACATAACTAGTCGGATTACCGCTCCGAAGTCGGCTCCGTTGCCGGCAACCACGTCCGAGGCACGAGCGTCTCCGAGTAGGTCGTCCCCACCAGGCCACGCTCCACGAGTGAGTCGTACTCCTCGCGTGAGTAGCCCAGGAGGTCGATGTAGATCTCCTCGTTGTGCTCGCCGATCTTCGGCGGGGGCGTCCTCAGGTGGTTCGGGGTGTGCTCCCACTTCGTCATGATGCCGGGGTAGGTGTGCGTGCCGATGCCCTCGATCGTGAGCTCCTCGAAGAAGCCACGCTCGAGGAGCTGCGGGGACTGCATGAAGACCGCCTCGTCGTGCACGGAGCCGGCGGTGACGCCGGCGGCCTGCAGACGGTGGAACAGGTCGTCGTTCACCCAGTCCCGGGTCACGGCGTACAGCGCTTCGTCCAGCGCCTTCTCGTGCTGCTTGCGTCCCACCGCGGTCTGGAAGCGCTCGTCCGCGACCAGCTGCGGCGTCCCGAGCACGTCACAGAGCGCACGGAACTCCTCGTCGGTCGCGATGTCGATCGCGATCCACTGGTCGGCGCCCTGCGTCGGGTATACCGAGTGAGGTGCGTGCGTGCGGTGGAGGTTGCCCTGCGGCTGCGCCACGCGCCCGTTCATCGTGTAGTCCAGGATCCACTCACCCAGCGCGGGGAGGAACGACTCCGCCAGCGGCATCTCGATCTGCTGCCCGACGCCGGTCTCCTCGCGCTTGAGCAGCGCCGAGGTCACACCGAATGCCCCCATCACACCGGCGACGGCGTCGGCGGTGAACGCCTCGCCCGTCTCGTCGGGAGAACCGTCCGGGTACCCGCGCAGCCAGTGGTGGCCGATCATGCCCTCCACGTGCGTGCCGAAGCCGCGGTAGTTCTTGTACGGCCCCGCGAGGCCGTAGGCCGGCATCCGCAGCATGATCAGCCGCGGGTTGATCTCCTTGAGCACGTCATAGGTGATCCCGGCGCGTTCGATGGTGATCGGGACGTTGTTCTCGATGAGGACGTCGACCTTCTCGACGAGGCGAAAGAACGCCTCCTTGCCTTCCGGCAGCATGATGTCGCAGGCCATCGAGCGCTTGTTCCGCGAGTGCGCGTTGAACGGCGCGTTGCGGTTCCACGGGTCCTCGCCCGGGTCGTTGTCCGGGTACGCCCCGACGAGGACCCCGCTCTCCGCGGAGCGCCGCGCGACCTCTCGTGTCTGGACGCGCTCGCCGCCGCGCGAGTACGGCTGGATATGCGTGATCGGCTCGACGCGGATCACGTCCGCGCCCCACTCCGCGAGGACCTGCGTGACGTGGGGGCCGGCCCACACGACCGTGATCTCCGCGATGCGGACCCCTGCGAGCGGAAGCGGGTTGGTGTCGTTCGCCATCGTCGTTCCCCTTCGTCGGATCGTGTGGTCAGACCGCGCGCTAGATCACGCCCTGCGAGCGCAGTCGCTCGAGGTCGTCCGCGAGGCCGAGGGCGCCGTAGACCTCGGTGTTGTGTTCGCCCAGCAGCGGCGCGTGTCGCGGTGCCTGCCGGGGCGTCTCCGACATGATCAGCGGGCGGCCGGGCCCCTCGTAGGTGCCGGCCTTCGGGTGCGTGACCTGGTCCCAGACGCCGCGGCTGCGGTAGTGCTCGTCCGTGATGAGGTCCTCCGTGGTGAAGATCGCGCCGCCGAGGAGGCCGATCTGCTGCGTCTCCGCCACCGCCTCGCGCTTGTCGCGCTGGATGAGCCAGGCCATCCAGGAGCCCTCTACCTCCGCGGCGAAGTCCTCCGAGTAGAGCTGCAACGGCTTCTCGGCGTCCTCGTGCTCCTTCAGGTCGCCGCGGCCGATGAGGTCCAGGGCGGGGAGGAAATGCTTGGTGCCGCCCGCGTAGATGTTCACGTAGCCGTCCGCGGTCGGCCTCGGGCCCATCGCGATGCGGGAGCCGGGGGGCTGTCGCTTCGCGACATAACCGGTGTACTGGTAGCCGGTTGCGTAGACGGTACGGCGGTCACGGAAGCCGGCCTGTGCCTCGTAGATCGCCTGGTCGATGTGGTCGCCCTTGCCGCCCATCGCCACGCGGAACCTCGCGGCCACGCACGCATAGGCGACCGCGACGCCGCAGTGGTACTGCGCGACGTACCCGCCGCTCTTCAGCGGTTCGCGGAGCGACGATCCGTTGAGGTGCAACGGCCCGCCGAGGGCCTGCAGGGTGATCTCCGAGCCGCGATAGTCGCGCCATGGTCCGGTCTGCCCGAACGGGGTGATCGAGGCGAGCACGAGGTCCGGGTGGTCCTTCGCGAGCTCGTCGTAGGAGAGCCCCCAGTCCGCCATCTGGCCGGGCCGGAAGTCCTCGACCACGATGTCGGACTGGTCGATGAGGCGGCGAAGGATGCCGCGTCCCTCCTCCGTGTTCACGTCCAGCGTGATCGACTTCTTGTTGGTGTTCAGGTGCAGGAAGAGGGCGGAGGTCTCCGGATCCGGGATGTCGTCCTTGTACGGCCCCTCGTGGCGCGACCGGTCGCCCTCGGGCGGTTCGACCTTGATGACGTCCGCGCCGTAGTCGGCGAAGAGCTTGCCCGCGAACGGCCCGGCAACGTGCCCGGCCAGTTCCAGCACCTTCAGTCCATCGAACAACTGCGCCATGGTGGCCCCCTCCGGCGCTGCACGACGTGAGACCGCACGCGGACCGACCCCATCCCGCGAACGGTTGCGGCGGGAACATATCACGAGTGTGAGCGCGGTCAGACTTCGGGCTCGACGAGGGCGGCCCGATAGGATGGATCGGGTTCCTCGCAGCGGTCATGGGAGGTTCAGGTGGAGCACGTCAGCGCGGAGACGGCGGACCTGCTGGTCCACACACCCACCGGCGAGGCGGTGCGCCTCGGCTTGTTGTGGGAGACGAAACCAGCGCTACTCGTCCTCGTGCGGCACTACGGCTGCCAGTTCTGTCGCGCCCAGCTCGCCGACCTCCGCCCGGTCTGGTCGCGCATCGAGGCGGCCGGCGTGCAGCCGGTCGTGATCGGCAACGGCACCCCTCTGATGGCCGAAGCATTCGCGGAGGAGACCGGCCTCGCGGTGCCGCTCTACACGAACCCCGGCCGCGAGGTGTACGACGCGCTGGGCGCGAAGCGTCCCGGAGCGATCGCGCTCCTCGATCCCCGCGTCTACTGGAACGGCCTGAAGACCGTGCTCCGCGGGTTCTTCCCGAAGAAGAAGCAGGGGGACGCCGCACAGCTCGGCGGCGTGTTCCTCGTGCGGCCCGATGGCTCGATGCCGTATGCCTACCGCAGCGACCTCGCGGGTGACGTGCCGAGTCCCCGCGAGGTGTTGCGGGTAGTGGGGGCGGAGGCAGCGGCAGGATAGCCGCCAACTCCGGCTGCTTACTCGGCGCCTTCGCCCATGAGACGGACGAGCGCGGGCGGGGCGATGGTGCGAAACGCCTCGTGGCAGAGGTCCTCGATCTCGTCCCACGGGAGGTCCCGGTCGAGGCGGATGCCGATCCAGCCCCGGTGGCCGACGTAGGGCGGGCGGAAGAAGGCGTCCGGGTCAGCCTCGATCAGTTCGTCTTGCAGGCCGGGCGGGGCGGCGCACCAGAGGTGCGGGAACTCGTTGCCGTGATGGCCGTCGATCCAGGCCTGGACGAACGTCTTCTGGTCGCGCACGAACCAGGTCGGGGCGCCGTGGCTGGGCCGCTCGGTGACCTCGGGCAGGGCGAGGCAGATCTCGCGGACACGGTCGAGGGCGGATGGCTCGGGCATGGTGGCTCCGCATGATCCGCGTGGTAGTGGCGCCCCCGGAGAGATTCGAACTCCCGACGCGCGGCTTAGGACGCCGCCGCTCTATCCCCTGAGCTACGAGGGCACTGCCCCGAGAATACCGGGCTTCGGCCTGCCGCCAAACTCCGCGACTTGATGAACCACTCGACACAATCCCGGGCACCGGCGTGACGGGAGCGTTGCAGAGCGGCGGCGGGGCCTGGTAACCGGGTCGCATGGGCTCGTTGCCGGCCGGTGTCGCGGTCCTCGGACAGTACGCTGGAGGGACAACCGGCGCTGGCAGCGTCGCGGTTCGGCTCCCGCGCGCTGCACCGAGGAAGGGGGTGCCCCATCAGGGGTGCATACGGAGTCGCGCTACTGAGCGGTCTGTTGATATTCGCGGCTGCATGCCAGGAGGGGTCGGAGCCGCCGTCCCCCTCGTCGTCGACAACTCCACCGGCCGCTACCCCCGTACTGCGCGACGTACAGAGTTCAGGAACCTGCGGAGACGAAGCCACCAACTGCGTGTTTGAGCCAATGGACAACAGTCTCATTGGCCGAGTGCGCGGCGAGTGGTCCGCCACCGACGAGGTGGTCGTCGAGTTCGGCAATGGCGACACCGGGCCGCGACGCACAGCGCCCGTGCGCGTCGAGGACGGCGCCTACGAGGTGAACGTCGCCCGCCTGAGGCCGGAGACTGCCTACGAGTTCCAGGTGTTCGGCGTCGGCCTCGACGGCGAGGACGTCCCCGGTCCAACCGGCATGTTCGAGACCGGCTCGTTGCCTCCGGGCCTGCAGCGTGTCCAGTTCAACGTGGTGGAAGGGGCCGCCTCCAGCGACCTGACGCTGATGGACCTCAACCTGGTGGAGTGGGAGGGACAACCCGCGTTCACCGGTCTGGTCGCCATCGACAGCGCTTCCGAGATCGTCTGGTACTCGAAGTCTCCCGGCGAGACGAATGCCATGGCGCGGCAGGACAACGGGAACTTCGTCTACATCGACCATTCATTCGGGCTCCGGGAGGTCACACCCCTCGGCGAGCCTGTCGCCGAGATGCAGTCGTCCTGCGTGCCGATCGTCTACCACCACGAGGTCGAGGTCTTGCCGGATGGCTCCGTGCTGACGATGGGCTTCGACGTGCGCGACACCTTCGACGACGCGGATCGGCTCCAGGTGGGCGACACGATCTGGCGCTGGGACCCCCAGACGGGGGCGATGGACGAGGTGTGGAGCATCCACGATGTCGAGGATGCCACGGCGAACCGCACCGACGACTCCGACATCCCCGAGGGCTTCATGTGGCGTGGCTGTGACGAGGACCTGCCGACGCAGGACTGGACGCACGGGAACTCCGTGAAGCTCGCCCCGGACGGAAGCTTCGTCGTCTCGTCCCGGCACCTCGACCAGGTGCACTCGATCTCCAGCGACTTCGGCTCGGTGAACTGGCGGCTGGGGGGCGAGGGGAGCAGCTTCGACTTCCCGGATCCGGCGGACCGCTTCTACCACCAGCACTCTCCCCGCCAGCTGGAGAACGGGAACATCCTGCTCTTCGACAACGGCAACACGCGGCCGGAGGAGGAGGGTGGGCACTACTCCCGTGCGCTCGAACTCGAGCTGGACTTCGAGTCGATGACCGCGCAGCGAGTGTGGGAGTACGTGGCCGATCCGGCGATCTACTCGCCGTGCTGCGCGAGCCTCGAACGGCTGGACAACGACAACACGCTGATGATCTTCCCGGGAGACACCTACGAGGAGGACATCTGCTGCCGCGTCCAGACCATCGTCGAGGCTGATCCGGCGCAGCGGACCGTCTGGAAGACGGAGGTGACCGGCCCCGGCATCTCGGTCATCTACCGGGCCTACGCGGGTGACTCGATCCTCGGCGAGGAACGGGTGAGCGCCGTGCCCTGACCGAGGAGGATCCGCGAGGAGCAACAGACGGGCCGTGCTTCGCACGGCCCGTCTGTGATCGACTGTCCCGTCGGTCCGACCGACGTGCGAGCTACTCCGTGCGGCTCGGGCCGCCGGCCTCCTGCGTGACGGCGGCCTCGTACAGCGAGACCTTCGGCGGGCCCTGCAGGATCCCCATCAACGAGGGTCCAGCGTGGCCCTTCCGGAAGGAGTCGCTCTCCATCCACGCGAGGAAGGCGTCGCGGTCCTCCCACGTCGAGTGCGAGATGTACTCGCCTTCGGTCTCGCCGCGGAGGAGGGCGAAGCGAAGGAAGCCCGGGACCTGGTCCAGGTGCGACTCGCGCTCGCTCCAGATGCGCTCGAAGTCCTCGGACTTGCCGGGCGCGACCTCGAACCGGTTCATGGCAACGAACATGTGGGGCCTCCTCGGCTACCCGGCGATCGTATGGCCTCGTGCCCTACGTCCTAGTGAAGGAGAGGGGTCTCGCGGATGGAGGGGGTCCTAGTGAAGCGAGAACGGCGGGTAGCGGTCCGTGCTCAGGAGGAACACGTACGCGTTCACCCGCCAGGACCAGCGCACCACGCCCGTCACGAAGCCGAACATCCCCCAAGGAAAGCGCCCCGTGATGAGGATGATGAACCACGCGACGAACACCGCCAGCATGGCGACCAGCCCGAGGATGGCGAGCACGATGTAATGCGGGATCGCGAGGATCCACTTCACGAGTGGCATCCACCGGCTCAGCGACGCCTCGTCGAGCTGGGCCTCGGTGGTCACGCGCTGCCGATCGGTGGTGGAGGGGTACTCGTCCACCAGCAGCAGGGAGTAGGCGCTCACGCGGTTGTTGAACTGGTTCAGGTAGAGCATCCACGTGAACCACGGCTGCGGGTAACGCTTCCGGAAGAGCAGCATCAGCACCGTGCCGAGCGCGATGAACCGCTGCGAGGCAGCAATGAGCGACACGATGATCGAGATGGGGATGAGGAGGAAGATGCGGAACAGTACCGACACGCGATCTCGGCGCTCGGTGTAGTCGACATCGAACTGAGCTGGATAGTCGTTGGCGAGAGCGGTTGCCACGACGCAGACCTTTCTGCTCCGGAATGCCTCGGAGCAATGACACGATAGTGAACCGGTGCGAACGTCGCCCGAGGGCAGCACGGGACGGGTGGAGGCCTCCTCGTTGCCGCTGAGGTAGAGGCGTCCCTACACTGGTGGTTCGCGGTACCCACCGCTGTCTGCGGGCCCGTAGCTCAGTTGGGAGAGCGCTGCAATCGCACTGCAGAGGTCAGGGGTTCGACTCCCCTCGGGTCCACCATCACCTGCCAGCACATCGATTGGACCGGCCCTCGTGGCCGGTTCGTCGTATGCGGGGCGGAGGCGCGATGCCCCGAGGAGTCGGGGAGCGGTCAGTCGAGGAGGCCGGGGACCACCTCGATCGTCACGGTGCCGGCCTCGAGGTCGACCTCGAGCAGGACGCCGTCGATGGCCGGGACCAGCAAGTCTTTCTGGCCGGGGCGCCTGACGACGTAGACATCGTTCGAGCCGGTCTCCAGGACATCCTCCAGCGTGCCGAGTTCTTCGCCGGCGGCGGTGAGGACACGCAGCCCGACGAGGTCGTGGACGTAGTACTCGTCCTCCGGCAGGGCGGGAAGGTCGGCTTCCTCGATCTCGATGAGGGCGCCGCGCAGGCGGTCGGCTGCGTCCGTCCCCGAGATGCCCTCGAACAGGATGACCGGGTACCCGCGGGGGCTCTTCACGTCACGGATGGTGCGAGGCTCGCCGGCGACGAGGACGCGACTGCCGACGGCGAGGCGCTCCGGGTTCCGGGTGAACGGCGTGACCTTCACGTGGCCGCGCACGCCCCAGGGGGCGTTGATGCGGCCCACCGCGACGCGCTCCTCGACGTGTTCCTCGGGGGGCGGTCCGCCGGCAGGGTCGTTGGTCATCGGACGGTCGAGGGCGCGCGCCGCGCGCGCCCGGAGCGACGACTACTCAATCGAGAGGGTGGCGCGGACGCCGGCGCGGACCGCGGCGACGTGCAGCAGCGAGCGGATCGCGTTCGCGCAACGGCCGTCACGGCCGATGATGCGGCCCTTGTCCGACTCGTTCACGTACAGGTGGAGGACGACACGGTCGCCGTCATGCACCTCGGCCACCCGGACTTCGTCCGGGAACTCGGCCAGGGCACGCGCGAGGTATTCGATGAGCGCCTTCATAGGAGATCTCCCGGAGGGCTACTCGGCAGAGGCCTCTTCGGCCTCGCCCTCGGACGACTCGGCGCTGGCGGCGGCAGCAGCAGCCTCAGCGGCGGCGGCTTCCTCGGCGGCCTTCGCGGCAGCAGCCTCGGCCGCGGCCTTCGCCTCAGCCTCGGCGCGGGCGGCAGCCTCGCGCTCGACCTTGGAGGGCTTCGTCACGCGCTGCGGCGGAGCGGCCTCGATCAGGCCGCGCGAGTGGAGGAGGCGGTGGACCGTGTCGGTCGGCTGCGCGCCCTGGGAGACCCAGTGCCGCACGCGCTCCTCCTTGACCTCGAAGGTCACGGGTTCGGTGCGGGGGTTGTAGTGGCCCAGGATCTCCACGAAGCGGCCATCGCGCGGGGAGTCCTTGTCGGCCACCACGATGCGGTACGAGGGCTGGTGCTTCTGACCAGTGCGGCGCAGGCGAATCTTCAGCAAGCGAATCCTCCAACGGACGGAACCGACAACCGGCAGGTGCCGGGAATGATGCCAGCAGGACGTAGCGCGGATACGCGCACCGTCACAAGACAGAAAGTCTACGCGACCGGACGCTTATGGTGACGTTGGCGTGGGAGGCACCGACGAAATCGGGCGCTACATCCCCAACATCTTCATGAATCCGCCGGCGCGCTTGCCGGAGGTCATGGCCTGCATCAGTTTGCGGGCATCCTTGAACTGGTTCAAGAGCCGGTTCACGTCCGCCGGCGTCGTGCCGGATCCGCGGGCGATGCGCTTCCGGCGCGATCCGTTGATCACCTCGGGCTTGCGGCGCTCGCCGGGGGTCATGGACTGGATGATCGCCTCGGCCTGCTTGAAGTACGCCTCGCCGATGTCGCCCGCGCCCAGCTGACCCTTCAGGCCGGCAGCGCCGGGCAGCATCTCCAGGATGCCGGAGAGCGGCCCCATCTGCTTCATCTGCTGCATCTGGGTGAGGAAGTCCTCCAGGTCGAACTGCCCCTTCTGCATCCGGCGGGCGACTTCCTTCATGTCCCGTTCGCCGACGGCCTTGCGGGCCTTCTCGACCAGGGACACGACGTCGCCCATCCCGAGGACGCGCGAGGCGAACCGGTCCGGGTGGAACTCCTCCAGCGCTTCGAGGCGCTCGCCGGTGGTGATGAACTTGACCGGCAGGCCGGTGACCTCGCGGACGGAGAGCACGGCGCCGCCGCGGGTGTCCGAGTCCACCTTCGTCACCACGATGCCTGTGCCCTCGAGGACTTCGTGCAGCTCCTTGGCAAGCGTGACGGCCTCCTGGCCGGTCATCGCGTCCACCACGATCAGCAGCTCGGTGGGGTCCACCTCGTCCGCGAGGGCCGCGAGGTCGTCCGCGGCGTCGTCGTCGAAGTTGACGATACCGACGGAGTCCACGATGACGGCGTTCGCGCCGATCTTCTCGGCGTGCTTCAGGCCGCGCTTCGCCACCTCGCCAGCGGGCGCCTCGGTCTCCTCGACATAGGACTCGACGTCGATGGAGCGGGCGAGCACCTGGAGCTGTTCGCTGGCAGCGACACGCTCGAAGTCCGTGGAGACCAGCAGGGGCTTCATGCCCTCGGACTTGAACTTGAGGGCGAGCCGCCCGGCGAGGGTGGTCTTACCGCCACCCTTCGTGCCGACGACCATGACCTTCATCGGTCCGGCCTCGGGCTTCAGGAGAGGGGCGTGCTCCTTGCCCAGCGTCTCCACCAGCTCGTCGTTGACGATGCCGATGATCTGCTGGGCCGGCGTGATCGACTTAAGGACTTCCTGCCCCAGCGCGCGCTCCCGCACGCGGGCGACGAGGTCGCGGACCACCTTGAAGTTGACGTCCGCCTCGAGGAGCGCGATGCGCACCTCGCGGAGCGCCTCGTCGAGTTCGGCCTCGCCGATGCGCCCCTTCTTGCCGAGGCGAGTGAAGGTGCCCTGGAGTCGGTCAGAGAGGGCGTCAAGCATGGGACTGGGAGTGTACGGCCCCCACCGTCTGAGGCGGTAGCAGCGCCGCGATCCTCGGACGTGACGATGCGCGGACGCCGGCTCGAGCCGCAGCGGCGTCCGCGCATCAGTGAGCCCAGCACAGACGGGAGTACCAGACTCTTGTTACATAATACAACGAAGCCTCGGCGTCGGAAGGTCGAGGGAGCGTCGGAAATACAGCGATCTTGGTACAGGATCGGGGTTGTCTGGGCAGATAGTGAGCCGTGGCTACCCCGTGGCCTGGTCTGCCTCCTCGAACGCGACCTCCGGGCGCACCTCGCGGACGAGGTCGGGGACGGCGAGGTGGAGGTCGCGGAGGACCGCCGGGCGATCCGCGAGGGCGTCGCGGATCGCCTCCCTGGCTGGCTGCTCGACGTGCGGGTGCTGGGTGCCCCTCGCGCGGGGAGCCCTCGCACCCGGCGGCGTCGCTAGACGCCGCGCTCCGCGATCATCGCGAGGACGTCCGTGAGGCGGCAGGAGTAGCCCCACTCGTTGTCGTACCAGGTGACGGTCTTGGCGAGCTTGCCGCCGTTCACCACCATCGTGGACGGCACGTCGTAGATGGCGGAGCCGGGGTGCTCACGGAAGTCGCTGGAGACCAGCTCGTTGCCCTCCGTGAACAGGTAGCCCTTCATGCGGCCCTCGGACGCGCCGACGTACGCCTCGTTGATCGCGCCGACCGAGGGCGTGTCGCGGAGGTTGGTGACCATGTCCACCACGGAGACCGTGGGGACGGGGACGCGGTAGGCGAAGCCGTCGAACTTGCCCTTCAGCTCCGGGATGAGCTGCCCCACGAGCGCGGAGGCGCCCGAGGAGGTGGGGACGATGTTCATGGCGGCGGCGCGGGCGCGTCGCAGGTCCTTGTGGGAGTTGTCCTGCAGGTTCTGGTCGTTCGTGTAGGCGTGGATGGTGGACATGAAGCCACTCTCCACACCGAACGCGTCGTGCATCACCTTCAGCGCGAGGGCGACACAGTTCGTCGTGCAGGAACCCGCGGAGATCACGTTGTGGTTCGCGGGGTCGTACTGATCCTCGTTGATGCCCATGATCACGGTCCAGTCCTCCCCCTTCGCGGGGGCGGAGATCAGGACCTTCTTCGCACCACCCGCCAGGTGGGCGGACGCCTCCTTGGCGTCGCGGAAGATCCCGGAGGACTCGATGACGACGTCGACGCCGACCTCGGCCCACGGGATCGCGCTCGGGTTGCTCTCGTTCAGGACGCGGACCTCGTGCCCGTCGACGGAGAAGCAGTCGTCGCCCGCCTCGATCTTGGCGGGGAAGCGGCCGTAGTCGGTGTCGTACGCCAGCAGGTGGGCGCGGATTGCGGCGGGGCCGCGGTTGACCGCGACGATCTCGAAGTCGTCGCGGTGGTTCTGCCACCAGGCACGGAACGCGGTGCGTCCGGTGCGTCCGAATCCGTTAATGCCAACGCGCAGGGTCATCACGCCTCCAGGGGTCTCAATGGCGCTGCTGGTACGTCAACCGCATTCGGCCGGCTGCACGCCAATGCTACGACGGGCGGCCGAAGTCGGGCTAGAAACTGCTCTCCAAGACCCCTCGCGAGGTCGTTACAACAGGCTCACTACAGCAGGACTCGCTGCGAGGCATCCCCGGGCCGGCGCTTGAACTCCACCAGCAGGTGGCGCCTTCGGCCGTGCTCGTCCTGCCACTCTTCCAGCCGGCATCGGTCCGTCCGTCCGAGGATCGCCTCGCACGTTCGCACCTGCTCCGCTGCCTCTCCACGGACCTCCTGTGAGGCCGGGAAGTACTGTCCAAGATGTAATCCGAGGTGCAATTGCGCGACGTTGAGACGAAGTGCCCAGCTCAACGTCAATTGTGCCCAGCCGAGATGGAACGCCTGATCAGCGAAGACCAGCGGGTACTTCTCGTGGCTCGCTTCGTTCGCGACGAACAGCGCGGTAGGGCCGAAGTTCGGCCGTCCCAGGTCGCTCGCGGCCTTGTAGATCAGCCGGAGGTCGGCGTCGCTCGCGATCGACTCGCCGGAGAAGTACGCGCCGAGGCCGACCTCGATCGCGCGGGTCGCCTCGTGGCGTCCGTACGCCTCGTGCGTGAAGCGGCGCCACTCGTCCATCTCGTCCCCGATGCCACGCTGTGCGCCGATGAACTCGATCGCCTGGCGGAGCAGCGGGAGGGCGGACTGGTACGCCCCGCGCCGGATCAGCGAGACGGCGTCCGAGGTGGACAGGAACGCCCTGGACCAGAGGCTGGCGAAGGCGGCCATGGTCATGTTGCGTGCAGACGGCATGTACCCGGTCCCGGCGAGGCGCGCCTGCAGGTCCAGCCCTGCCTCGATCAGTCGGAGTTCCTCGCCACAGAGGAAGCCCGTCTGCCGCCAGGCGTCGTCCGCGAACTCGTCGAGGTCGCTCGGCTTGCCGGGGAGCTTCCAGCCGGCGGGGACGCGCATCCCCGAGACCCGCTGCGGCGGGTCCTGGATGCGCATCACGCTCGGTCGGAAATCGGAGGGGCCGTAGTCCGAGGGACCGCTGGTGCTGTCCGCTCCGTCAGAAGGGCTTGTCATGTGGACAGGCTACCCCTGCCGGAACGCGGAGCGGCCCGGGTAGACCGCGTCCTGTCCGAGGGCTTCCTCGATCCGCAGGAGCTCGTTGTACTTCGCGTTCCGGTCCGAGCGGGCAGGCGCGCCGGTCTTGATCTGCCCGGCGCCGGTCGCGACCACGAGGTGGGCGATCGTGGTGTCCTCCGTCTCACCGGAGCGGTGAGAGATCACGGCGCGGTACCCGTTGGTGTGCGCCATGCGGATCGCCTGCATCGTCTCCGTGAGCGTGCCGATCTGGTTGAGCTTGATCAGGATGGCGTTCGCCACGCCGAGGTCGATGCCGCGGCCCAGGCGCTCGATGTTCGTGACGAAGAGGTCGTCGCCGACGAGCTGGACGGAGTCGCCGATGCTGTCGGTGAGCGCCTTCCACCCGTCCCAGTCGTCCTCCGCCATCCCGTCTTCGATCGAGACGATCGGGTAGGACTTCGCCCAGTCGGTCCACAGCTCGGCGAGCTCCTGGCCGGTGACCGTGCGCCCCTCCCGCTCGAGGACGTACTTGCCGTCCTCGAACAGCTCGGTCGCGGCAGGGTCGAGGGCGATCGCGATCTCGTCGCCGGCACGGCGACCGGCGTGCTCGATCGCCTGCATCAGGAAGTCCATCGCGCCGCGGTTGGTCGGGATCGTGGGGGCGAAGCCGCCCTCGTCGCCGACAGTGGTGGCGAAGCCCTGCTCGTGCAGGATGCCCTTCAGCGCCTGGTAGCACTCCACCACCCAGCGCAGGCCTTCGCGGAAGGTGGGGGCGCCCACCGGCATCAGCATGAACTCCTGGAAGTCCGTGGAGTTCGTCGCGTGCGCGCCGCCGTTGAGCACGTTGCACATCGGTACCGGCAGGACGCGAGCGTCCACGCCGCCCAGGTAGCGGTACAGCGGCTGGCCGGTGGCCTCCGCGCCCGCCTTCGCGACCGCGAGCGAGACGCCGAGGATCGCGTTCGCGCCCAGGCGGCCCTTGTTCGGCGTGGCGTCCGCCTCCACCATCGCGCGGTCCACGGAGGCCTGGTCGAGGCCGTTGAGGCCGACGACCGCGGTGGCGAGCGGCCCCTCGACGTGCTCGACGGCCTTCAGGACGCCCTTGCCGCCGAAGCGGGCGGGGTCACCGTCCCGCAGTTCGACCGCCTCGTACGCGCCGGTGGAGGCCCCCGACGGGACGAGCGCCCGGCCGACGGAGCCATCCTCGAGTTCGACATCCACCTCCACGGTGGGGTTGCCTCGGGAGTCGAGCAGTTCACGAGCGCGGACGTCGATGATCTCCACGGAGCGGGCCCTTCCTCGGTCGGCGCGCTCCATGAACGTCGCGCCCGAGGCGAGGATCGCAGCGGGAAGGCTGGGCGACAACTCCGAGCGTCTAGACCTCGCTCGGATGGGGCCGAGCGAGCGAGGCGTCAGTCGCCGATCGGGGTGGGGCCGTTGGTGGAGCCGCCGGACCGCGGGTGAGCGTCCCGGTAGACCTCCTGCAGGTGGCCGTCCGTGAGCTGGGTGTAGACCTGCGTGGTGGAGACGTTCGCGTGGCCCAGGCGCTGCTGCACGTCCAGCACGGAGTGGCCGGCGCGCAGCAGGTGGGTGGCGAAGGAGTGGCGCAGCGTGTGCGGGGTGACGTGCCCGTCGATGCCGGCCGACTTGGCGTAGCCCTTCAGGATCAGCCAGAACCCCTGCCGCGTCAGGCGCTCGCCCCGGCGGTTCACGAACAGGGCCTGGTGCGGGCGGGCCTTCAGGAGCAGCGGTCGCGCGTCGTTCAGGTAGGTCACGAGTGCGTCCAGGGCGTTTGCCGGGATCTCCATGTCCCGTTCCTTGCCGCCCTTGCCCAGGCAGCGCACCCACGGGTTCGAGGGTTCATCGATGCGGACGGCGTCCACGTTCAGGGACACGAGTTCGGTAACCCGCATCCCCGTGCCGTACATCAGCTCGAGCATCGCCGCGTCCCGGCACGCCTCGGGCGAGTCGTACTTGCGAGGCTCCTGGAGCAGGGAGTCCACCTCCGCGGTGGTCATGGGCTTCGGCACCGGCTTGGGGGCACGGGGGGAGTCGACCTGCGTCGCGGGATTGCTCTGCAGGTCCCCGCTGTCCAGCAGGAAGGCGCAGAACGACTTCACGGCCGCGACCTTGCGGGCCACGGTGGCCTTCGCGTAGCGGCGGTCGTTC